>CAYWSM010000457.1:0-5953 GCA_964460935.1 uncultured Terriglobales bacterium | reverse complement strand
CCCCAGTCACGGATGGTTTCGGCGACGCGGGAGACCAGGGCGCGCACGCCGGATTCGCGCTCGGGCGAGCCGAGGCGTCCGTGAAGATATTTCGAGGCCACGATGTTGATGGCGGTCATCGACCAGTCCTTGGGCGACTCGACATCTTTCTGCTCGAAGATGGTGTTGCCCTTGGCGTCGGTGATGGAGGCGGTGCGAAGCTCCCACTCGACGGAATCGTAGGGGTTCACGCCGGGCTTGGTGAAGCGGCGGCGGAAAGTGAGTCCCGGGTACTTTTTGCGGTCGATGGTGGTTTTGGTGGCGGTGGCAACGTCGGTGGCGTTGACGGCGGTGGTAGTTGTTTTGACTTCCGACATTGGTCTGGTCTCCAGAAGCGCCTCACGGCGGCGAAACGGTTAAGGCCAACTTCGCTCCCGGACTATCTTGCAAACGGGCCGAGTTGCGCCGGACGGGGCCGGCGTGCGAAGTAAACGACAAACGGCAAAGATCAAGAGCTGGGAACGGTCAAGGTGTCGATCACAGATCGGTCAAAAGACAACCGATCTGGGGCACCGCTACTGCCCGGCTTACCGCCTGAAGTGGGGCGTCCACAGTTGCTTTGGCTGGTTCCTGTGGAAGACCCGTTTCAAGCTTGGGATGGTGAAATTACGCCTATACGTTGCGCGTGTCAAGACCCCTGTACTACATATTGTAGTTCAATTACTTATCCGCGGCGATTCTTGGCCAAAACGGCACTTGACTAAAGTGCCGGAATGGGCTTGTTCCGGAGCTTGTCTTGATCAGTTGTGGGACGGCAATTCTTCGCCGTCGCCCGGCTGGAAAACTGGTTGGACAGGCAGGTTCGAGAGTACGGGGGATGAGAGGCAGGGTCAATTCAACAAAAGTGGTGCAACGGTGGAAATGGTGTTGGGAAAGAGGGAGGGTTGTGGGAAAAGTGGACGGTGGACTGTGGACGGTGGTCAGTGAATAGTGGTCGATATCGGTCGAAGGAACGGCGCCGTTAGCCGACTGTGACAGGTTGCACGGGAAGAGTGTTTGGTCCGCTCTGGCAAAGCTTTTGAAAAGGCGCGATAATCTGCCGCGACTGGGGAAGCGCAATATCTCTGGGAAAGCGCATATCTACGGCGCTCAAGGGCCACGAAAGGAGCGATGCCATGAAGTTCGGACGCATATTCGTCGTGTGTTTTGCTGCTTTACTGTGTCTTGCGGGCTGTAACTCAAAGAAGTCGGCGAAGAATTCCGAGTCCAGCACGACGGACACGACGGCCGCAAGCACACCCGGCTATGAACTCGATCTCAACTGCGTTTTCGACAGCATCCAGAAGCCGACGGAAGCATTTCATTACTCCTACCACAAGGCCGACCCCAATAATCCCGTCGAACAGGAGGCCGACGTCACGCCACAGTCGATTGACGGATCATCCACGAACAGCAGCGGGACGCATCCCGTGCACGGCGTGCGCTCCGACCAGCAGAGTTGGCAGACGGCCTATTCTGGGCTGATGGGCGTCTCCGGCATGTCGAGCACGATTGCGCTGGTGCGCAACAGTTCCGCGGTCCAGAAAGAAGGCAACGAGCAGATCAATGGCTATCAGACGGTGAAGTACTCGGTGGACACCGCTCGCGCCAACAGCGCGGAGAAGTGGCTCTACAAATCGACGCTGGGCGATGGCGGCTATGAAAAAGGGACATGGTGGGTGAATGACAAGGGATGTCCGGTGAAGCTCAGCCTCGACACCGAAGCGCACCACAGAAATGGTGGCGTGGATAAGACGCACTACGAGATTGCCATGGTGAAGAAATAGATTAAATCGGGGTTCGATTCACACTCGTGCTTCAGAATCCATCAGGATTCGGCATGGCAAGCTTAGCTCGAATTTCCCGGTACTTTATTGTCCGCTCCAACTCAATTTCTCCTCGATGCGGAATCCGCGCTACTAGTCAATCTTCGAAGAACGAGTGAAAAAACCGTATAATCCGCAATCTATTCCTGCACATGTGGAGGTCTCAACAAGTTGTTTGGTGATGAGTTCTTCGTTTCCATAGTTTCGGTCACCATCGCGGCTTGGGCGTGGTTCTCCTGGTACAGCGATCTGGTTCGCGTAACTCGTTTAGGTGAGCATGGACGGTCACGACAAATCCTAGCGATGGCGCCGCCTTTGTCGTTGGTCTTCCTCTATTTCGTACTTGTTCGATATGCGGCTAAGGAAGTTCGCGAAGATTCGGTTTACATCCTGATGTATCTGGTCCTGGGCGCTGCCTGGATCGGTTTAGTTACAAAGATTGCCGGATGGTTAGGAATCAGCGTGCGGGACGATGTGCTGGAGCACCGAAACTGTGTCGCATTGTGGCCGTGCTTGGCAGCAGTCGTCGGGGCCACCATAACCTTCGCAGGCAGCAATGTGGGCGAAGGTCCCGGAGTCGAAGCGGTACTCGCTTCGGCGGGGCTCGCGACCGGATTGTGGCTGGTGTTATGGCGGGCGTACGAGCAATTCACCAGTGCCTCCGAGAAGATCACGATTGAGCATGACACTGCCGCCGCGTTGAAACTCGGAGCGGTGCTGCTGGGTAACTCCATCGTTTTGGGTGTGGCGGCTTCGGGAGATTGGATCCCCAGGCTGGTTTTGACTGGCTTCTTCCGCATTGCAATCTTCGCGATCGCTGCGACTTTCGCCGCCATTATCATTGACGGAAAAAGCGAAGGCCGATGGCCGGGATTCTTGTATCTATCGGTCGGTATTGGGGTGTTCGTTCTTAACTGGATGGGCCGACTGTGAGCTTACCGTTTCGCGTTGGGGAGCAGGTTCCGTCCGATGCATGGCATGCGATTCGGCGTCGTGCCATGTTCGAGTGTTGCAAGTGGGACGTACAGTCTTACGACCATTGCGTGCTTGCCGATTTCCCGTTGTATCTTAATCGCGGGGCTTGGGCTGAGTTGTGCTCCATAGCAGAAGAATTGGCGGCAGAGTCCCTTGCCGCAGAAGCCGAACTGGTTTCTCGCCCTGAATTGCTTGTCTCGCTTGGCGTACCGGTCGCGTTCATTCGCGAACTTGAACGTAACGCCCTGCAGCAAGCACGCGGGCCGCGACTGATGCGCTTCGACTTTCACTGGACCGACGAGGGTTGGCAGATCAGTGAAGTGAATTCAGATGTGCCGGGCGGGTTCGTAGAAGGCTCGGGATTTACAGAGCTAATGGCAGAGCACTTCGGTGCCGAAGCTCCTTCTGGTACGGCCAAAGCGTACATTCAGGCAATTCTGCGTTCGGCGAAACCAGAAGGAGTCATCGCGATGGCACACGCCACCGCCTACTCCGACGACCGACAGGTCATGGAATATCTCGCAAGACTGATTCGCAAGTGCGACCGCGAGGTGGTGCAAGTGAGCCCGGTGCACTTGAAATGGAATGGTGAGGGGGCACGAGTGCGCTCGCGATTTTCTGAGCAAGATATCGCGGCAATCGTTCGTTTCTTTCCGGCCGATTGGCTTGCGAAGATGAAAGGTTGGGGGCCGTACCTCGATGGTTGCGGAGTTCCAATCAGCAATCCGGCAACGGCCCTGTTGATTCAATCAAAGGCATTCCCGGTAATGTGGGACCGCATGGAAACGGATCTTTCTTTATGGAGAAAGCTTCTACCCGAGACACGCACGGCTGCTGGTCTCGGGGAAAAAGTGGAAGCTGGGTGGGTTCTGAAACCGGTTTTCGGAAGGGTGGGCGAGGGCGTTGGCATGGTTGGCGTCACACCGGAGAAAGAGATGAGAGCCATCCTCCGTTCGGCGAGAAGCGACGTGAAGAATTGGGTCATGCAGCGACGTTTCCGAGTTGTGCCGGTTCCGTCGCGTTGGGGTGATTTGTATCCCTGTCTTGGTATGTACACCATTGACAAGTACGCGGTGGGCGCCTATGCGCGTGTAGCGCACAAACCGCTTACGGATGATGAGGCTCAAGACATAGCAGTCTTGTTTTGAGGACTAATGATGACCAATGAACAGGCATATGAGGTGTGGGCTCCAGCGAGTGCACTGTGGTCACCTTGGGTGGCTCCGGTGCTGTTCACACAACTAGACTGCGCAAGCCGTGCGACAGTGAGCTTCGAGGAGTTGCTGACGCCGTGGGCCAGCGGTCTTGATAAAGAAACAGCGGTCGTTCTCGACATCGAAGGAGTCGATGCCGTCCGAGTGGCGGTGACCTTAGCACGGAGAGGGATGGCTCCAGTGCCACTGTTCAACGCATCTCCCGCCCCGATCTCAACCTTGCAGATCGTCGGTACCACTGACAACTCGGCTTATGAAGCAGTTCCGATGCAAGGACTCATCGCAGCTATGTGCTGGGCGACTGAAGAGCTGTCAAAGATCTCGCGTCCGGAACAATCGTCTCCGGTGTTCATGCTCGATTCGCGACGTTTGGGGCGCAGCGTCAGCGAAGGCATGTTTGACAATCGTTGGATGCTCGTTCCGCAAGATTTTCCGTCAGCGAAATTCCTGAGAGAGCATGGCATCGCGCGTGTTCTTCTGGTTCAAACCGATAAATCTTCTCCGCAGGCGGATTTGGCTCACGTTCTTCTGCGTTATCAGGAGCAGGGGATTGAGATTGTCTCGGCGAAGGCTGATGAGATTGCGACTATGCCTATCAGAGTAACCAAGCCACCGTATTTCAAAGAGGCGTTCTATCGCGTGCTAGCGAGAATGGGTTTGAGGCGCAATGCACTTGGAGGATTCGGGTCGTGGGCGCCAGAATCCGGAGGCGGAGGTTAGCAAATAGAATCGCTTGACCGTTTCGTATACTATTGATCCCCCCAGGTGAGACTCAGGACTGTCATTGAGTTCACTTTTGCGTATTTACTTTTTTGTCTGGCGTAGGTGTTCCGCCGGAGGTGCGTTGTGTGTAATTGGGGCCTCATCGGTCGAGGTGTTCTCGCTGGTGTGTTGATCGCTGTTGTCGTGATGTTTCTGCCTTCGGCAGTGGCACAAAGTGCACCGCCGCAATCTTCCTTCTGGGCTCCGCCTGATATCGATCAAGCCGCTCCGGTTGCTGGGACGCCAGTATCGTGTCCCCTTGATGAGATCCTCGACGCCAGCAGTAAGCGCGTGCAGGCGCTCGTAGATAACATGCAGCGTTTCGGGGCGAGGGAGCGGGTACAGTTCGATGAATGGGACAGTCATGGCCAGCGACACGTGGCAAGAAAAGCGACTTTCCGGTACGCCGCTTACATTCACGAAGTCGCGCCGAAGCAATTGGCCGTAGAGGAATATCGCGATTCAAGCGTGGCAGACCAGGAGTTTCCGTCCAAACTCGCGACCACCGGTACGGCGGCATTCGCGATGATCTTCCACCCGAATTATCTGAAAGACTTTACGGCAAAATGTGAGGGGCTGACGGAGTGGCATGGCCACCGCGCGTGGCGCATTCATCTGGTGCAGACCCGCGGCGACAATTTCCGCGTTTACCGCATCGCCAACCGGCTATTCAACGTAATGCTGAAGGCGAGGGCGTGGATCGACGCCGATACCTTCGAAGTGTTGCGCCTGGAAACGAACTTGCGGGAACCGATCCCGCAGATTCCGCTAAAGCTCGAACACGTGATCGTGGATTACGGATCGGTGGAATTTCCCAAGAGCAAATTGCGTCTTTGGCTGCCGCAAACAGCAGAGATCTATATGGACTATCGCGGGAAGCGCTACCACCATCGGCATACGTTCAGCAATTTCCAGTTGTTCTCGGTCGAGACGACACAAAAGGTAGAGATACCGAAATCGGGCGAGCCCGTAGCGCGGCCGTAATAGCTGTCGGCGCCGCAAGATTCTCCTGCGATCTCCGATGTTGAACCCTAAAATCCTGACGGATTGGAGGCGGTGAATCCCGGGTTAGCCCAACAGAAGGGCGAACCCGGGGCACGCAAGCTGATCGGTGACGCGTATCATAGCCCCGTTCGGCACAGTCGCTTAAGGTAGAAA
>CAYWSM010000456.1:0-3738 GCA_964460935.1 uncultured Terriglobales bacterium | reverse complement strand
AGGCCGTCAAGCATTTCGAGTGCGGCAGGAGTGATGCCATGCTCGGTGATCGACGTGACGGTGTTCGCTGCATCGTCGACGGTGTTGAAGATGCCGAGTAACGTGGCGACCGATTCCGCGACCCGCGAGAGCTTGACGGTGATCTTTGTGGCGATTCCGATCAGGCCTTCCGATCCGCAGAAGAAGCCAGTGAGATCGTAGCCGACGCTGTCGGCGGCTTTGCCACCGAACTGCACCAGTTCGCCGCTGGGAAGCACGACCTCGAGTCCGGTGACGTGGTTCACAGTTACGCCGTAGGCGAGAGTGTGGGGTCCGCCGGAATTCTCGGCGACGTTGCCGCCGATGGTGGAGGCGCGTCCGCTGGAAGGATCGGGGGCAAAGAAAAGCTTGTACTTCGCGACAGCGGCAGAAAGCTCGGTGTTGACCACTCCGGGCTGAACCACGGCACGGCGGTTCACAACGTCGATTTCGAGAACCTTGTTCATCCGCGAGAAGGCGATAACGATGCCACCGGTTTTCGGGACAGCGCCGCCGCTGAGGCCGGTACCGGCGCCGCGGGGGACGATGGGGATCTTGTGCTCATTAGCTGCGCGAACAATGGCGATGACGTGTTCTGTGCTCTGCGGGAAGACGACGAGGTCCGGGGTGCCCTTGGCGAGTCCGCCATCGTACTCGTAAAGCAGAAGGTCTTCGGGGCGGTCGAGGACGGCGTCGCGCCCTAACAACTTGCGCAGAGATTTGCTGACACTTTGGATAGACATGGGCCGCGATCTCGCCGGAAAACTCGATTTTAACATCGCGAGAACGAACCCATCCTCGTCCACAGATCGCGAGGATGGGGCACCCAGTGCGATCGAATTCGGAGGCTAGGAAGCCGCCGAGATGTACGCGCGCATGGACTGGATCTCGCCGTCTTTCTCGACCAGATCGTGCAGCAGCAGATCGCGCAGCGAGAGCAGCCCTTTCAGCTTGCGTCCATCGCAAATCGGCAGATGGCGGAAGCTATGCTCTTTCATCGTGCGCATGCAGTCGGTGATTCTTTCATGCGGCGAGACCACCAGCGGGTCGGCGGTCATGACCTGTTCAACCGTTGTGGCGGCGGGATCTTTTCCCACGGCGACCACACGCTTCATCAAGTCGCGTTCGGAAAAGATGCCGACCAACTCGTCGCCACGAACGACCGCTACGGCGCCTATGTTCTTTTCGGACATGAACCTCGCTGTGTCGAGAACCGACTGCGAAGTTTCCACGTAGTACACGTCCCTGTCTTTCACCAAGTCCACTATTCGTTCCACGCAATCCTCCTTGGTGTAAGGGCCTACCGGAAGCGGTTAGATGCTCCGGGGCGGCGAGTATATGCCTATCGGGACGGGTATGGGAAGACGGGTTACTCGAAAAAAATGAAGTAGCTGCAATTCCAGAGCGGAGTGGGAATGCTGCCGCGCGGCCGTGCTGTAAAGATCACGTTGTAATCGTCCGATAGCGGCAACGTTTCAAGAAGCGAGTCGCTCTTACGGGGCTGTACCAGAGCAAGATAGCGGAGAAATCCATAGATATCCGACGAGAGCAGCACTTCGTCTGCGGCGAAGGAGAGCTCAGTGTTTTCGTCCGAGAAGTGCCAGCCGAGGGAAGCCGCCAGGGCGATATATTTTTCGTACTGCTCGGGCGTAACCACACCGGGACCGGGATTATCGAACACGATACGCAGCTTACGTTCGTCTTCCTTTGTGAATTCCCGAACTTTGAGAGCGCCCGTTTTCGCGGTGGCTTTCCAGTCCACGTGGCGGGCGGAGTCTTCCGGCAGATACTCACGGATGCGGTACAGGTCGTATCCGCGGCCGGCGACGAACGACTCGAACTCGCCGGTAATCATCGGCAGGACCTGAAAGAGGTCGTCTGTGGGCTCAATTGGGGGATAAACGATCACCTCACGCTTGAGGGAGATGCGACGCGTTTTCGTCAAAAAGGAGAACGGGAATCTCGTGGCGATACCGAAGCCGTCCTGAACAAAGCGACCACGCTGCGCGAAGGTGAGATCAACTTCGGCACTGGCGGAAGCGTTCTTCGGAATGTACGGGAAGTAAACCGGATCCTTCAGAATGTCGGCGCGTACGGCGGGGATGACCATGCGACTCAGGTATAGATCCGGAATCTTTAGCCATTGCTTTTCCGGCGGCGCCTTTGGCGGCCATCGGAACAACGACCGGTGCAGCACCCACTTGCTCTTTGCCGCTTTTACCTTCGGCGGTACCACGCTTACCGAAAACGCAGGCCACCAGCGCGATCGGTTGTGAACGTTCACGCGTCCGACTACGCTATCATTGGCAAAAACATGCTCGGGGATGGTGAGATCCATCTCGGCACGCCGCAGCATCGCTGCCGAAGCCACACCGGAAACGATGATCGCCGCCAGCATCGCCGAGACGATGATGAACAACAGGTTGTTGCCCGTGTTCAATGCCGCGACGCCGATGACGAGCACGATGACCATGTAGATCAGTCCCTCGCGGGTCACGTCGTAGTCGAGCGCATCGCGCACGCGCGTAAGGGCGACACGACGGGCGAGGTAGGGAACCGTGGTCAGGGCGACCCAGCCGGAGAGCAGCAACGCCGCCGAGGCCAGGACGGCCGTCCCGAGCACATTGCCGGCATCTTTGGTGACGGTTGAGAACAGAGCCGCAGCGAAGGCCAGCGCGAGACCAAAAAGCGCGGCGAAGAAACGGACCCAAGCCTCGCGCTCAAGCGCTCCGAATACGGATTGGAACCAGCGGCTCACGATACTTTTTTCATCCAGCGCTCTGCTTTCATGCGAGCGCGGTCGAGCGACTCAGACATCCTTGGAAAACGCGTCCGCAATTTCTCGAGGAGATGATGCGCCCAAGCATACTCGGTGGACAGTATAAGCAACCCGATCAGCAGGAACAGAACTCCCTGCAGAATCGGCAGGAACAAGCCCACGATCCCGAGGAGAATGAATGCCCATCCGACGATCAGGACAGCAACGCGCTTCAGATGCTTCTGCAATGGCTCGATACTAAATGAACGTCCTGATGGTAAGAAGGTTGCGTCGGGATCATGCACTGTAGTGCTTGCATTCCTGGATGGAAGGCGGGAGATATCCTCCCGCAAACATTCGATCCGTCCACATGTCTGCGGCAATCGCATCTAAGAAGTGACACATGCGCGCGAATGCCACATTTTTTGTGCTGATTGCCGTAGCAGCGGCGATCGTAGTCATCTTTGTCGTTCCCTATTTGAGCGACACGGGCCATCCGCTACTCTGCATTCCGATCGTGATTTTCTTTGTGCTTCTGGTCGTTTATGGAAGGCACAATGCGATGCCACGGCCCAAACGGAAGAACGATTCAGTGGGGTCCGAATAGGTCCAACTGCGGGTCGGGTGTGGAGCTTTCACGCTTGTGCCTGTCATCGAACACAGTTCGCCCATCCAGAGAAGGTGAGATCGCATATTCATGAGCGAGAGTCGCGGTGAAATCGGCTTCCGGGCTTAAGAGTTTTTCAATGACGCGAGTAAAGCGATCCAGTCTTTTGAAGCCGTCGGTACGCTCAGAATCCTGGAGTTTTGCTGCCGTGAGAGACTTGCGCAACACGGAGATGGATTCGTCGTAGGTTTTTAGAGGCACGGGAAACGGATGACCGTCTTTTCCGCCGTGAGCGAACGAGAAGCGAGCCGGATCGGAAAAACGGCTAGGCGCTCCATGGACCACTTCGGCAATC
>CAYWSM010000455.1:0-16096 GCA_964460935.1 uncultured Terriglobales bacterium | reverse complement strand
CGACTGTTTCCAATCCGCAATCGAAACTTCATCCCGGCATGTTTGTGCAGGTTGAAGTCGCTGTCGGCGACAAGCACACGCTCATTCCACTGCCGGCTTCTGCGATCAACTTCGCGCCTTTCGGTGACTCGGTCTTCATTCTGACCGACATGAAAAGTCCGGATGGTAAGAGCTATCGCGGCGTGCACCAACAGTTCGTAAAAACCCAGGGATCGCGCGGCGATCAGGTCGGAGTCATCTCCGGCATTAAGCCTGGCGATGAAATCGTTACCTCCGGTGTATTCAAGCTTCGCAACGGTGCGGCGGTGCAGGTCAACAACAAAGTGCAGCCTGGAAATAGTCCGGCTCCCAAGGTTGAGGACAACTAAATGAAGTTCACGGATCTTTTTGTTAAACGGCCGGTTCTCGCGATCGTCGTGAACCTCGTGATCCTCATCGCAGGTTTACAGTCGATCCGCTCGCTGAGCGTGCGCCAGTATCCGCGCAGCGATATTGCCGTGGTCCAGGTTTCTACTGTCTACGTTGGTGCGAATGCTGACCTTGTTCGTGGTTTCATCACTACGCCGCTCGAACGCGTCATCGCCAGCGCCGATGGCATCGACTACATGGAGTCGTCGAGCACTCAGGGAATGAGCACGATCACTGTTCACCTGAAGCTCAACTACGATACCAACGCTGCGCTCACGCAGATTCAGGCCAAGGTCGCACAGGTCCGCAACGACCTGCCGCCGGAGGCTGAAGCTCCCATCATCGATCTGCAAACTGCCGACACGGAGTTTGCCGCGATGTACATCGGCTTCTCGTCCTCTGATCTTGACCAGAACCAGATCACCGATTACCTCACACGCGTCGTCCAGCCGAAGTTGAGCGCGGTAAGCGGTGTGCAGCGAGCTGACATTCTCGGCAAGCGCACTTTCGCTATGCGAGCCTGGCTGAAGCCCGACAAGATGGCTGCTCTGGGCATTTCGCCATCGCAGGTTCACGACGCGCTCGCAAACAACAACTACCTGTCCGCCCTCGGTAACACCAAGGGTTCGATGGTCTCTGTCAACCTTGTTGCCAATACCGATCTGCAAACTGCCGACGAGTTCAAGAACCTCGTCGTCAAACAGGACAAGGGAACCATCGTCCGCCTCGGCGAAATCGCCGACGTGGTCCTCGGTGCCGAAACCTACGACGACGACGTCCGCTTCAATGGAGAAGGCGCCGTCTTCATGGGTGTCTGGGTATTGCCTACCGCCAACTCGCTCGAGGTCATCAAGGCGGTGCGCAATGAGATTCCCGGCATCCGCGCGCAATTGCCCGTCGGCATGAAGATCGGTATCCCCTATGACTCGACCGAGTACATCCAGGATGCGATCAACGAAGTGCTGCACACGCTCACTGAGACGCTGATCATCGTCATCATCGTGATCTTCCTGTTCCTCGGTTCATTCCGCTCGGTGTTGATCCCGATCATCGCCATCCCAATTTCGCTGATTGGCGCTGTCTTCCTGATGCTTGCCGCAGGATTCACGATTAACCTTCTGACGCTTCTGGCGATCGTGCTCTCCGTCGGCCTCGTCGTTGACGACGCCATTGTCATGGTGGAGAACGTCGAACGCCACCTGCATCTCGGAAAAACGCCGTTCCAGGCTGCAAAAGACGCTGCCCGCGAATTGGTCGGTCCCATCATCGCGATGACGATCACCCTTGCGGCCGTGTATACACCTGTCGGTATCCAGGGCGGACTCACCGGCGCTCTCTTCCGCGAATTCGCCTTCACCCTGGCAGGCGCGGTCATCGTGTCGGGCGTTGTCGCACTGACGCTTTCTCCGATGATGGGCTCCAAGCTCCTGCGTGCCGGCGACACAGAGAAGGGCTTCTCCGGATGGGTTAATCGCCGTTTCGAATCCGTGCGCAGCCTTTACACGAATATGCTCGTCGGGACTCTGAAGTGGCGGCCTGTCGTCGTGATTGTGTGGGTCCTCGTGGCTGCGTTGATTGTTCCGTTCTACATGTTCTCGCAGAAGGAACTCGCGCCGTCGGAGGATCAGGGCGTCGTCTTCGGCGTGATTCAGGCTGCGGCCAATTCCACGCTTGATCAGACAAAGCTTTTCGCGAAGCAGGTGTACGACGTCTATCACTCGTTCCCGGAGAGCCAAAGCGTCTTCCAGATCACCAATCCCAGTGGCGGTTTTGGTGGGATGGTTACCAAACCTTGGAGCCAGCGCAAGCGTACGACGCAACAACTCCTGGTCGCATCCACCAAGCCGTTATCGCAGATTGCCGGCATTCGTGTGATTCCCCTCACGCCTCCGCCCTTGCCAGGCGGCGGAAATTTCCCGGTCGACTTCGTCATTGCCTCCTCGGCTGAGCCGCAACAGTTATTGCAGTTCGCCAATCAGTTGGTGGCGAAGGCATTCCAGAGCGGCATGTTCATCTTCGCCGATTCTGATCTTAAGTACGACCAGCCTCAGGCCGAAGTCGTCTTCGACCGCGACAAGCTACGTGCCCAGGGCGTCGATCTCAGCCAGGTCGGAAAAGACCTCTCCACCATGCTCGGCGGAAATTACGTCAACCGCTTCAGCATCCAGGGACAAAGCTACAAGGTCATCCCGCAAGTGAAGCGCGTCGACCGCCTTACGCCCGACCAGCTTTCGGAGATTTACGTCACCGGAGCGAACAATCAGTTGGTTCCACTCTCGACATTCGCTCACCTCGAAAATACGACACAGCCGCGCGAATTGAAGAAGTTCCAGCAGCTTAATGCCGTGCGTATCCAGGGTGTCATTCCGCCCGGAGTCCCGCTCGACAAGGCGCTGACCTTCCTCGAAACCGAGTCGAAGAATATCCTCCCCCAGGGTTTCACCATCGACTACGCCGGCGAATCGCGACAGCTCCGTACCGAAGGCAGCAAGTTCCTTGGCGTCTTTCTGCTCTCCGGCGTGCTGATTTATCTCGTTCTCGCCGCGCAGTTTGAAAGTTTCCGCGATCCGTTCATCATTCTGATCGGTTCTGTTCCGCTGGCCATCTCCGGGGCGCTGATGTTTTCGTTCCTCGGATTCACCACGCTGAATATCTACAGTCAGGTCGGACTGATCACGCTGGTGGGATTGGTGTCAAAGAACGGAATTTTGATCGTCGAATTCGCCAACCACCTGCAGGAAACAGGGAAGAGCAAAATCGCCGCCGTGGTTGAAGCTGCATCCACGCGACTTCGTCCAATCCTCATGACTACCGCAGCAACGGTTGTGGGTCACTTCCCGCTGGTGCTCGCCAAGGGCCCCGGAGCCGGAGCCCGCAACAGCATCGGCATCATGCTCGTCAGCGGCATGATCATCGGTACGATCTTCACTCTGTTTGTTGTGCCGTCGATCTATGTCCTCGTCGCTCGCAAGCACGAGTCGGTTGGCGACGAAGACCAGCAATTGGACGTCGAGGATTCGGAACTGGCGCAGGCAGTTTAATCGGCAGAACCATTTGCACTTAGGCCCGGGCTGGTCCCGGGCCATTTTTATACTCCTGCGATGACCGCTCGCATGGATGTATCGACCCGTGAAGGTCCCGTCGTCTCCCGCACAATCAATTCCGGTTCCACCACCACTTGCTTCGGAGTCTTGATCCCCGGCTGTCCAATTCGCTTTAGCAGTGTCTCCGCCGCGATCTCCCCCATCTTCCGCAGCGGTTGCCGCACGGTCGTCAGCCGCGGATTCTGATACGCCGCCGCCTCAATATCGTCGAATCCCATCACCGACACATCCTGGGGAACCTGCGCCCCCGCTTCGCGCAGCGCCTGGATGGCCCCAATCGCCGACACATCATTAAACGCGAACAGCGCCGTGAAGTTCGACCCCGCCTTTGCCAGCAACTTCTTTGTTGCGACATATCCCACTTCTGGCGACGGAGAATTGCCTTCCATCTGCACCGTCAGCTTTTCCGGGATCGGCGCTCCCAACTTCTTTGCCGCTTCCATGATCGCTTTCCAGCGCACTTCCGTATCGGAACTGAAGTCCTGTCCTTTGATCAGGGCAATCTTTCGATGCCCCAATTCAAACAGGTGCCTGATCGCTACTTCAGCGGCGCTATTGTGATTCAGCACGATATTGGTGACGCCCCCATTGACCCGATGTCCCGAAATCGTTACCACTGGAGCCGAAAACTCCCGCCGCCAGGGTGTATCTACAGCGATCAGTCCGTCCACCGCACGATCCACGAATAGTTGTGCGTATTCCTGCAACAGGTCCTTCCGGTGCCGATGGCTCACCACAAAATAGAAGTAGCCGATCTGCAGCAAGTGATTTTCGATCCCGCTCAGCACTGTCGCGGCATAGCCCTCGCTGACCTCGGGCACCATCACGCCCACCGTAAAACTCCGTCGCGTCCGCAAGGATCGCGCAAAAAAATTCGGGCGGTATCGGAACTGTCTTGCGGCGGCCCATATCTGATCTTTAGTTTTCTGTGGGATGGAATCGGCCATCGGGGCCCGATTAATGACAAACGATACCGTGGTCGGAGACAGTCCCAGGTGCTCTGCCAATTCCTTCATGGTGCCCGGTTTTCCGTTTTTCTGGGGCGATGTGCGGTTCTTCTGCCGTCTGTCGGCTTTTGTCCCATTCCGTTGTTTGTTCCCGGACACGGGCGCAAGTCTCGCACAAACCCTTTCTTTATCACAAGGGAAACCGGCAGGAAATCCTTGACTCGCGATTACCCCAGTGCTTTAATCTGCTGCTTACGCTGAGTTTAGTAAATCGTTTTACTTTCGATTTAGTAGTCAGACGTACTAAGCCCAATCGTGACCTTGATGTCCGATGGAGGAGCATTGCAATGGAGCAAGCCTGTCGTTTTCGACACGTGGTTTGGTTGTTGATCGCTTCCTTTCTGTTGTTAACTCCAGCGTTCGCACAATACAGAGCTGTACTGCGCGGCGTTGTCACCGACCCCAGCGGCGCTGTCGTTCCCGGCGCTCAAGTTACTCTCAAAAACAAAGAAACCAACGTTACCAAGACCGTTACTACGAACGATGGCGGTGTCTACACCATCAACCAACTGCCTCCCGGACCGTACTCGCTGGCGGTTGAGAAGCAGGGATTCAAGAAAAAGGTCCTCGAACAGATTGGCATCACTGCGGATCAGGTTCAGGGCGTGGATATAGCGCTCGATCTCGGCGGTACTAACGAAACTGTTACGGTTTCTGCTGATGAGACTCCTCTCATCAACACCGAGAACGCTTCCATCAATAGCACCATCTCGGCTCGGGATGTGCAGAAGCTTCCATCATATGGTCGTGATGTCTTCCAGTTAGTACAACTCGCTCCCGGCATGTTCGGCGACGCCTCGCGCGATGGCGGCGGCAATAGCCAGGCACAGCCCGGTAACGCGGGTCCCGGCGGTTCGGGTGCCACAACGGGCGTGTTCGCTACCGAGAACAAGCCGCAGGTTTCCGCAGCAGGCGGTCGCCAAAACGCTAATAACGTCACCCTGGATGGCATTGGTATTACCAGCGTGTCCTGGGGCGGTGCTGCGATTGTTACTCCCAACGAAGACTCGATCAAAGAGGTTCGTGTCCTCAGCAACAACTATGACGCCGAAAATGGACGTTTTAGCGGCGCTCAGATTCAGGTCATCTCCAACAACGGGACTAACAACTATCACGGCAGCTTTTTCTTTAAGGGTGACCGTCCCGGCTTGAACTCTTATCAGTCGTGGGTAGGTAGTAATGGTCTCAACGTGGCTCCTCAACGAAATGAGTCTCGTTACAACGATTGGGGTGGCAGTATCGGCGGCCCAATCATAAAGAACAAGCTGTTTGCTTTCTTCTCCTATGAAAGAATTGCCAACGCAGCGACAAATTTCAGCCAATTTTGGGCTGAAACGCCGGATGCCCTGAAATTGGCTCCGTCGGGCAGCATTGCTTCTGCTTACGCTAACTATCCTGGTGAGTCCCCGGTTGGCACAGTTCTCGACCAGACCTGTGCGTCGATCGGCTTGGTACAAGGTGTGAACTGCCAGGCTATTTCCGGCAAGGGCTTGGACATAGGCCGTCCATTAACATCACCGTTAGGAACCAAGGATCCAAGCTTCCAGAATGCACTGAATCCTGGGCTCGGCGGTGACGGCACCGGTTCTCCCTCGAATCTTGATGGCATCGCCGACATCATGAACATCAATGCTGCTGGCCCGAATGACACCACGAACCAGCAGTTCAACGGTCGCGTGGACTTCAACGCCACGAGCAAGGATCTGATCGCGTTCAGCATCTACCGCGTTCCGGTCAGCAGCCTTTCCTATAACGGTTGGCGTCAGGCCAACCTGTTCAATCATAAAGCCACCAACGAGGCGGAAACGCTTCTGTGGAACCATACCTTTTCGCCGACGTTACTGAACGAATTTCGTGTTAACGCCGCTGGTTGGCGCTGGAATGAACTTACCAGCAATCCGCAGATTCCACTCGGTCTGCCTCAACCGTCATTCATTGGTGACCAGAACGCTGGCAATCACATCGGGACCATTAGCATCAATGACAACCCGCTGGGTGGCCCGGCCGGCAGCATCTTCGACCAGTGGACTTATAACCTGAAAGATACGGTCACGAAAGTTCACGGCAGCCACAATATGAAGTTTGGTGGCGAAGTCACGAAGCTGCGCTTTGTGCAGGATGCCCCCTGGTCTGCCCGTCCGCAGTTCGGTTTCAACAACTTCTGGGATTTCCTCAATGATGCCCCAGTAAAAGAGACCGGCACCTTCAATCCGACGAATGGTGAACCCACCGATGTTCGTAAGGACTCCCGCTCCACGCTCCTCGGCTTCTTCGCCCAAGACGATTGGAAGGTGAAGCCAAACTTCACGATTAATCTTGGCCTGCGTTGGGAGTACTTTGGTCCTGTTTCCTTCCAGCACGACCAGTTGGCCGCGCTGCGGCTTGGTTCTGGTCAAAATACTCTGACCGGTGCCTCCATGCAGATCGGCGGAAATCTCTACAACGCTGACAAAACGAACTTTGGACCGCAGATTGGTTTTGCCTGGAGCCCGCGCTCTCTTGGCAGCCACGACCTTAACAATAAACTGGTCATTCGCGGAGGTTTCGGCATCGGCTACAATGGCGAAGAAGAAGCGATCACTTTGAACGGGTGGACCAACGTGCCGTTTACCGACGGCAATGCTACGCTGATAGACCCGTCCCAGATCGTGTACGCCGTTCCGTCGGATCCGCACCAATTCCTTCCGTATCCGGCGAACCCGAACACGATTCTGAGTTTCGGTTCCAACAATCTGCCTACCTCTGGCGCTCCTGTCGCTGTCACGGGTTACCCCAACGACTTCCACACTACCCGCGCTTACCGTTACTCGCTAACGGGTGAATACGAGTTTGCCAACAACTGGGTAGCCTCAGTTGGCTATCAGGGCACCCAAACTCGCAACCTCACTCGCCAGCAGAACCTGAACATGACGCTCGGCGCACAGGGCATTCCGTTGAACCCTGCGCTGATCAACGTTGACTGGTACGGACATGACGCAACCGCTGGATTCAACGCTCTATTGACTGAAGTCCGTCACAGTGTGTCCAGTTCGTTCCAGTTCGACTTCCAGTACCGCTACTCCGCGAGCAAGGATGATGCCTCGGGTCCATACGAGATCAGTTACTACGTATGGGATCCTAGCAAGAACTGGGGCTATTCGGCCTTCGACATGACCCACACCTTTAAGGCCTACGCGGTTTACTCGCCCCGCTTCTACACCGGTTCATCCGGCTGGGTATCCAAACTCTTGGGCGGCTGGAGCATGAGCGGAGTTTTGAACGCTCATAGCGGCTATCCGTTCACGCCGGTCTATTACGGCTCTTGTGACGTAATCTTCCAGGGCGGCAATTGCACCAACGGCACTAACACTGCCATGATGCCGGTTGCCTATCTTGGTGGCGCCACGCACAACTACGGCAACTCAACTTTCCTGAGCGCCGGTGGCAACTTCCCCAATGGCGGTTCTACATACTTCACCAAGCCGACGTTCACGCCATGCACACTGGCGTTCCCGTCCACCATTGGCACGACTTCTCCGGAAACCTGTACCAATGTACCGGACGCCCCGGGAACCGAGCGTAATGCTTTCCGCGGACCGCGCTACTTCGACATCGACGCAACTCTTACCAAGAGTTTCGGATTGCCGAAGCTGCCGGTCTTTGGTGAGAACGCTGGTCTGGAATTCCGTATCAGCGCTTTCAACCTGCTGAACTCCTTGAACCTCTTTAACGTCCAGAACAACATTGAGGACCCGCACTTTGGACAAGCCCAAAATGCTCTTGCAGCACGGACGGCTGAGATCCAGGCCCGCTTCAGCTTCTAATACCTAATAACCCCTTCTACGAGGTGCACCAATCGGTGCACCTCATTTTATTTGTGTCCGCCGCATGGTTTTTCTTGTCAAGCGCTCGTTACGTCACAAATCGGGTCCAAATTACTCATATCAGGGAAATAAAAAATTTCGGGAATTTGGCAGTAAAACTGTTCATGCAGGCTATCTTCAGAATAGGAATAAAAACAAATTCCGAATCATCGGGTGCCCCATTCAACCTTGTTTTGGTTGAGTGGGGCAGTTTCACCGAAAACTGAAAACCGATAACCGGAAACCCAAAGCGAGTAGAATCAATATTTTGACTGTTAACTCTTTTGTTCGCATAAATGTAGCAAAAAATCTGGGGATAACTCGTTGATTCCATTGATCGAGGGGGATAGGGGGTATATACAACAGCGCGTCTTTGCGCTCGCGCTGATCCTTACTGTGATGCTCTTGTCCTCAGCACCCACCCATGCCCAGAAGGCTGGCTCGACCTTCAATGAACTATCCGCAAAAGCCGATCAGGCGCGCGATGCCAATCGCCTCGACGAAGCTCTCTCGCTGTATCACAAGGCATTGACTCTGCGTCCCACCTGGTCCGAAGGCTGGTGGTCGCTCGGCACCATCGAATACGACAAAAGCAACTATGCTCAGGCTGCCCAGGCATTCCGAAAGCTGAATGCTCTGGCCCCGAAGTCAGGCAATGCTCTGGCGATGCTCGGACTGTGCGAGTTCGAACTGGGCCAGGATACCCTCGCCCTCAAACATATCCAGGCCAGTAAGGAAGCTGGTCTCACCGAAGACGCGCAACTGCGCAATGTCGTTCTTTATCACGAAGGCGTCTTGCTCCAGCGCAAAGGGAAATTCGAAAGCGCGCAACAGACTCTCGAACAGGTTTGCCTTCTCGGAGCTGCCAATAACGATGTCGCCACCGCCCTTGGCATGACCATGCTTCGCTCGACCGCGAAAGCGCCGGCTGCCCCACGCGATACCGAAGTAGTGCTTCGTATCGGCCAAGCCGAGTGCCTGGCAGGTCAGAAGAAATATGAGGAAGGGAAGAAGTTATTCAGCGAAGTAGTCACGCAATATCCTGACTACCCGAACATTCACTACGCCTTCGGCATGTCCCTGGAGGAAGCGCACGAGCTTCCCGCCGCGATCGAACAGTACAAAGAGGAGATCAAGAACAATCCTAAAGACGTCTTTGCCCGCCTGCGCATCGCTGCCGCGAACTATAAAGTCGATTCCGCCGCCGGCTTGCCTTACGCCGAAGAAGCCGTGAAACTCGCGCCATCGCAGCCGTTCGGACACTACCTGCTCGGACTCCTGCTGCTTGATACCGACAAATACGAACGAGCCATTCCTGAGCTTGAGATTGCGAAAAAAGCCTACCCCGAAAATGCCAAAATCTACTTCGCCCTCGGCTCCGCCTACGCCCGCGCAGGCCGCCGCGAAGACGCCGCCCGCGCCCGCGAAAAATTTGCTGAGTTGAACGAAAAATCAAAGCCTGAAGATGGCACGAATCGATAGAGCTATTGTTGTTTCGGTTCCTCGATGGTCATGACCCGATCGACCGGAACATTGTGCAGCAACTGCTTGACTCCGCTCGGCCAGCGAATTTCGATTGTCGTAACTTTTGTGTTATCACTTAATCCGAAGTGAACGCGGCTGTCGCTTGACGAAGCATATCCGACCGAAGTTGTAACTTCGTTCCACTGCGACTTTCCATCGGCTGTGACGAGATGAATCTGTGCTCCAATGCCCATGCGATTGCTTTTTGTTCCCACCAGCTTCAGCGAGATCCAGTGATTCTTCGTCTCAGAAATGTTATGAAACAGCTTCACCTTTCCGCCAAGAACAGTCACAACCGCGTCGATCTTGCCATCGTTATCGATATCGCCAAACGCCACGCCGCGATGCGCAGCTTCCTGCTCAAGCGCTGAATCACGGACCTGTTCAAACTTTCCGTTGCCAAGATTGTGGAACACGGTATTCGGTTCCGGATAACGCCGTGCGACCAACTCGCCGATGTTGTCCATCACGTTCGAGCGCGCAACGAACAGATCTTTATGTCCGTCATTGTCAAAGTCGAAGATTCCATTTCCCCAACCAGACATGTTAGTCGTCGGCTGCAATCCGCTCGCTGCAGCCATATCGACGAACTCGCCTTCGCCCTGATTGATGTACAGCGGAAAACTCTCGTGCTCGACTGCTGTATGCCAAATGTCAGGTTTTCCGTCGTCGTTGATATCGCGGAAATCCGATCCCATTCCCGACAATGTAGCTCCATCAGGCGCGTAAGCAACGCCAGCAACAACGCCAACTTCCTCGAACTTCTTTCCGCCCAGATTGTGAAACAGGAAGTTCGGAGTCGTGTCGTTGGCAACGAAAGCGTCGAGAAAACCATCGCCGTCGTAATCGGCGAACGAAAAGCTCATGCCCTTGCCGAATGATTTAGCTATCCCCGTTTGTTCCGAAACATCAGTGAACGTTCCATCTCCGTTGTTCCGGTAAAGCGTGTTGTGCAGCGGAGCGTAATACTTCGGATGGCAATACGCACGAACGCCAGCTTTAATCGTGCAGTTTGGGTCCTTATTCACTTCCCACTTGCAGTAGTTAACGACGAACAGATCGAGCTTTCCATCATTGTTATAGTCGAACCAGCCTGCTCCAACCGACCACATCTTCTTGCCTTCGAGCTTCGCCCCGCTCAATCCTGCCTTTTCGGTGACGTCCGTAAATGTTCCATCGCCGTTGTTATGGAACAACTGATTTGCGCCAACGTTCGCAACGAACATGTCAGGCTTTCCATCGTTATCGTAATCGCCGATCGAAACGCCCATTCCATAGCCAACGCCAGCAACGCCGGCTTTCTCTGTAACGTCGGTAAATGTTCCGTCGTGATTGTTGTGGTAAAGACGATTCCAGTATTTCGACGACTCTTTCTTGAGCGATGGAATCGCTGCGCCGTTCACAAGGTAAATGTCGAGATAACCATCGCCGTCATAGTCGAACAGCGCGACGCCGCTGACCATGGTTTCGGGTTGATTTTTATTCGGTGTCGGAGAATTCTCGGTCACGAATTGAAGTCCGGCTTTTACCGCAATCTCTTCAAAGTGAATCGGTGAAGCAGTGTCCTTCGTCTGCGACCACGACAACGCAGCCACAGCCACGATCAATAGGCTCAGTTTTGCCGGAATTCTCACGGTAAAAGCGCCACCCGGATGAATGGAAATAACTGATCGGCATTTTATTCCGAATGTGTACTTTTGTCTTAGTAAAACGATTTACTTAGAGTATACTGCTGCGTTCCGGATCTGAGTACCTCGCGAGGGAACCTGGTTGAAGAGTCTGACCCTGACCTGTCTGACGCTTATTGTTAGTCTGTCTTCATTCCTATTTGGCGCCGATAATCTACGGCGCACGCCTCTTTCACTCAACGCCGACGACGTGATTCCCACTGGAAACGAGTGGATTTCGCTGCCCACAATTCGCGCGTCTGACGGCGCGCTTGTGAACTTCAACGTGCTCTCGATGCGTGACCGCGGGTTGCTGCAAGTGGAAGGCGATTCTGGCTCGCCGGTGCTGCAACCCTATTTCACGGCCGACGGCCAGCCGATCAAGATACAGAACCTCTCGTGGGAGTTGATCGAGTACTGGATTCCGACCGCGCATTTCAAGGCCGGTGATCTCGATGGAGAGATCACATATTGTGCACCGAATGGATCGCGGGCGGCCTTCATCCGGCTGAGACTCACGAACGGCGGAAGCAAGCAGGTCGCTGCGGTTCTCGGCATGAAAGCGTCGTGGGGGAATCTCGAGCGCGTGACGTACTTGCCGGTGGAACTACGCGGCGACCGGACGATCTCGGAAGCGCCGTGGGTTTCGCCGGGCAAGGCGTTCAGCTTCATCACATATGACACACATTTCGCGTGGTCGTTGGTTTATCCGGAGTCGGAAGCGACCTTTACGCAGCCTCCTCTTTCTTCTTCGCCCGCGCTCGATGCGCATCGCGAATTGAGGATTGCTCCGCAGCAAACGGCTGAAGCGGTATTCGTCCTGGCTCCTGGCGTGGAAGAGTTCAGCGCGGCGCACAATGCGAGAGCGCTTCGTGAACTTCTCGATCGTAACGGGAGCGATACGGTGATTTCCCAGGCTGCTGAATGGTGCCGGCAACGGACGCGTACAACCGGACAGAACGATCTCGACGTGCTCATGAATCGCAATCTTTTGTTTACGGCGATGTACGCGTGGGGCAAAAGCATCGATACAGAACAACTCGTCGGCGTTACGTCGCGCAGTCCGCGTTACTACGTCTCGGCGGCGTACTGGGATCGTGACGCGATGCTATGGAGTTTCCCGGGATTGCTGGACATCGATCCGCAGTTGGCGCGGGAAGCGCTCGAATATGCGCTGACGATCCAGTCACGCAACGCCGGCACGCACAGCCGCTTTATCGATGGAGTGGTGCTGGAAGACGGATTCCAACTCGACGAAGGCGTTGCACCGCTGATTGCGCTCGGCCAATACGCGGCAAAGACGAACGACGATGCCTTCCTAGTTAAATATCGCGATGCGATCACTTCCTTGCGCGACCGGCTGCTTGGACGATTCGACCCGAGCGTTGGGATGTACTCCAGCTTGCAGGATGCGCAGGACGAGTATCAGAAGCTGCCGTTCATCACCTACGACAATGTGCTGAGCTGGCGGGCGCTGCTGAACCTGAGCGACATCTTCACACGATTGAAGGATCCGCAACAGGCGCAGCAGATGAAGCAGCGTGCGGACAATTTGAAGCAGGCGATCCTTAAGAAGTGCGTATCTTCGCAGGCGCCTGGTGCGAGTGGTCCCATCTTCGTGTCGGCTACCGATGGCAAGCAGTCCGTGTTCACCGACATTCCGCCCGGATCGCTGCTGAAGCTTCCGGCGCTGGGATTCATTGCGGCCGATGATCCGCTGTTTGCCCGTACTTACGAATGGCTTCACTCGCCGAACTACAAGTACTCGTATTCCGACCAGCCGTACGGATTCCCGGGAAGCTATCGCCTGCCGTTCACGACTTCATGGACGGTAGCCGACGAACTGCAACTGCCGCGTGGCCGCGAGAAGGCGTTGAAGATCCTTCGCACCAGCCAATGGGATGCAGGAATTATTACCGAAGGCGTGAAGCCTGAAAACGCTGTGATGGACATGGCTGGGCGTGCATTCGCCACGGCAGCAGGATACGTTGGGCACGCGATTTGCCAGAGTTTTTGTACTCCACAGAAGTGAACGTTTACTAACCCCAGGTTAGCCCAAAAGACGGGCGAACCTGGGGCACCATGCCACCATGGCCCGAAAGAAGAGCGACATGGAGAACTTTCCAGTTAAAACAAATTTGTGATGAAACTAAAATCCATAGCGCCATTTCTATCTCTAGTTCTGTTTGCCGCGGCCTATGCTCCGGCGCAAACCAACATCGTTATTGATGCCCATGCGCCTGCTCACCCATTTCCGCATTTCTGGGAGCAGGTGTTCGGGTCCGGAAGGGCTATCCTCAGTTTGCGTGAAAGCTACCGAAACGATCTGCGCGAGGTGAAGAAGGCGACTGACTTCCGCTACGTCCGCTTCCACAATATTCTTCATGATGAAGTTGGCGTGTATGACGAGGACGACAAGGGAAACCCCGTTTACAACTTCACCTACGTCGATCAGATATATGACGGGCTTTTGCAGAACGGCGTGAGGCCGGTCGTCGAGATCAGCTTCATGCCGAAGAAACTGGCGTCGCGACCGCAAGACCTTCATCCTTTCTGGTACAAGCAGAACGTTTCGCCGCCGAAAGATTATGCCAAGTGGGACGGTTTGATGAAGGCGCTGGCGCAACATCTGATCGAGCGCTATGGCATCGACGAAGTTGCGCAGTGGTATTTCGAGGTATGGAACGAACCGAATATCGATTTCTGGAGCGGCGATCCAAAACAGGCAACGTACTTCGAACTATATGACCATACGGCGCGTGCATTGAAATCCGTAAATTCGCGCTTGCGCGTCGGTGGTCCGGCAACATCATCGGCTCACTGGGTCGATGACTTCATTGCCCACACGGCAAAAGAAAACGTCCCAGTCGATTTCATCTCCTCACACGGATACGCTGACGACACGACGGAAGACCTGTTCGGGCAGAAGCTCGATATCCCGATGAACCAGCGGGTCTGCAAGGCAATCGAGAAGGTCCACAACCAGATCAAGAGTTCGGCGCGTCCGAACCTGCCATTCTTCTGGACGGAGTGGAACGTGCCTTCGTATAGCGAGTTGAAGGCGCGCGACAACGTCTATGTCGGTCCGGCGCTGGCGTACGACATCGAGCAATGCGATGGATTGGTGGACGAGATGTCGCTGTGGACGTTCAGCGACGTCTTCGAAGAGGGCGGTCCGCGCCGAGAATCGTTCGATGGCGGCTTCGGCCTGCTGACGGGTGGCATCCGCAAGCCGAGCTACGACGCGTTCGCGCTGCTACACAAGCTGGGAGACGAACGACTCGCCAATTCCGCGGATACGCTGGTCACGCGACGCAAGGATGGAACACTCGTCGTCGCCGTTTGGAACCTGGTCGAGATGGATCAGTTGAAGAGCGGTCAGCCGAAAACGGTCAGCCTGGAATTCAAGAACGTGAAGCCAAGTGCCGCCATTTCGATTTACCGCCTGGACGCGCAGCATGGAAATACGCAGGGCGCATACGAAGCCATGGGAAAGCCGCGGTATCCAACACAGGCGCAAGTTGAGCAATTGAACAAAGTGTCTCAGATCGGAGCGCCCGAGGCGGTGAAGCTCAAGTCAGGCAAGGTGGACGTAACTCTGCCGGTAAATGGACTGGCGATCCTGGAGGTGGGGAAGTGAGAAAGATCATTTCGGTTCTTATAGTGATGTTACTGGCGGTAACTTTCGCGAGCGCCGCCGATCCTTATTTCTCGCATGTCATCTTCGCCAACAGCAACACTGGCGAGCAGTACTTCTACACCAGCGCGTCGGCTTCCAATACCAGCACACTCCAGGCGGTTGGGGAGAAGTTGCCGGTGGAAACCAAAATCTTCCATTCGGCGCCCAACGCGATCCGGGTACAGTGGCAATCGAATTCGAATGGCGGTTGGTCGGCCGAGATCTATCGCCCCGGCATCCGCAACCTGGCAGCGCATTACATCGGAGACACGCTCTCCTTCTGGTGCTATGCGGAAGAAGCCATTGCTCCCGCGGATCTGCCGCTAATACAGATAACGGATGCGATCGATCACATGTCCATCGCACTGGCCAGCGATGGTTTTTCTGTACCGTTCAAGATGTCGGACTACGTGAAGGGCCTTCCGGCAGGGAAGTGGGTTGAAGTAAAAATTCCGCTTCGTGACCTCAAGCCGCTCGCGCTGCTGGGCTTCGATCCTCACCAACTGCGGAGCGTGATGTTCTTCCAGAATGCAACGGACGGTAAGCCGCACTCATTTGTCGTCGATGACATCAAGATCGATTTCGCGTCGCCGAAGTTTGCGGCTGTGACAACTCCAACGAACGTTAAGGCAAAGGGATACGACCGGCACGTCGATATCTCTTGGGAAGGCCGGGTCGCCGATGGTCTGCAACACTACATCGTCTATCGCTCGCTGGACGGAAAGGATTTCAAGCCGGTTGGAATTCAGTTGCCCAGTATCAATCGCTACGCGGATTTCCTCGGAAAGTCAGGAGAGAAGGCGTACTACAAGGTAGCGGCGGTGGACCGAAATTATCACGAGTCGGCGCAGTCACCAGTGGTGAC
>CAYWSM010000454.1:0-7096 GCA_964460935.1 uncultured Terriglobales bacterium | reverse complement strand
AGTACTGAATCCACCAGACATCCGACCGAGGCACCCGTTCAAAGACGCCCCGGACCTTCACCGGTGTTCGTTTCTTGTTTTCCTTTCCCATGGTCACTTCCTTTCTGTGATTGCTATTTCTTGAGGCGGGCGAAGCCGTCCCAGAGTTACTTGATGCTGGAGCCAGTTTTTGCTGACTCCTATCGCTTCCGAGACAAACTTTTTCCAGGTGTAATTGCGCAATCGTGCAGGCCGATTGCTGTAGTTACCTATTGCCTGTTTCGCGCGTTCGAGCTTCTTTTCCCGTAACCGCTCTCGGCGTCTCGCCTGTCTCTTATTTCCGCCGCATCCTGTCGAGCACCAGTAGTTGTCCGAACGTCTCGTTTTCTTTTTGAACCAACGATGACAGTTAGGGCAGGGGCCGCCCAGGAAGTCCCATTTCTCGCACGTGATCAGGCGCACAAAATAGACGGCGGGAATATCTCTGAAGTTAGGACCGGTCGGAGAAGTAAATACGTAAGCTCGACCGGAATGTGTTGGGGCGAGGTGAAACTCAAATGCCTTCTCGAGTTCAGGCAATGTTGCACGATCGCACTGGGCGACCTTCATTTTGAATAAATCAGGTCCGGACACTTTCCACGCTTGAACAATGCGCGCGAGTCTTTCGTGCTCTGCCGACGTCAGACGATCATTCGCCTTCGGTCCATTATTGAGGACGTCAACCACTTCTTTGATGACGCGATCAGGATCTTCTTCGATCAGCGATGTGTTTTTTCTGCGCTTGTTTCTCATTGGTGACCTTCTGGATAAACTGTGTAACGCGATATTACAAACATGCGTTACAGGTTTAGTTGACGACGCTACACCTGTAGGTACACCTTGTCAACCAGAGACACACATAATCTTAGGGAGGCACACGATGGAAACAGCAGTTGAACCGAGGAGCGCGCCGATGGCCTTTACGCGGGCAGAAGCTGCACGTGAGCTTCGAATCTCGCAAGGCGCCCTCGACAGACTGATTCGCAGAAAAGAACTCACGGCCCGCCGCATCGGGCGGCGAGTCCTCATCCCGCGGCAATCGCTGATCTCGTTTCTGCGGAGAGATCACTAACCGCAATGGACGATCAATCCATCCACGTCACACGGAAAGGTCAGACAAAGAAGGGCTCTCCGCAACCGGGTGGCACGACAGGTGGCACAAACGGTGTCGTGCTCGACTTGAACCGCGTTCTCGAACTGGCGAAAGCGTTCCGGGAAGTCAGCGCAGGTTTTAGCGATCTGGAAATCGCCGCCGCCTTTTACTCCATCGCCGCCGCACGGCACAAGGGGTCACGGTGACTTCACAACGGCCGCCAACTGCCAAAGGGCAACGCGATGTAATTCTCGCTCGCCTGGTGGCAGCCCGCGGCGCTTGGGTCCCATTGCCGGAGCTGATGAAGCTTGCAGCGCAATACAACGCGCGGATCTTTGACCTGCGTAAACTGGGGCTCACGATCGAGAACAAGACAGAGACCATCGACGGTGTTAGGCATTCGTGGTTTCGCCTGGTGACAGGTCCGCCGACAACGAAGGCCGCGCCTGCAGTGAGTAACGCGAGCGGTACTCAACCGGTCCTTTTTGAAATGCCAAGCGCGACCGCGGATGAATGCTCGACGTCAGAACGGCGCCGACAGCGGAGACGGGCGTGAATCGAGCACCATGGTTCAAATTCGACTCTGCCGATTGGATCAGTAATCGGACCATCCGGTATCTAACGGCGGAGCAACGCGGATACCTGGTGCAGCTACGGGCGGAGATGTGGGAGTCAGAGGTTCGCGGGACGCTGCCCGACAATCCCGAAATGTTGTGGCAGTTTGCCGGTGCGGAATCGAGAGATCGCTTCGAGCAGCAAAGCCAATCGGTAATGCAGTTGTTCCAGCGGCGCGACGGTCTGATCATCTGCCCGATGCTCAGTGAACAAGCATCGATGTTGAACATGAAGAGTAAGGCGCGCAGTAAGGCCGGAAAAGCGAGCGGCGAAAGTCGAAGAAAGAAAAGTACTTCGAACACTTGTTCAACAAACAGCGAGCAAAAACGAAGAGATACAGATACAGATACAGATACAGATGAGAAACAGATTCAGAAACAGACTGAAAATCCGATCCCCCCTACCCCCCTTACCAAGGGGGGTGTGGATAACTCCGGTTCCGATCTTTGGCAACCGATAAAAACGTACCTGAGCGAACAGTTGAGCAGCGCATACGTCGCAGGGGTTGGTGATGAGAATGATTACGAAAAGTACTTCCACCACACCTGGTTCAAGAAAGTCGAAAACGACACTCTGCTAATTGGATCGGACGATCCGAAGGCGACGTCGGAGGGATTGCGTAAGTACGAAAAGCGCATCAGCAAGGCCGCCAGTTGGCTCGGTTCGATTTCCAGAGTTGAGGTCGCTCAGGAGTTGATGGTTTCATAGAAACGTGCCACCGCACGTGCCTCTCTGGGTTAGGAAGGATTGATTTAACGGGCTGGTTTGGCCCATAGCAAAGGATACGGAGAGCATTTATGGATGCTGAAGTCATAAAAAGTTACTTCGTCCGTCTCGGCTGGCAGGTGGATAACACCGAGCTGCAGCGATTCGAAGGAACGCTCCGCCAAGTGCAAGGCGAAGTCGAGCGCCACGTCTCGACCATTGCACCAGCATTCGTGAAGGTGGCCGGTGCCATCACCGCGGCCTATGCTGCCATCGGTACGGCGACGGTTGGATTGGTGCACAACGTCGCCCAGGCCGAACTCGGCTACCAGCTCCTGGCCACGAAGATGTACGTCTCCGTCGACGCGGCAAAGAAGATGTCGATCGCGATGAGCGCCCTCGGACATTCCATGGAAGAGATCTTCTGGAGTCCTGAACTTCGTGAACGGTACCGGGAGTTGCTCGAGGATCAGACGAGGCTGCAGGCGGAACTGGGAATCGAGTATCCACAACGGATGCGGCAGATTCGCGATGTGAGCTTTGAGTTCACCAGGCTTCGTGTTGAACTTCAGTATCTAGCAATGGCGTTAGTCCAATCGGTCGCCAAAGCGTTCGGCACCGACACCGAAGGGCTGCTGAGACGGCTGCGCGACTTCAATAATTGGCTGATCACTCATCTGCCAGAGGCAGCCGACAAGATCGCCAATGTCTTGGTACCCGTGCTCAGAGATACATGGTCGGTATTGCAAGACATGTACCAAGTGGGCAAGGACGTGATCGAGCTGTTCATCAACCTGTGGCAAGCGCTTGGCGGAGACCCGGAAGGTCGGATCAAGAAGCAGAACTCAGATCTCCAGAACTTCGCTATCGTGCTGCAGGAGATCAGTCGTGCCATTCGCAATATCACCGACTCAATCGCTGGACTGAAGGACGCTCTTGCGGTGGTGCCCGGAGCGATTCTAGGAGCGGAATTTTTTGGTGGGCTCGGAACCGGACTCGGCGGCCCGGTAGGAGGATTGATCGGAGCGCTGCTCGGCGCCCTCGCTGGGGGATCGCTTTCGAAGGGCCTCGTAGAGCGGCATAAATCACTTCCCGCGGCACCAACTGCATACGACTCCACCTCCGCGGCCGATAAGGCGCGCGAACTGGCGAAGCGCGTGTCGGCCCAGACGGGAGTGGCAGCCGACTGGATCTTCGCGCAGTGGGCTCACGAAACCGATAACTTTACCAGCAACGTCTTCCGCAAATACCACAACCTTGCCGGCATCCGTGTTGGTGGCCAGTACCAGAACTTTTCCAGCATGGATGAGTCTGCCGATCGATACGCGCAAGTGTTGAGCCTGCCACGATATGCCAGCGCGCGAGGAGCGCACAGCGCAAGCGATTTCGCATATGCCTTGAAGATGGGCGGGTACTACGAGGACAAATACGCGAATTACATCCGCGGCATGCAGCGGTTCTTGCCGGCTAGTGGCGGCAATACCTACGTGGGCGGCGTCCAGGTGCACGTTACGCAGCCGGGAGCGAGTGCGGAAGAAATCTACCAGGCGACCGTCCGCGCGATCGATGACAAGTTGGGGAAGGGGAATCAGCGCCTCCTCGCTGAATACTCAGGAGCTTACACATATTGAAATGCCACTGCACATGCCTCTCGAATCACCGAGGCACGGTTTTGCTGACTGATTACGGCCAAAGCGATGGACTACATATGCATTTCGGAGGTGGAGCAGGGATGCAAAAAGGACGAGGATATTTCGAAGGCACGTTATCGCCGCGGTTAGGTAACCGCAACGTTAGCAAAGGAAAGAGCCACATTGAAGGTACGCTCTCGCCGAAGTTCGCGAAGCGAGATCCGCCTGGTAGACCTCATCTGCGATCTGGAAAAATAATCGTTGGAAAACGAAGCGTCTAACAAAAACACAGAAGGAGCGGCGATATGTACAAAGGCAGGCATCCAGCACCATCGAAGGTAGGTTCCACGACTGGCCGAGAACCGTTCGGCCATTGCGACCTCCCGCTGTCACAGGTCGAACAACAGTACGCCGACGAAATGGGTTTATCCGATCCGCGCAGCGATGTATTCGGCGCCGTGCAGCAAGAGCCTTACCGTTCAACGCAGGCGAAAGGTACCGTGCCCGCTATTGAACGGATCACAAAGGGAGGTAAGTAGAAAAAATGTACGAGAAGCCACTGATCGAGCGATTACATCAAGTCCGACACAGGCATGTCGATCCATCGAGCCTGCCGTACACAAATCCATTCGCTACTGCAGAAGAAATTCAAGCAGCTTACGTGACACCCAAATCGGCAAGGCCGGCACAGGAACAGATGCCGCCAGCACCGCAACCAGCGGACCTGGAGCAATTTGCGCGAGGTCATATCAGTGGAATCATTCAACCCGCATTCGAAATTATTCAGAACGCAAAAGTTAAGGGCACCCCACTCGATCAGCGGCGACAATCCCTCGTGAGCAACCTGGTCGCACTGCAACAAGGCCTGGCTGATTTCTTCTCTGCGTATATGCAATTGCGCTTAGCGGACCTGCACGAACGTCATTACCGGAAAAACGAGGAATGCCGACACGCTGCCGAAGCCGTCGCCCAGTTGCAAGAACAGCAGGGGAAATTGGAATCCGACGTTCGCACTGCAGATCGTAACGTTTCCCAAGCACGCGCATCTCTCCAGGCCTACAGCAGCGCACCCCTGCCAGCCTATCCGCGGCAGTCTGAGCTTAAGGAACGGGAACAGATGATTGTGGAAGTGCAGCAGATCGTGACCGAAGCTGAAGGTGTCGCCGCAACCTCACGATCGGCGCTTTCAGCAGTCAACGTGAGGCTGCGTCAGGAGCAAGCAAAACTGGCTGCTCTCGATGCCGAATTGCAGCGACTAACAACTGCGCTCAGCCGTAACGCCGTACAAGATCCAGAGATCGGATTGATGACGCCATGGTACGAGTACTGACATTCCGCCCCCGCCACCCCCGGTCCGTCCGCAGCGGCCCGGAGTGGCTGCGGATAGGGACGTGTTCTGCGTCACGTCCCACAAACAGAGGGCCGAGGCGATTGCTCACGCGCACCCGGCCCTCTGACTTTCAGACTTCTAAAAGGAGGAAGTATGGCTTGGACTGAATTGGAAATCGCATGTGACACCGCCGATCGGGTTGGCCTCGGAACGAACGATAAACAGGTGAACGTCTCCGAAACGCTCGCTCAGGTTGTCGGCAAACAGATTACTTTGGCTGATGGGGTAACGGTAGTGCCCGACGCCGGCCCATTGCTTCAGCTTGCCGTGTTGATCGAGCAGTTGCAGGGATGAAACGAGTTTGCGGTGCCTCTCACCCCGTTCCTGATGCAACGGCGCGCGCGCACTCAACTCGAGAATTGGAGACATTGGCGAAAGGTTTTGCATTGCTATCTCTCCCAGCGTGGATGGTGAGATTCTTCGATGCCGAAACCGGGCTGGTACTGAGTTTGTCGGAAGTGGAACTCACCCCTGAAGAACTCTTCCGGGAAATGAAGTCGTCAAGTTATATCAACTGAACGCTTGAGTGGGAGAGGATGTGCCCCGACAACTGCCACCAAAGTAGTAAATGGCATTAGAAATTGAGAATAGAGAGCATAGAGCAAAGGATTCAGGATGCATAGAGCAAAGGAAAGGGAATTTCGAATTTCTGTAACGCCTGAGTTCTACGCAGCAATCCTCCGCATGGCGGCGGCCACCCCCCGCGGTTTTCTTGCTGAACTCCTGGAGTGCGCCATTGTCGACACCTACGAGCGACGCTTCGGCGAGCCGACCGGCCATGCGTCGGTTTCTGTCGAAACGTCCGAGGGGCCAGGAAGGGCCACCTAGTGCCAGGGCGAGCTCGGCTAACACGGAAGCAGCAACAAGCGATTGCAGCCCTGTTGAGCACCAAGACCATTGCCGAGGCCGCAAACGTCGCTGGAATCGGCGAAAGAACGCTGAAGCGATGGCTTGCAGAGGATGACAGCTTCCTCGATGCGTACAAAACCGAGCAACGCCGCCTCGTGGACGGCGCCATTAATAAACTGCGCAAGGCAGCCGGCGACTTTGTGGACGCACTGCACCAGGTATCGAAGAGTCGTAAAGCATCGGCCGCGGCGAGGGCTCAGGCTGCGCGCGGTGGCCTGGAAGTGATGTTGAAGGCCATACGGATTGAGGAACTCGAAAGGCGCGTTGCCGAACTCGAGAAGTTCATTGGAGGTGGATAAGTGTCACTGGAAAGACGGATCAGGGAACTGGAAGAGAAGTTACGGGTCGATAAGGTCGCGCTGCACTTTGCGGACGGAAGTATCAGATCGATTCGTGGCGACAAGCTTCTGGAGATTTTCATCGCGGCGATGGATAGAAAATACGCCGCGGTCCAAGGTCAGCCACAACCTGTAAGCGAGTTCGATGTGGAGTTGGACCTGCTGGCGAAGGCGGTACCGACGTCCGGATGTGATCCATTCGTCCACACGATCATCAGCGTCTTGCAGAGCTGAGAAGTGGGCGAGCTTTGGATGGTTCGCTCGCCCACTTCTTTTTTTACGAGTGGCGTTCGCGGTCCTCTATCTGCTTCATAAACGCTTTCCACTGGCGTGGGGTACCCAATATGGGTGCTACGATTGAAACGTCGGTGGCGGAGTTCTCGACAATATCCAGCAT
>CAYWSM010000453.1:0-5119 GCA_964460935.1 uncultured Terriglobales bacterium | reverse complement strand
ATGGGTTGTTTTTTGCCAGAGGGAGCTTCGGTGTTGATGACGCCGATGAAGCGGTATCCGCGACGGGGAAGGGTCTCGATGTACTTGGGATCGTTGGCGTTATCGTTGAGCGTTTCGCGGAGCTTGTTTACGGCCGCATTCAGGCCGTGATTCGAATCGCCGAAAGTGTCCTCTGACCACAGCGTTTGCTGCAACTCTTCGCGGGTGACAAGATCGCCGGGACGCGAAAGAAGCGTCGCCAACACCTGAAAAGGCTGTCCTGCAAGTTTGATGCGAGTCCCGTGTTTTCGAAGCTCCTTGGTATAGAGATCCACTTCGAACGGACCGAACTGAACGCGACGGCTTGGGAGCGATGTCTGTTTCGACGGACTCTCGATCATCGTTACTTCTCGACTGGTGGAACTTTGTCACTTGCTAGAGGGGTCTTACATTCTGAAGACGGACTTGGAGCCAACCACACCACAAATAGACCCTCCGCGAACGGACAAATGTTCCCGGAATTGTGATCGCGTTCTAATCGCTTATCGGGAACTCTGGCTTACATACCTGGGCAGTGTGATATACGCACACGCCAGCCGCTAAGTTCCGTGAATTAGACGGGGAATAGTTGCGATCGTGAGCAAGGCTTATGAAGAAAAGATGGGAAATCTTCTAGAACGGGGCAGGTTCTCAGTTCACCCAGCCACTGCGTCCGCCTTCGCCGTTGCCCTTCTCTTTGTCGTCGGGAGCCTTGTAATTGCCGTACTGGTCGAAGTATTCGTTGCGGTCATGCTTGCGCATATAAACCTCGAACTTTCTGGCGGCCCGTCGGCGCTTCCAGCGATAGTACGAGTTGCGCAGTCCGTAGTAGCGTTCCGAGGCAAGGAATCGCATCCCCTGGCGGGGGAAGAAGCGAACGTAAATCCACCCGAAGAGGGCTCCTCCGAGGTGGGCCGTGTAGGCGATGTTTTGTCCGGGCTCTCGTGAGGCTCCGAGCGCCAGCGCCAGTTCAATCAGCACCAGAACGATCGCCATGTACTTGGCTTTGATCGACACCGGCGGCAGCATCAGCATTACTTCCTGCTCGCCATAGATCATGCCGAAGGCAACGATCAGCCCGAAAACCGCACCCGATGCGCCAACGGTTGCCACGTAAGGCGTTACACCCATAACGCCGGTATAAGAGACGGCGATCGTCAGCAATGCTGCGCCAATGAGGCAGAAGAAATAGAACTCATAGAACTGACGGCGTCCCCAGCCGCTCTCGAGCTGAGCCCCAAACATCCAGAGCATGAGCATGTTGAACAGGATGTGGAAGAAGCCTTCGTGCAGGAATGCGTAGGTGATGATCTGGTACACATGGCCGTGCATCACGGCGGCGGGAATAAGTTCCAGGAATCCAAACAGGCTGAGAGCCGGGCGATAAAAAATGCCGAGCAATAGCTGAAGGAAAAACACGCCGACGTTGATGAGGACCAGCGTCTTTACTGCACCGTAAAAGGGCGGGAAGCTGAGAGTCATGCCTCCACCGCCGCCGCTGTATCTGCGGCCTCCGCCACCACCATAACTGCGATAACTGCTCAAGGCATGCTCCGTGCCCAAATTCTGCGAAGCTCCACAGAATTACGAGGCTCTAAATATGCTACCTGAAAATCCGCCGCGCGTAGGAACAGCTACGGAATTGGATGCAGCAAGCCTTGGCCGGGAACTTCCGGGCAACCCCCGGCAGAGGGGCTTCCATCACGTTCAGCGGGAACCCAAGCCATTCGAGAAACTTGCCGCACGGCGGGCTTTTGAGGTAAAGATTTTCTTTGACGTCACGCCGCGCGAGTCAATAAAACTATCGGGGTGTTCATAAGCGAAAGGGAGGGTGCTTCATGGTGGTTTGTCCCGAATGCGAGAGCGACATCGATGTCGATGCCGACGAAGTCGATGAAGGCGAAATCGTATCGTGTCCGGAATGCGGTTCCGATTTTGAAGTAGTCACGACGGAGCCGTTGGAATTGACCAAGGTGGAAGATGAGTACGAAGAAGACGAAGACGAGGAAGAAGAGGAAGAAGAGGACGGCGACTACTAATCTGGATCCGCGATCGTAAACTTCTTCGAGAATCTTTCATGGTCTCATCATTTTCTTCTCATCGACGAGTACGCTTTTATAAAGCTTTGCTGCTGGCAATCATGGCTCTGGCTGCCATGGTTGTCGGCACACAGAGCGCCGCTTCTGCGGAGAAGCCTTATGCGCTGCTGTTTGGTACCGTTTGGGGACCGGACCAGCGCCCGGTCGCGGGTGTCAAAATCTACATCCGCCGCGAACAGGAAAAAAAGCCCCGCTGGACACTGGTTTCCGACAACCGCGGCGAAGTCGCGCAACGCGTTCCCGCAGGCCGGCAAGAGTACATAATCTGGGCGCAACCAAACAAGAAAGCCGCTAAACCTGTTGAAATCAAAGTACATGTAGATAATGATGAGCGGCGGGACTTCGGTCTGCATCTAACAGAGTAGGTCTAAGTACCCGAAATACAGGAGTTGCTCCGTGAACAGGAAACTGATCGCTTTCGCTGTTGCTCTGAGCTTATTCATGGCGGTTATACCGTTTGTGGCGGCCGAGAACAGTCCGGCGACGCGCACCTTGCAGGGCCAGGTGATGAAGGGTTCAGAAGTCCCACTGCCTGGAGCCGTTGTCTACCTGAAGAACACGAAGACCATGGCAGTGCGTTCTTTTATCTCCGACAACTCCGGGAACTACCGCTTCACCTCTCTTTCGCCGAATGTTGACTATGAAGTGTTCGCCGAGTACAAGGGAGCCAAGAGCGATACCAAGACGCTGAGCGCGTTCGACTCGCGGGCGACAGCAACCATTAACTTGAAGGTGAACGCGCAGTAATTCAGCATGAGTTTGACCGGGCCGCCTGCGAGGGCGGCCTTTTGACTATGAGGCGACCAAATGAGGCTGATCGTTAACTGGATCTTCAGTGCATTGGCGCTGATGATCGTCACCTATATCGTGCCGGGCTTCTATGTAAGAAGTTTCGTAACGGCGCTGATTGCGGCGGCGATTATCGGCATCATCAACGCGACGCTTGGGTCGGTTCTGAAGGTGCTGACGTTTCCACTCACAGTACTCACGCTCGGCATTTTCTGGATTGTGATCAACGCGCTGATGCTAGAGGTGGCGAGTGCGGTCGTGCCTGGCTTCCAGATCCGCTCGTTCCTGGCGGCATTTATCGGGGCAATTCTGCTGTCGCTGATCAACATGATCTTTCACTGGCTGGCGCCCAAGCGGGAGGAACGTCGTGGCTAATCTGGCACAGTTTGATGGAGCGAACTACATCTCGCTGGAGACGTTCAAGAAAAACGGTCAGGGCGTAAAGACGCCCGTATGGTTCGTTTTGCACAATGGCGCATTCTACGTTTACACCGAATCCGATTCGTGGAAGGTGAAGCGCATTCGGAACAATCCTCGCGTGCGCATTGCGCGATGCGATATGCGCGGAAACCTGAAGGGCGATTTCCTGGAGGCGCACGCATCGATTATTGACGGCGAGGAACGTATGCGTGCCGACATGCTGCTCGACAAAAAGTACTTCCTCAAAAAGATCTTCAACTTTCTGACGAAGATCAACCGCCACAAGCGGGCGATGATCAAGATAGAACCGAAGTAAGAAATACGAAGGTGGAAGTACAAAGTAAAAGCATTTGGTTCTTACTTCGTCCTTCCTGCATTACAGCTTCTTCCCTCGTCTATGTGGTAATTTAGCCGTTCATGATTGTCGGGACGGGCGTGGATATCACGGAAGTGCCGCGCATTGCGGCTGCTATCGAGCGATTCGGTGATCGTTTCCTGAAGCGCATCTATACCGCCAATGAAATCCGCTATTGCGAATCCAGGCAGAACAAAGTGGAACGCTATGCGGCGCGCTTCGCTGCCAAAGAAGCGGCTCTAAAAGCCATTGGCACCGGATGGCGGCGAGGCGTGGCATGGACCGACGTTGAGATCACTCGTGAACCAAGTGGACGCCCCACCATGGTCTTCCACGGCGTGGCCGGTGAATTCGCGGCGAAACTCGGTGTCAAGCGCGTGCACGTGTCGCTCTCTCACACCGTTGAGCACGCCATTGCGCATGTGATCCTGGAGGACTAATCGAAGATGTCCGAGATGGTGGTTGAAGTTCCGACCCTGTGCCAACCCACGGTCGAGAGTGCGTCACAAAAGCGCGTATTACTCGGCGTGCTGGTCATGAGCTTTGCCAGCCTGCTGCTGGAACTGGCGCTCACCCGGTTGTTTTCGGTAATCCTCTTCTATCATTTCGCTTTCCTCGCAATTTCCATCGCGTTGTTGGGCTTGGGCGCAGGCGGTGTGTTTGCGTTTGTCGCCAAGCGCCAACTGGAGCGCTGGAGCCTCGGCCAGATTGGACACTTCTGCTGTGCACTGAACGCGGCGTTGATGCTGCTGGTGCTCGAGATCGACCTGCACGTTCCCGTTGCGCTCTTCCTGTCCTGGCAAAACTTCTGGCGGCTCAGTGCCATCTATCTCGTTTCCGCGCTGCCGTTCTTTTTTACGGGACTGTTCTTCTCCGTGCTGTTCGCGCGCCGTCACGCCCATATTTCGCAGCTCTACGCGGCCGACCTGATCGGCGGATCGCTCGCCTGCATCGGCATCGTTCCCGTACTCAATATTCTCGGCGGACCGAACACCGTTCTCTTTGGGGCCTTAGCGATGGCCGCAGGCGCTCTGCTATGGGCGGATCGATCGTGGAGCAAGCGTATCGCCGGCGGACTTCTGATCGCATTCGTGGCGCTGATTGCGGCCAACTATCGTGGCAAGTTGATCGATATCGTTTACGCCAAGGGCATGCGCCGCGATAAGCCGTGGGTCGAGTTCGCCAAGTGGAACGCCATCTCGCGCGTGGAGGTCGATAGCCAGGGCGGGGCGAAAGTGATCGTGATCGATGCCGATGCTTCCACCTACATCATGGCGCAGGATCCAAAGCAGCCATGGGAAGGCAGCGACTACCAGAAGAACCTGATGTCCGCGCCATCCTCGGTGGCGAACATCCTCCGTCCGCACGGCGATTACGCGATTATCGGCCCCGGTGGCGGTGTGGATGTGCTGCGCGCGGTCGCGAATGGCAGCCCGAG
>CAYWSM010000452.1:0-13469 GCA_964460935.1 uncultured Terriglobales bacterium | reverse complement strand
CGCACTTTGTTTTCGGGTCGGCAGTAATGCTCTTCTGAAGTGAATCCAGCTCATCTTCGATCGCCGCAAGGCTGGGGTTGTCGTGCTCGTGGCGGTCGAGTTTGCGGACGGTGGTTTTTCCTACACGGACGCTAATCGTGGCGTCGCCGTGGTTGGCGATGGTGCGGAGGGGTTCGCTGTCCGATAGCAGGTCGTTGAAGTTCTTGTCGCGGAGAAGTTCGAGCAAGTAGCGTAACTGGCGGTTATCGATAGTGCCATGGCACACTTCGGCGAGGGAGCCGGGGTCGGAGGGACGCCAGCGGATGAGGTCGGCGCGTCCGTCGTAGTAGAGGCGGAGCATGTCGGTGTTGAGCTGGTCGTGGACGACGTAGCGGATTTCGAAGTCCCAGGGCAGGTTGGGGAAGCGTTGCAGGAGACCATTGAAGTCGATGCGGGAACGAGGTTGGGCGAGTAATTGGATCGCCAGGATCAGCAGAAAGCCGAATGCGAGCCCGCGTGACATTACTCTCCTGGGCAAAAGACCCCACCTCAAGCCGAACGAGGGCTTGACTTATTTCTTTGGCTACTGCTGTTTTACTTTATCCAGCACCGCAAACACCACCACCGCCAGGACGGCGTTCGCAAAAGCGTCGCGCAGTTCACGGCCCCAGAGCCAGGTAAGATTCATGCCTACCAACCCGCGGGCCACGATGATGTAAATGGCCTCATGGATAAGGAAGAATCCGAAGGTCATCAACAGCCGCGAGCCCGGATTTTCAACGTCAATCTTCGCGCCGAGCGACGAAGCTGAATAGCCGATCACCGATTTTGCCATTCCATACACGCCGAGCGGCTGGTGAGTTAGTGCGTCCTGCAACAGTCCAATGGCTGCGCCGGTCAGGCATCCGCTGATGGGACTGCGGCGCGCGACAGCGAAGAAGATGGTCACCAGCAGCGGCAGATCGAAGGCGCTGAAGAAGTGCAGCTTCACCGGGATGAAGGCCTGCATCACCAGCGCAAGGAACGGTATCCCCAGCGTAACGAATGGGTTAAACCGGTAAACCTCGATCCGATCCTGTTTGGCCTGGGAGATGGTCACTGCGGTTGTGTGTCCTTGGTCGTGTCAAGAGGTGGCTTCACCTCTGGAATCGTCTGCGCCTGTTTTGCCGGTTTCGGGTTATCGTGTTCCGCCGCCGCAGTTTTCTTCGGCGTTCCAGCCGTTGTGCTTGACGCTGCGTCTGTCACTTTTGGCTTAGGAGCCGTGCCAACCGCCGCTGTCTCTGTTGTTTTTGGCTTCACAGCCGAAGCCGTGCCTGCCGCAGGTGTAATGCCCGGCTTCGTCATTTCAACTACCGACTTTGCAGCCGCCGTAGTCGTGCCGGCAACAGGCTTCGCCACGTCAGTTGCAGCAGGTGGTGGAACCGACGGCAACCGCTGCGCCAGGATATCGATCGCCCGCTTCGGACCTCCACTGTCCGCCAGCGCTTCCGGTGCGCGTTCGTCGATCTTCGTAACGACCAGCACTTCTTCGAGCCGGCTCAGCGTGGCGGCGGGCTTCACGCGGATGTTAAGAAACAAATCTTGTCCGGGACCCACGGTCGCAACCGTACCGACCGGCAATCCCTTGGGGAAAACACGATCTCCACCGCTGGTGACAATCCGCTCGCCGACTTCAACTTTCTCGTCCGACATAACGTTGCTCATCATGGTGGAACCGCTGGCTGTCCCCTTCAGAATTCCCTGTAGTCGCGACTTTTCGAGAATCACTCCTGCGCCGCTGGTCGGATCGTTGATTAGAAGCACCAGCGACGTCGATGGAAATGCGCGCAGCACCTTGCCCACGATACCTTCCGGCGTCACCACCGGCATGTCCGCCTGAATTCCGTCGTTGGTTCCTTTGTCGATGTAGATTGCGCGCGAAAACTCGCTGCCCGTAGTCGAAATCACCTGCGCCGGGACTGTGTGCGAGATGTACTGCTCTTTGAATCCGAGCAGCAATTGCAACCGGTGAGCCTGGTTGGCGTCTTCCACAAGGCGAATCTGCTGCATCTTGATCTGCGCGATTTCGTCCCGCAGGCGTTCGTTTTCCTGCCGAACACCGCGCAGCCAGATATAGCTATGCCATTTCTCCGCAAACCAATCTTCGCTGTGAATGATGCCGCGCGTGATGGGTGTAACGACCGAAATCGCCCAGATGCGGATCAGGCGCGTGCCGCCTGCCTCCGGACGTTTGACTTGCACTGCCAGCCCGATAAGCTGACCGCCCAGCACCGCCGCCAGCACGATGAGGTTGAACGTGTTACGAAATCGGCTGATGACGTTGTCCATAAAACCAGTGGCTAGTGGTTAGGGGTTAGTGGTTAGCAAAACCACCACAACAACCACCGTTGATCTAACAAAGACTTCCGCTGCCAACTCAGCCCAGGGCTGAAACCCTGGGTCATCGCAGCAGCGCCTACTCTATTGATATCTTCCTCAGCAACTTGAAGTCGCTGAGCATTTTGCCCGTACCCAGCACCACGCTGGCCAACGGGTCGTCCGCGATCGACACAGGCAGTCCCGTTTCTTCGCGGATACGCTTATCCAAATTCTTTAGCAGTGCGCCACCGCCGGTCAGCACGATACCGCGATCGCTGATGTCGGCCGACAACTCCGGAGGCGTACGCTCTAATGCGACGCGAATCGCGTTCATGATCGTTGCCACACACTCGCTAAGCGCCTCGCGAATTTCGCTGTCGTCGATCGTGATCGACTTCGGCACACCCTCGATCAGGTTGCGTCCCTTGATCTCCATTGTCAGCGGTTTTTCCAGCGGATACGCCGAACCAATTTCCATCTTGATCTGTTCCGCCGTCCGCTCGCCGATGAGCAGGTTGTACTTGCGCTTCAGGTAGTTCATGACGGCTTCGTCCATCTGGTTGCCGGCCATGCGCACCGAGCGCGAATAAACGATGCCGCTCAAGGAAATCACTGCGATGTCTGTCGTGCCGCCGCCGATATCGACGACCATGTTGCCGCTCGGCTCCGTGATTGGCAAACCCGCGCCGATTGCGGCCACCATCGCCTGTTCGACGAGATGAACTTCGCTGGCTTTGGCGCGATACGCCGAGTCCATGACGGCGCGCTTTTCTACCTGCGTGATCTCCGAAGGCACGCCAATTACGATGCGCGGATGCACCAGCATCTTGCGGTTGTGCGCCTTCTGGATGAAGTAGTTCAACATCTTCTCGGTGACTTTGAAGTCGGCGATGACGCCGTCCTTCATCGGCTTGATCGCGACGATGTTCCCAGGCGTGCGGCCGAGCATCTCTTTCGCCTCTTTGCCGACGGCCTCCACTTCACCCGTGTTCTTGTTGATGGCAACGATGGAGGGTTCGTTCACCACGATGCCTTTGCCCTTGGCATAAACGAGCGTGTTGGCCGTTCCGAGATCGATGGCTAAGTCGCTGGAAAAAACGCTGAACAGCGAGCGCAGGTTGTGAAAGCGGGAGGTACCGCCGAAACCGTTCGATGATGACATACTTTACTTCAGCTCTTTCGAGGGAGTAACTGGCGCCGAAACCAGATACTCTCATTCTATTGGATATTCAATAATTGCCGCAGGAACCGAAGTCCTGCGACCTGCGGTTACGCACTCCGCCCGCCAAACCATCAACATGACTTGTCGGAAAATCCCGCTACTTCCATCATGCCAGAAATAGCTCTGGCTGAGGGGCGGCCAGCTTACTGAATTACAACTTTTTTCTGCAGCGTCTTCACACCACCGCGCGTGTTCTGCGCGGTGATGGTGATCAGGTTTTCTCCGTTAGGCAGAGGCGGCGTGAAGTACTGGAACGATCCATCACCTCCGACAACCGGAACTTCCTGTCCGTTCACCATGACGCGGGCGCTGCTTTCTGTCTTACCTTTAATCTCGATCACGTGGCCGTGCTGTACCAGCGGCGACAGTTCCAGCGCAATCGGGAGATTCTCCGGACCTTTGCGGATCACCGTAAACCGGTTCTTCTCACTCTCGATCGAGGTCTGACCGTTGATGTCCTGGGATTGCACCATCCAGTAGAACGCGCCTTCGCCAAGGTTCGAGATCTGCGTATCGCTGCTCCCGAGCGTCTTATCGACCACCGTCGAGGAGAAGTACGGGTTTCTTGAGACCCGCAGGTGATAACTTACGGCGCGGCCTACCGGCGACCAGGAGAACTGTACCGGATCCTTCGTATCCAGGATAAAGATCGGCAGCATGTTCGCCGGCGAGATCAGCGTCGGAGGTGCAATCTGCTTCTCCTTGGTCATCCTGGCGGAATCGGTCTTGAATGAAACCTGTTCGTACTCGCCCAGTTTTACGGTCTCAGCGCCGCGGACCACCTGGCCTTCGCCGCGCTTAACCATGATCTCGTGCTGGTCGGCTCTCGGATCGTTCCGGACCATCGCCGACGTATCGCGCGAGAACGTTGCCGTCGCGCCGGCCACAACCACCTGCGATCGCGATCCCTGTGTATAGGTGCCGGTTGAAAGATCCACGGTACCGGAGGTGAGATTGACCTTCACGTCGGTCGTGCTCCCGGTGGTTCCGTTGTCGTTCGCCGAGTTTTCCTCGATTACGATCAGCGAATCCTGCTTTACGTTGTAGCTGGTGCCGTCAGGGAAGACGACCTTGGCGAGACCTTCGGAGCTGGTCTGAATTACATCGCCCTTTTCGAGCGGTAGTTGATAATCGGCGTTGACCCAGGTATTGCTGTTTGCCTTCTTAACCTTTACCGTACCGTCGATCAAGGTGAAGCTCGCCGTCTGATTGCCATTGGGTGTCTTAGGCTGGACTTCGGCAATTTTGCCTACCGTGTGTTCCCAGATCATGTTGCCAAATTTCTTGGTCGGCTCGGGGAATATCAGGTAGGTACAGAACGTTAATAGGACAACAACAGACAGAATCAGCAGCAAAACGCTGCGATACCTGACTGTGGTCCAACCAATCTGTATCTTCGGACTGTGTTCTTTGTTGGGCACAGACGATTAAACAGGGATGTCCTAAGCTTCGCCCGTAAGTTACCAACATTGCCAGCCGCAGACAATAGGTTGATGGCAGTAGTTCAGTAGAGAACGTTACGTCTTTGGTACTAAGCGCTATAACGGCGGTACATGGCCAGTCGTGCCGAGCGTGTTTTCATGTCCGGAACCGATCTGTGCAACCGTTGCCGCACCCGCGCCACGGCGGTTTATGTACAATGCCCTGTTTGGATGGGGGAATCGATGACCAGTAAGCGCAAGGCATTCGTATTGGCGGTCTTCGCTGCCGCTGTTCTCATTTTCATTGGCATGTCGCACACCAGTAGCGTACAGGCACAGGCCCGGTCGGGACAGGAGCAGCCCGCTAATCCGGTCAACGCCGCGCCCAAGACCGCTGCTCCCAAGGCAGCCGGCAATGTTGAGCGCGGGCGTTACATCGTCGAAGACGTCGCCTATTGCACCAACTGCCACACTCCACGAACCACGGGCACGAATTTCGATCGCGCCCACTGGCTCCAGGGCGGGCCGCTGTTCTGGCAACCTGCTCACACCGTGCCGAACTATCCGCAACTGGTTCCCCGGATCGGCGGTCAACCTCCGGCAACCGACGCCCAGATGATCACCCTGCTGACCACCGGACTGTGGACCGACGGCAAGCCACTGCGCGCCCCAATGCCTCCGTTTCACATGACGAAAGAGGACGCCGAAGCCGTGTTGGCGTATCTGAAGACAATCAAAGGCGCAGAGTAAGCAATTGCGGGGGATATCCGATGGATATCCCCTTCCACATGTAGTTAAAATCAATCACTTAGGTCCTTAATCTGCGATTCTTAACGCCGCCCTGCTGACATAACCATTCCTTATCTTCCAGCCATCAATTCCACCGCTTCTCTCGTCTTATGAAGTGCGTGGTTGCTTCTCCCAGAACGGAATCTGGATCGTGATACGATGTAGCCCAATCGAGCTTGCTGCGATAGCTGCATTGGGTCCAAACGCATCTCAGAACTAGCGAGTATCCATGGCACCCGATTACGACCCGCTCCCGTCCGACAAGCCTGCTGCCGACAAGGGTCTGATCAACAACGTCGTTAGTCTCGGCGGGATCGCCCTGGCGCTGATCTGCGCCATTAACATTCTGTTTCTGGTCGTCCTCGACTACTTCCAGCCCAGTCCTTATATCGGGATCTTCGCCTTCATGGTGATCCCCGCGATCCTCGTATTCGGACTGCTTCTGATCCCGATCGGGATGCTGCTCGAACGGCATCGCCGCCGCAAACTCGCTCCGGGCGAGATTCCCCGGATGCCGGTTCTCGATCTCAATTCGCAGCACCAGCGGCGTGTACTTGCTATTGTGCTGGCACTGACTACTGTTTTCGTCGGTCTCAGCGCCGCAGGAAGCTACCGCGCATACCAGTTCACCGATTCGGTCCAGTTCTGCGGGCGGGTCTGTCACACCGTCATGAATCCCGAGTACACCACCTATCTTGAATCGCCACATGCGCGCGTGGCGTGCGTGGAGTGCCACGTCGGTTCCGGAGCGAGTTGGTACGTACGATCCAAACTCTCCGGCAGCTACCAGGTGTACTCGGCGACCTTTCATAAGTATCCGCGGCCGATTCCGACGCCGGTTGCCAATCTCCGGCCGGCACAACAGACGTGCGAACAATGCCATTGGCCAAGCCGCTTTTACGGTGCGCAACTGAAGGTGTTCACGCATTTCGCGTATGACGAAAAGAACACCCCGCATCAGATTCGCATGCTCATCAACATCGGAGGCGCCGAACCGATGGCTGGGCAGCCTTCGGGCATTCACTGGCACATGAACATCGCCAACCGTGTCACGTTCGTTTCGTCCGATGCACAGAACCAGGAAGTCCCCTGGGTGCAGATTCAGGATCGCCAGGGACACATCACCACCTACCTAGCCAAGGATTCCAAACTCACGCCACAGCAGATTCAGCAAAGCCCCAAGCACCTGATGGACTGCATCAATTGTCACGACCGGCCCTCGCACATCTTCCGGCCGCCTGACGAGTCGGTCGATCAGGCTCTCGTTGCCGGACGGCTCGATCCCTCGATGCCGTTCATCAAGCAACAGGCAGTAGCGGCGCTCACGACTTCGTATTCCGACGAAGAGTCCGCCATGAACGGAATCGAAAAGTCGTTGTCCCAGTACTACTCCTCCAAGAATGTCCCTGCGACCAGGGTCAAAAACGCCGTCGCAGAAGTCCAGCGAATCTACCGTGGCTCGATCTTCCCCTACATGAAAGTGGATTGGCGAACCCACCCCAACAACGTTGGACACTATTACTTCCCTGGGTGCTTCCGCTGCCATGACGGACAGCATGTGAGCCCGGAGGGCAAGGTCATTCCCAACGGTTGCAACACCTGTCACGAAATGCTGTCGCAAGAGGAAACGAAGTTACCGGTGACGGCAAATCCGCCTAACGTCGAATTCAAGCATCCTGTGGATATCGGCGATTTGACGGCTGTGAAGTGCAGCGATTGCCACACCGGTAGCGGAATGTAATCGCCCCCCCGTTCCACGCGAACTCATTCGCGCTGCGATTATCTGCGTCGAAATTTACTGCCCAGAAGTAACTCCTGATGCCTCATTGGTTACCGTCGGGAGCGTCCTGATGATTACTCAGGTAGTTACTTTCCCGATTGACAATTTATGTCACTGCTCAATAATCAGGTTGCCCGCGTATTGATGTGATTTCCAGCAACAAGAGCAGCTAACTCCGGCCGGCGCGGCGGTGCGGAAATACCAAAAGTTTGGCGTTAACGGGAGCCTCGGGGATGTCACAGCGGCTGGGCGATCTTCTGGTTCGAGAGAAGGTCATCACCCAAGAACAGCTCGATGCAGCGCTGAAATCTCAGAAGATAGAAGGCGGCCGGCTCGGTTCGGTGCTGGTCAAGCTGGGCTTTCTTTCTGACGAAGATGTCACCAACTTCCTGTCGCGACAGTACGGCGTTCCGGCCATCAATCTCAACTATTTCGAGATCGATCCCGCCGTCGTAAAGCTCGTTCCGCAAGAAACCGCCCGGCGCTACCAAATCCTGCCCCTGAGCCGTGTGGGCGCTTCGCTGACCATCGCCATGGTGGACCCCACCAATGTCTTCGCCATGGACGATATCAAGTTCATGACCGGCTTCAACATTGAGCCGGTCGTCGCCTCCGAGACCTCGATCATGGAGGGCATCGAGAAGGCGTACGCGGCCCCGGCGGAACCGGAAGAAGATCTCGAATCGGTGATGTCCACGCTCACCGAGATTGCCGACAGCGACGTGGAACTCCAGGCCGACGAAGCAGAAACAGACCTGGAGGACCTGGAGAAGGCCGCCGAAGAAGCCCCGATCGTAAAACTGGTGAACATGATCCTTACCGACGCCGTTAAACGGGGCGCCAGCGACATTCACATTGAGCCTTACGAGAAGGAATATCGCGTCCGCTTCCGCATTGACGGCGTGTTGCAGACGATCATGAATCCGCCGGCGAAGCTGAAGGATGCGATCACTTCGCGCGTCAAGATCATGTCGAAGCTGGACATCAGCGAAAAGCGACTGCCGCAGGACGGCCGCATCATGCTGAAGGTCAACCTAAGCGGAAAAAAGAAGCAGCTCGATTATCGCGTCAGCACGCTGCCGACGCTGTTCGGCGAAAAAATCGTCATGCGGTTGCTCGACAAAGAGAACCTGAGGCTCGACATGACGAAGCTTGGCTTCGAGCAGGAGTCGCTCGACAAATTCTCATTCGCCATTGCCAAGCCCTACGGCATGGTGCTGGTGACGGGTCCGACGGGTTCCGGCAAAACGAACACACTGTATTCATCCATTTCTCAGCTCAACAAGCCCGATACCAACATCATGACCGCCGAGGACCCGGTGGAGTTTCAGCTCGCCGGCGTCAACCAGGTGCAGATGAAGGAATCCATCGGCCTGAACTTCGCGGCGGCGTTGCGCTCATTCCTCCGGCAAGATCCGAACATCATTCTGGTCGGCGAGATCCGCGACTTTGAAACCGCTGAAATCGCGATCAAGGCCGCGTTGACCGGACACCTCGTCTTATCCACGCTGCACACGAACGGCGCTCCGGAGACCATCAGCCGACTGATGAACATGGGCATTGAGCCCTTCCTGGTTGCGACTGCTGTGCACCTCATCTGCGCGCAGCGATTGGTCCGGCGCGTCTGCTCGAATTGCGCCGAGGAACTCGACCTGCCTGTGCAAGCTCTGCTCGATGCGGGATTCAGCGCTGAAGAAGCGAAGACATTCAAGCCGAAAAAGGGCAAGGGTTGCGCGACCTGCAATAACACCGGCTACAAGGGCCGTGCGGGTCTGTATGAAGTGATGGAGATCGACGATGAGATCCGCGAATTGATTCTTGTCGGAGCATCGGCTGTGGAATTGAAGAAGAAAGCGATTGAACGGGGCATGATCACGCTCCGCCGCAGCGGGCTCATCAAGGTGATGACGGGCGTTACGACACTCGAAGAAGTTGCCCGCGAAACGGTCCACTAAGTTTAGGAGAACACGACAGAATGGCAGCAAGTTTGAGCGATCTGCTTAAGAAGATGGTCGAGATGGGAGGCAGCGACCTCCACATCACCACCAACACGCCTCCGCAAATCCGTCTGCACGGGCATCTGCAACCGCTCGATATGCCGCCACTCACACCGGCTGAGACGAAGGCGCTGGCCTACAGCGTCATGACCGATGCGCAAAAGCACCGCTTCGAAGAAGATCTCGAACTCGACTTTTCGTTTGGCCTGAAAGGTTTGGCTCGTTTTCGTGCCAACGTATTCAACCAGCGCGGAGCCTCCGCGGCTGTTTTCCGTGTCATCCCTTACGAAATCAAATCATTCCAGCAATTGGCGCTGCCGCCGGTCGTTTCCAAGCTTTGCGAAAAGCCGCGTGGACTGATCCTGGTCACCGGGCCGACTGGCTCCGGCAAATCGACGACTCTGGCCGCCATGCTCGACAAGATCAACAGCGAACGCCACGAGCACATGCTGACGATCGAAGATCCCATTGAGTTCGTGCACCAGCACAAGAACTGCCTCGTTAACCAGCGCGAAGTACACGCCGACACCAAGTCGTTCTCGAACGCCCTCCGCGCCGCGCTCCGTGAAGATCCCGATGTGGTGCTGATCGGCGAAATGCGCGACCTCGAAACCATCGAGTCGGCGCTGCGTATCGCTGAGACAGGTCACTTGACCTTCGGTACCTTGCACACGAATTCAGCTTCGTCCACCATCAACCGCATCATCGATGTCTTCCCTGCCCACCAGCAGCCGCAGATTCGCGCGCAGCTTTCGATGGTGCTGGAAGGCATCATGTGCCAAACGTTGTTGCCGAAGATTGGCGGCCAGGGCCGCGTGATGGCGATGGAGATTCTGATTCCGAATCCCGCCGTGCGCAACCTGATCCGCGAAGACAAGATTCACCAGATTTATTCGGCGATGCAGTCAGGACAGGACAAGTTCGGGATGCAGACATTCAACCAATCGCTGGCAACGCTGTATTTCCAGAAGCAGATCACGATGGAAACCGCGTTGCTGCGCTCGTCCTCGCCGGACGAATTGCAGGAAATGATCAACCGCGGCGCCGGTATCAACAAGACCATGGCCGCGCCAGCAGGAAAGAAGTAACCGGTTTGTTGTGCCGCAGGATTTGTATCAGGGTACGGTTTTAGCCGTACCGAATGGATTAGCAACATTGCGGCTTTAGCCGCTGACAACAGTTTCGCCATTTGCAGCGAGGTGGCTCATGCCAGTTTTCACATTCACGGCGAAGGACACGGCCGGAAAGAAGATGTCCGGTGAGCGTGTCGCCGAAAACAAGCAGGTTTTGCAAGCGCAACTAAAGCGTGAACGTTTGTCGGATCTGACGATCAAGGAGAAGGGCAAGGAATTCGCCATGCCCACCTTCGGCTCCGGCAAGGTGGCCGTCAAGGACGTTGCCATCTTCTTCCGCCAGTTCTCGGTCATGATCGACGCCGGATTGCCGCTCGTACAGTGCCTGGAAATTCTTGCTGCCAACCAGGAAAACGTGGCTTTCCAGAAGGCGCTCACGCGCGTGCGGACCACCGTCGAAGGCGGCGCCACCCTGGCCAACGCCATGCGCGGTGAGCCGAAAGTGTTCGACGATCTCACCACCAACATGATCGAGGCCGGTGAAACCGGCGGTATTCTCGACACGATTCTGCAGCGACTTGCCGCCTATGTCGAAAAGGCTGTGAAGTTGAAGGCCGCTGTAAAGTCGGCGTTAATCTACCCCGTATCGGTCATCAGCATCGCCGTGATCATCGTCGGTTGCTTGCTGAAGTTCGTGGTGCCGATCTTCGTCAACCTGTTCGCTAGCTTGCAGGTTGACCTGCCGCTGCCCACGCGCATCGTCATGGGACTCAGCAATCTCGTCAGCCGCTTCTGGTGGGTTGCGTTTGTTGCCGGCATCGGCGCGTGGCTTGGCGTCAAGTACATGAAGAAGGATCCCAAGGGCCGCTACATTTGGGATTCCATGATGCTGAAGCTTCCAGTGTTCGGCATGGTGCTGCGCAAGATCGCCGTCGCACGTTTTAGCCGTACCCTGGGAACCCTGCTCACCTCGGGCGTTTCGATTCTCGAAGCTCTGAACATCACCGCAAGAACTTCCGGTAACGCCGTTCTCGAACAGGCGCTGTTCAAAGTTCGGAAGGCCATCGAAGAAGGCCGCACCATCGTCGATCCGCTGAAAGAAAGCGGCGTGTTTCCGAACATGGTGACGCAGATGATCGGCGTCGGCGAGGCTACGGGCGCTATGGACGCCATGTTGCAGAAGATCGCCGACTTCTACGAAGACGAAGTAGACGCTGCGACGAAAGACATGCTGACGTTGCTGGAACCGATGATGATCGCGTTCCTCGGCGTCGCGGTTGGCGGTATCGTGATTTCGCTGTACATGCCGCTGTTCTCAATGATCGCAAAGCTCTCCGGATAACAGAGAGCGGTAGTCATGAACGATTGGGAGAGACAAAACGGGCCTGGGCACGGCGTTGCCCAGGCCGCCACCACCGACTTCAACGAGCGCACCTGGCTCGCCTGGCTCATCAAGGTGCGCATCATCATCATCACCTTCCTGCTGGGAATCGAACTGGCTATCACCAGTTTCACGACGACCGCCGTCAACAAAGTGGCGTTCGTTGCGGTGATCGTGATGTGCTACACCATCGCAGTTTTTCATGCGGTGGTGCTGTCGGTGTGGCGAAGCAATGTTCGCCTGCAGCCGCGTATTCAGGTGCTGACCGACCTGGGCATGGCGACGGCGCTGGTCTATGTCACTGGCGGCATCGATAGCTCGTTCAACTTCCTCTTTCCACTGATCATCATCATCGGCAGCATCCTGCTGTCGCGCTCGTGGGCATTCCTGATTGCAGCTCTGGCGTTCATCTTTCAGGGCGCAATGCTGGAGCTGTCGTACTTCGGCATCATCAAGTCGTACTCGCTGGTGCAGCCTGACCTGAAATCGCTGCAAGCGGCGATCATTATCAACTTCTTCGCGTATTCCGCGATCGCCTACCTGGCGAGCCGGTTGAGTTCGCGCCTGCGCCAGGTTGACGTTGAACTGAAGGACAAGAGCGGCGAACTCGAAGACTTGCAGGCATTGCACGAAAACATCGTGCAGTCTATCGGCACCGGCCTGATCACGACCAGCATGGACGGCAGCATTCGTATCGTCAATCCCGCGGCCGAAGACCTGCTTCAGCGAAGCGCGACCGAATTGATCGGGCAACATGTGGACAAGCTTTTCCTCGATCGCCTTCCTGATCCGGAAGCAAGTTCCGCCCATGCTGAAGTCCGTATTGTTTGTGATAGTGGCAGACGCCGCCAGAAGACGCTGGCGATTACGGCTTCGCGGCTCGCCACGCCCCACAGCGGAACCGCCGGGTACATTTACACCTTCGAGGACCTCACCGAAATCCGGCGCCTGGAGCGCGAAGTCCGCCTGCGTGATCGCCTTTCCGCCGTGGGACGCATGGCTGCGGGTATTGCCCACGAGATCCGCAATCCCTTATCGTCGATCGCTGGATCGGTAAAAGTGCTCTCCGAAGTCGCCGCCCTCGATGACGAGCAGAAGATCCTCGTTGACATCGTGAATCGCGAGTCGGAGCGGCTGAACAACATCATCTCCGACTTCCTCACCTACACGCGCGAAAAGCAGTACGAGTTTGCGCGCGTGGACCTCGTCCCTCTGCTGGAAGAAACGCTGACGTTACTGGATAACCGCAATCACCTGGGCCGCCCGGGCGATCAGCCGCCGGAGATCAAGATTGTGCGTAACATTGTTCCAGAACACGCTTACACGGTTGCGGACGTCAATCGTATGAAGCAGGTGTTCTGGAATATCTGTGAAAACGCGGTGCGCGCCATGCCCGACGGAGGAATCTTCACCGTCAAGCTGAACAGCGCCGGTGAGGACTACTGGACGATCTCTCTTACCGATACAGG
>CAYWSM010000451.1:0-2678 GCA_964460935.1 uncultured Terriglobales bacterium | reverse complement strand
ACCCAGTCGAGCGGGGTGAGTGGGTCGTGCCCGTTGCGGGCGGCGAGCTTGCGCGCGAGAGCAGGCGCGCGGCGGCGAACCTTGAGTCCGCCGGGAAGAATACCTTCGGTCCGCAGGCCACGGTTGAGGCATGCCTGCATGGTCTGCCAAACCTTGTCGATGTACTCGCGGATCTCGGCTTCCGATCGCCAGGCTTTTTCGTTCTTGAGAGCGATTTGCCAAATTGCGAGGCCGGTCTGATCACCGATTTTCAATAATTCTGCGGCGCTGCGGAACGGGTAGGGGACGAGAGGGCGATTCTGTTGCGAAGATTGTTGTTCTCCTTCTCGCTGGATAAATCCGCCGCCAATCGAGTAGTAGATCTGGGTGTCAACAACGATACCGGCCGAGTCGAACGCGGTGAAGCGCATGGCGTTCGAATGGCCAGGAAGGGTTTCCTTGGTCAGGAATCGCAGGTCATTCAGCTCGTCGAACGAAATCGGGCGTTGGCCGAGAATGTTCAATTGCCGTGATGTCCGCATATGATCGAGCTTCGTTTCGATGGTATTCGGATCGACCTCGTCGGGCTTTTCGCCGGACAGCCCAAGAAGGATGGCGCGATCTGTACCGTGTCCTTTACCGGTAAGCGCTAGCGAACCGTATAGATCGGTGACGATGCGATGTACGCGATCAAGGCTCGCAGACTTAGCGAGAGTAGAGACGAACTCGCGGGCCGCGCGCATCGGGCCTACGGTGTGCGAACTTGACGGACCGATTCCGATCTTGAAGATCTCGAAAAAGCTGGTTTGCAAAGGAAAAACCCCAGTGTTTCTATTCTATCGGGAATTCTCGCAAGGAGTGGGAGAGCGAATCTGGAATCTTAACACCCGCATCTAGTTGCATCTTCATACAGAAGTGATGCATGGATCTTCGGTTGGAAGGTAAAAGCGATCATGACCTCTGTGGCTCAGCGGATTGCTTAAGCCTGCACCACTCGAATACTCTCTCGGAAACTCTTGGGTTAAGCGGGCCGCAACAGTCCGGAATGGCAGGAGATCGCCTTTATATGCAAACTCTTGCGTATCAGTAATCGTTACTTGCTTATTTTCAGCAAATTACGCTGGAACTCCGGTTGCAGTCGTTTAACGCGTGAGAAATATCTCACGCTGTGCCCCTTCACCGATTTCTCGGTAGGACTACTCACATGAAGCGCTTCTTCGTGATTAGTTCGGTGGTGATGGTGGTGCTACTGGCCATTACACTTCCGACTTACGCAACGATTATCCCTCCCATTACTCCAAGTCCCGGACTTCCGCCCGACATCGTGCCAGGCCTTCCGCCTGGAGGTGTAGTGCAGGATACGGGTTGGGTGTATTTCCAATTCGGAACGAATACCAATCCGAATAAGAATACGGGGTACGTGGAGGAAATTGTTTACCAAGACCCAAGCACTAGTTTCCTATCGTTCGTTTTTCAAATTCAGGTCCTCACTGGTGATATCAAAGCGCTGAGTATCGGAGATTGGGATGACTCCATCCTGATCAATGCTCATATGAGCGCCGACGGCGGCACATTGATGCCACAAGGCGTAGATCGCAACGAATTAGGAACGATGGGAATTAACTTCAATCCACTCGTAACGAACGGGGTCACCAGTTATGCGGTGATCTTCGACACTAATTCAACAGTACTCCTGCCGGGAGGTATCGGACTGATCGACACCGGTTCCAACCCGACCATCGACGGCTGGGTAGCTGGACCAGCGGTTCCCGAACCGGCGACTCTAACGTTGCTCGGCTTTGGACTGCTCAGCTTCGGAGCGCTGAAGAAGCGGCGTTAACGAGGACTGGTTCGAAAGCAAAGCCATCGGCGACGATGGCTTTTTTCAAAGGCGAATCGTTCCGCCGGCGAATCTCGGTCTTTTGACATTCGCTGTATAATCAACCGTGATGCGAGCGGGAGTAGTTCAGCGGTAGAACGTCGGCTTCCCAAGCCGGATGTCGCGGGTTCGATCCCCGTCTCCCGCTCCAAAAGATTAAGGCGCATATAGAGCGCCTTTTTTATTCAAGTCCATTACCAGCGAAAACCAACCGTAATCGGCATATTGACGGTGTTCACTGGCTTTGGGATCTTCGCTCGCGCATCTTTTCCCTGGCGTTTTGTTTCATTTCTTTCCGCATCTCGTCGTACTTCTTCTGCTGGTCAGGGTTCAGCAGAGGACGGATTTGTCCGACTGCATTTTTGTTGATCTCCTTCGCTTTCGAAAACTTTTCGCGGCGTGATTGGGAGGTGTCGGCACGAAGAGCCTGAAGTTTTTGTACTTCGTCTTCCAGGATCGGTTTGATTTTCTCTTTTTGAGCGTCCGTCAGGTTGAGCTCGTCAGCCATTCGTTTGAGCCGATCGCCTGCCGATGCCTGAGAAGCATCCTGAGCAAGCGACACGCCCGCACAAAGCAACAGAGCGATCGCAATCAGGAATTTCGGGGAACTGCGCATCCAAGGTTCTCCTTTGGAAATTAAAGTTGTTCGTTTGAACCCCGGGGAAAGCCAAAATTCTCGGTGCATGGCCGAAATTCTCGGGCCATAGCTCCCAACCGCAGCGTTACCAGATTCCTTTGTCGCTGCCGGTAACCTTATATGCCAGCGCGGCCACCGAGGCTAATGGCGGCAGCAACGACAGCCGGAAGGCCGCTCCCATGT
>CAYWSM010000450.1:0-4711 GCA_964460935.1 uncultured Terriglobales bacterium | reverse complement strand
CTGATATCCCGCCAGGTATCCCTGCCGGAACGAGTTCACGTACGCCTGCTTGTCGCCGTAGCTCGAGTTGTATCCGCCATCGCCGTCGTTATACCGATCGTCATGCGTCGGACGATAGCTGTGTCCCGTGCTCCGGTCGATTTGCCCGCGCCTCAGGCCCTGCTGGTAGCCGTTGTTGTATGCGACTCGCCCCGTGTTGCCGTAACCACCGCGGCCGTACGAGCCGCCGTTGTACACCGGCCCACCGTAGTAGCCGTTGTTGTTATACGGACCGTTGTAGTGTCCATTGTTGTAATAGCCGTTGCTGTGGCGATACGCTTCTTCGCGTTCACGCCGCAGGCGCTCTTCGCGCTCGTGCTGAAGCCGGGCTTCCTCCGCGCGCCTGTGATCCCGATCATGGTCGCGGTCCTTCCAGTGATCGTCATGTTTCGAGTGTTTGTAATCGTGGTGATGGTCGCGATCATCATGATGATCTTTATCGTCGGCGTAAACGGCGCCACTCAGTGCGAGCAGCGTCAATAAGGCGAAAACAATCTTCATATGTCTGGACAGCATAGGGCCTACGTCTCCATCCGCCGCCGTGCCCTTCTGCGGGGACGTGCGGCCAAATACCTGATCTCACGAAGCGGCTGTTCATAAAAACCCCTCCGTTAGAGCTTTGTTTCGGAAACCACTCCCGTTGTGGAGGCCAGCCGCGGTTGTGGTTGTGGAGACCGGTCGCCCTCGACCGGCTTACACGAACAAAAAGGGAAGCGGCCATGACCGCTTCCCACTGAATACTGATAACTGATTGCTGTCTTACTTCACCGGAGTTCCATTATCCTTCGCCAGCTTCACGCGAGCGGCATCCAGCTTCTTTTGCACCTTCACCACGTCGGACTGTTCCACTTCCGCGGACACCGTCTTGTTCCACTCCTGCAGCGCCCGCTCCCAGTAGCCGGCAGCCAGCTTCAGCCGATCCGTTTTCTGATACAGATCTCCCAGGTGATCCAGCACCGTGGGATCGTTGTTCACGTGCTCGATGGCTTTGTGCAGGTTCTCTTCCGCCAGATCGTAGTTGCCCATCTTGAAGTAGGCCCAGCCCAGCGAATCCAGATACGCGCCGTTCTGCGGATCCAGTTGCACCGCCTTCTTGATGTACCCAATCGCCTCGTCCAGCCGCACGCCGCGATCGGCCAGCATGTAACCGAGGTAGTTCAGCGCTACCGCATTGTTCGGGTCGGCGGAAATCACGTGCTTGAACGTCTCTTCCGCCTCGTCATATTTCTTCTGGCGCTCGTACATCGACGCCAGGATGAAGTTGACGTATTCCTTTTCATCCGGCTTGACCGAAACCTCTAGCGCCTTGTGAATGGCATCTTCCGCTTCTGGCCAACGCTTCAGGCGCGAGTACATCTGCGCCAGCGCGATATAGACATCTCGATCTTCGGCATTGCCCTTGAGCAGGCTCTTGGCCTGCGCCAGCGCAGCATCCTGCTGGCCGCTGTCGGCGAGTTGTCCTGCGAGCACCAGCTTCATGTTGCGATCGTTGGGCAGCCGATTGACAGCTTCCTGCGCCACCGCCGTTGCATCTTTCCAGTCGCGCGCATCGCGATACGTATCGATGATCTGCTGATACCCACGCTCAGCCGAGTCGTCGCCGAGATCCAGCATGCGGCGGAATGTTGCTACCGCTTCCTGCGTTTTGTTCTGATCCCGATAGACGCTTCCCAGCCGCTCGAAGAAAACGCTGCGGTTGTTTCGTTCGCCCGAGTTGTACTTGCCGTCGCTCTTCTCCGTCTTCTTGATCAGTTGTTCGAGCGCCTTCGCGGCCTCGTCGTATTTCCCCTGGGCCTGATAAATGATGGCCATGTTGTAAGGGACTTCCAGCGAGTCCTGCACCTCGGAATCGGCTTTCTTCAACGCTTCGAGGGCCTTGTCGAAATTGCCGGTCTTGCGATACAGATCGGCCATGTGCAGATAGCTCTGTGCATCGTGCGGATCGGCATCGACGATCGCCTTGTACTGCTCCAGTGCCGCATCCGGTTGATTGTCGTTCAGCAGGTTCTGCGCCAGCCCGCGCATGGCTTCCAGATTGTCATGATCCTGATCGACCGCCGCCCGGTATGCCTGGACCGCGTCTTTGTACTGGTGCTGCTGCTCGTACGTAAAACCCAAAGCCGCGTACAGCTTCGATGTGCGGTCTCCCTCGGGAACAGCGGTCAGTACCTCAGTCGCTTTCTGCGGATTGTTTTCGTCGTTGTACAAGTAGGCCAGCAGCGTGACCGCCTCTTCCGACCCCGGCTGCAACTTCACCGCCGACTTGAACTCGCTCTCTGCCTTGGGCATGTCGTTGGCGACGCGATACAGCCGCCCCAGCAGAATGTGATTGTCGGCGTTGTCCGGCTCCAGTCGTGCGATTTGCTCATACTGCTCGATCGCCCGCTTCAGCACCTCGGCCGACTGCGCTCCGCTCTGCAGGTCGCCGAGTCCCCGCAGATAAATCCGTCCTAGCAGCTTGCGCGCTTCCAGGTTATTCGGGTCGCGCTTGATGATGTCCTGGGCCTCATCCACTGCGTCGCGGATGCGCCCGGTCTTGGCATACAACTCTGCCAGCCCGGAGTTCAGGTACTCCGAATCGGGATCGTTTTGGATGGCGAGCTTATATTCTTCGACGGCCCTGTTGGCGAACTCGGTACTCTGGTAGATCGACACCAGTTCTTCGTACATGTGCGCCAACGTGTAGTGATAATAGGCTTGCGACCGGTCCACCTTGGCCTGTTCCGCAGCCGGTGTTGCCGGACTCTGGGCGTTCTCCTGAGACGACTTTGTAGCGGGAGCGGTCTGCGCTGCACCAAGCGAAGCCGCCAGGATCACGACCAACGCAACGTGTTGAATCTTCATGTATTCCTTAGCCGGAAGATTTACCGGAAGATAAATATCGCCACTCGGGTTGGATGCCATCTTCTACAGGCAAGTCTCACCCTATTTTACGACGGATCACATCCTAAAACCCTCTAACTGCTGTAATCGAATAGACGTGTACCAGCCCACAAAGTTCTGCTCATCTGAATAGCTGCCTTTCTGAATAACTGGTTATCTGGGTATTTGCCAGATACGCGTATTCCGCAACCGCCCGATTCTCTCCCGAATCGCATTGCGTTCGGATGTCCGGATAACCAGTTATCCAGATAACCTGATACCCAGATGATTACGTAGGTCTTGTCAACCCCCTGTACTACCCGTTTTTCCCGTTAAGTAACTGATTCTGCGGAAAATATAGTTTCTGCCAGTTTGGCAGTAGAACCTTCTCCGAACGCTATGCTTAGCCTTGTAAGGTGAATTCAATTTTCGAGATCACGAAGTTATTGTTCTCGTAACTTGCTGATTCCGGTGAACTTACCCGCAACTGGCTGGCTTTGCTGCCGCTTGCAGACATCGCTGTCTGTAAATTGCTGATTTCAAACGATCAGCACTCAAATTTTGAATAGGTTTTTGCTTGTGTGGCGCGGACACTCTTGTCCGCGTTTTCGTTTTTAGGAGAAATCGAGGGACTCATGGATCGCAAACCCTGTGAACACATCATGGATAGTGGCCGTAACTGCGCCTCGCCGCGTATGAATCGGCACCGCTTCTGCTACTGGCACAATCGCCTGCACACGGCGCATTACCTTCCCGGCAATCCCAAATACGAACCGCCGGTTCTCGACAGCGCCAACGCCGTCGCTCTCGCACTCAATCACGTTTACCGCGGACAGTCCCGCGGCCTCATCGACGGCCGCACCGCGCGACCGCTCCAGCAGTCCTTGCATCTTGCGCTCCAGGCTTTCCGCATGCTCGACCACCCTCAACCCGCCGAAATGGTCACCGACGACATCCCCGTCTCATCTGAAGAGGACCGTGATGGACGCCGGTCGCCCTCGACCGGCTCAGCCCCCGATCGTAGCGCTGGCGGCTCGCCGGCTGTCGCGCGGACGTCCTCATCAGATCACCAGCTCACCAGATCATCCGATCGCCCGCTAACCAGATATCCAGATACTCAGCTATCCAGCTCTTCTGATCTTTCTAACGATTCCTTCACAACCTTAGCTGACTCCTCCGCCGGCCTCCGCCTCACTCCCGAAAAAGAGCGCACCATCGCCGGCGTCCTCCGCCGCTCCGCCGGCTAAACATCAGGAACAGGAAATAGTGGAAGTGAAGATGGATGATTAGCACAAGTGATGGACTGATGATTAGCACAAGTGATGGACGCCGGTCGCCCTCGGCCGGCTCAGGTTTTACCGAAGACTGACAACCGATAACCAACAACCCAATGATGAACTGAAAAACTGGCGAACTTCTAATGCCTAAAGTGTCTTACTCCCGTGAACACCATCGCCAACCCCAGCTTATTGGCGGTGTCGATCACTTCCTGGTCCCGCACCGACCCACCCGGCTGGATGATCGCCGTCGCTCCATACGACGCGATCACCTCAACCCCATCCGGGAATGGGAAGAACGCGTCCGACGCCGCCACGGTACCCTTCAGCGGCAGCACAGCCTTCATCGCGCCGATCTTGCACGAGTCCACACGTGACATCTGCCCGGCGCCGACGCCGACCGTCTGCCCATCGCGCGCATAAACGATAGCGTTACTCTTTACGTGTTTGCAGACGATCCACGCGAACTTCAGCGCCCGCATCTCCTCTGCAGTCGGCTGGCGCTCCGTAACGATTTTCAATTCGCGCTCGTT
>CAYWSM010000449.1:0-3461 GCA_964460935.1 uncultured Terriglobales bacterium | reverse complement strand
TCCAACCGCGTGCTGATGCCGCTGATCAACGAAGCCATTTACACCGTCATGGAAGGCGTCGCCACCCCCGAAGCCGTGGACGAAGTCTTCAAACTCGGGATGGCGCATCCGATGGGCCCCCTGACGCTTGCCGACTTCATCGGCCTCGATGTCTGCCTCGACATCATGCGCGTCATGGAATCCGGCCTCGGCGACCCGAAGTACCGCCCCTGCCCTCTGCTGATCAAAATGGTCGACGCCGGCTGGCTGGGCCGCAAAAGCGGAAGAGGTTTTTACAAATACTAGAAGCAGCAACGAGTCACCCGATGCTGGGTGGCATAACGGAAGGTTTCAAGTTCCACGACGACTTCAGGGACTCCTTTCGGGGTTCCTTTCTTCTCTATATTCCTGAGAAATCAGGAGTTCCAGCAAAGGCCCTAGCGACCTTCCCCATTAATTCCTTGCCAATCAATTCCTTTGCTAAGTACAATCCGCCATCCTCCCCATGTACTGCCGGAGGACTTTGATCCCAAAAGTCGCGTAGACGAAGAATATGGAACCACGCAGCGCGCCTTAGCAGCTGGTGCCCATATAACGTTAACGCCATGTCGCCATTCTGAACAAAATTAGCTTTCATAGATGTGGGGGCATCATACGATCGATGATGCAGAAAGAAGATGGGCAATGAGAAGATTGATCACATTCTCGTTTGTGCTGGCGTTTATCGTGTTCACAACCATCGCATTCACGACACCAGCAAAGGCAGATGCCTGCTGCGGTGACTTTCTGTTCACAGACAGCTGGCATTGCTGTTACTACAATGCCGGTACTGGACAGTCAGACTGTAGCATTGGTAGCGGCTGTTACGACTACCACTACACAACCGCAACATTACTCGGACCAGGAGATGTTGGCGCATTCCAGTGCTTCGATTGTTGCTACCACTCAGAACAAGGTGGCTGGTGCACCTAGACCGGCCCGGAAGCGGATTACCGCTACAAGTGCGACAACCAGTCTCCGCTCACGCACATGCACTATCTCGAAGGATTGCGAGAAAACGATGATAAAGCAATGAAGTCGCTCATCGAGTTCCGGCGATTGTGGGAGCTAGGCGAGAAGCAAGTTGAACGGCCAGATGTGAAGCCTGCGCAATCGGCAAAGGGAACCAGCGTAGAAATGCAAGTTCTGTGTTCCGGCGGCGGCTACATTCCAGTCGGATTGCAGGTGGAGAGAGGATAAGGAGCGACTATGAAAAAGGTCCTCTTGATGCTGCTTGTAGTCATGTCAGCAGGGCTTCTCGGTGCTCAGATGCGACCAGGGACCCTGATCGAGCTAAATAATCTGATGGCTTTACCGATAGCTGACCAAGCGGCTAAGCACGCCGGAAACAACGGTTATCTGTTCTACTATGGCCAGAACCGTCCGGTGATCATCTACCAAAGTTTCGATGGCCACGAAACATACAAGTATGACACCAACTTAGTCGAGAAGCAGTTGGTGAACGAATATCACAATTGGTCAGACTACACTGGTAACGGTTCGAGTGTGTACGTGCTGTGGAACTACGCCCCAACGCCTCACGTTCCACTTTCACAGTGCAAACTGAGTCGTTTTGACAAAGACGGCCAGTACCGAGAAACGGTTCGTGTGGAGGGCGAGTACTACTCCTGTCACAACATAGCGTTAGCAGACTCTAATACGTTAGTTATGGCAGCCACCGGTCTCGACCGAATGCCGTTTGTCGGATTATTTCAGACCAACGGGCAGCTCATTCGACGCTTGAACCTGACTGACGATCTGCACATGACCGCAGATAAGAAAAAGAGGTTAGCTCCACTCGAGTTCAATGATGCATACACACTGGATCTTTACGAGCAGATGTCCCTGATGGACAGCGACGGTGATGGAAATGTGATGCTGGTTCGGCGTTATCTCGAACAGCAGGATGAGTCTCCGTTGCCGACAGTCGTGTTCTACATTCATCCAGATGGGACGTCCAATCGTTCTATTCTAGAGGCGCCACATACGAAGTTCGGTCACACGTTCTTGATTCGCGCGTTTCACAACAGGATCGTGACGATCGGAACAGAAAGGAATGACGCTTCGGAAGTAGCTAAATGCGTATTGCGTGTTTACGACAACCACGGAAAACTGCTCCAAGACAAGCATTTGCCGATCCAATTCGGTTTTGCATTGCTGGACTGGAACGAGCACCGCGCGTTGTTCGCCACACAAGCTGGCAATCCACGAGCGCAAGTTCGTCATCTCGGAATTATCGAAGCTCTGCCCGAGTAATCGCCGTATCTACGCCCGGTCGTGAGTGGCCTGGCTTTTTACAATAGGGCAACTACGACGTACTCGGCGCTTTCTAATTCGTGCAGCTTCCGCGTCTTTAGGACTCCGTTTTGGAGTCCCTTTCTTATCTACATTCCTGAGAAAAGAGTTCCAAAAGAGGCATATGCACTCAGTCCATTAATTCCTTGCCAATCAATTCTTTTGCTCAGTACAATCCGCCATCCTCTCCCAAAATGGACTGCCGAAGGACTTTGATCCTAAAAGCCGCCGCAACGAGGTGTGCAGAACCGCGCAGCGCGCCTTGCTTCTCGGATGACAGAGGGGACTACTGAGACTCGTCAGTGAAGCTCCACTACGCGCATCGGAAAGGGACTGATACACTGACCGACTGACAGACTCAAACGACAGTTCCAAGATATTTATCAAGCGATAACCTCAACCGCGCTTTGTAATTGCCATGAACGGCAATAGCTAAACCGGTAAACTGAGGTACGATTCTCCCAGCAGGCCTCTTTGGGATCGGGTCTGATGGGTGATAGCCAAGGTTGCGAATGGGCATCACCATTGAAGTCGCCGGAAAAACCGATATCGGCAACGTGCGGTCGAACAACGAAGATAACTTCGGGTACGACTCACGCTTTGGCATTTACCTGGTATGCGACGGCATGGGCGGCCAGGCAGCCGGCGAAGTCGCCAGCAAAATGGCCGTGGACTCGATTCTCACCTACTATCGTTCGATCCCGCCCGGTGGCGACTATCCAAGGATTGGGGAACAGTTTGAGGGTGTCAGCGATCGCGCCAACCGCCTGGCGAATGCTATCCAACTGGCCAATCAAGCCGTATACGAAGCCGCTGCACAACACGCGTCGCAGCAGGGGATGGGGAGCACGGTCGTTGCTGTCAGCTTTTCCGATGAGGACGGCTTCTATTCCATCGGCCACGTCGGCGACAGCCGTGTTTACCTCGTTCGGAATGGCCAGATCGAGCAGATCACCGAAGATCACTCGCTCGTCATGGAGCAGGTCCGGCGCGGTTTGATTACGCTCGCCGAAGCACGGGTTTCGAAGATGCAGAACATCATCATTCGTGCGCTGGGCACGGAAGAGACGGTTAAGCCCGACTTGGAGGACGATCTCGCCCAGCCCGGCGACGTCCTGGTGCTGTGCAGTGATGGCCTGACCCGGCAC
>CAYWSM010000448.1:0-17180 GCA_964460935.1 uncultured Terriglobales bacterium | reverse complement strand
CGTACCGTGAATGGCCGTGACAATACATTGGCCATGTGGTCTCTCGGGATACACGCCACAGCGTCGAATGCGGTTTCGTCCAGCGCGAATCTCGGCGGGTACAAAACGGTCGCGGACTTGGCGTGTCAGTCCTGTCATGTTTCTCACGGCGCGGGAGGCGCATCAGGATTATTGCGTAGTGCGAACGAATCGGATTGCATCGTCTGTCACAGTGGAGCATCAACGCTGTCGCCGCCGGCTCCCAATGTGTTTGTGGAATTTGGGAAGCAGGGCGCGCATCCGTTCTCGACTTCGACCGGAACGCATGATCAGGGCGAGCCTGCCTTGCTCAACCAGAACCGCCATGCCACCTGCGCCGACTGCCACAATTCGCATTCCGCGCAGCAGGTAGTCAGTTTCCCGATGCCGCCGAACATTCGTGCCTCCCAAGGCAGGGTTGACGGTATCAGCGCGTCCGATGGCGTTACCGTGCAAAAACCTGCAGTCAATCAATATGAGAACTGCCTCAGGTGTCATGGCACCAGTACCGGAAAAACCACGAATCCCGTCGCGTTTGGGTATCTGCCAGTTCGGGTTGTAACCGCGCCCGATCCGTTGAACGTCATTCCAGAGTTCAGTATTACCGCGACGTCCAGCCACAATGTGTTCCACGATCGCAGCAGCCCATTGCCGCAGATAAGCTTGCGCAGCAACATGATGCAACTGGACGGTGTTACACCTGGGCGCGCGATGGGAACTCGTATTCTCTGCAGCGACTGCCATAACGCCGACGACAATCGCGAATTCGGCGGATCAGGGGCGAATGGCCCTCATGGCTCGAAGTGGAGCCATCTCCTCGAGCGTCGTTACGAATACAACCAGGCTGCAGTTCCCGGAGGAACGGTAACAAACTTGTTTCCAACGCCTGACCTCAGCGTTAACGGACCGTACGGTCTGTGCGCCAAGTGCCACGACCTCAACCAGGTTCTAAGTGCCAGCAGTTGGTCCGAGCATGCCCGTCATATCAATGACGGATTTTCCTGTTCAACCTGTCACACGGCGCATGGCATGGGAGCGGTCTCCGGCTCGATTTCCGGTGAGCGCATGGTGAACTTCGATGGCAATGTGGTTGGACCGAACAACACCGCGCCGATCACCTACGACCGCAACAACGCGGCAAAGAGCTGCACGCTGATGTGCCACAATCACGCGCACTAATGCTCAAGCATCCGTGATCCTGTTGCGGAGATGTAACGGAGCAGGATTCCTGCATTTTATTGGGATTCGGATCTTTGACTGGCTTGGTGCTTGGAATCCCCATATTTGCACTTGGTGGCAAATGTGGGGATTCCAAAGACAGAGCAGATTAACCTGGTTAGCTCTACCGGTTTTCCATGCTCTGACTGATCTGCTGTGCCGTTATCTGCTTGGCGTTGGCAATTAGTTTCCTGGCAACCGCTTTGTGTTGCGCATCGGAATCGGTTTTCAGGATCTTTTGCCACGACTTGATTGCGCCGGCAGTGTCGTTCTTGCCTTGCAATTTGATAATCCCAACATTCAGCAGGGCGCCAAAAAACTTGGGATTGTAACTGAGGGCCTTATCCAATTGAGCGAGGGCACCATCGACATCCCCGGTGTAGTACAAGCAGGACGCCAGATCGGTGCGCGTTGCCGCGTTCGTGGGATCGACCTGCAACGCGCGCTCGTAATAGGAGGCGGCTTCCTTAAACTGATGGGTTGCGCGATAGACCTTGCCCGCATCGTTTAATGCCTGAAAATCATTTGGGTTGGTCTTAAGTTTGTCGAGAAGCGGAGCGGCCGACTTGTCCGCCATTTGCTTCATCTTCTCGAGAGTTGGGGGCTGGCTGTTTGTGGCCGTCGCCTCGGGCTGATACACGGTCCCGTTTGCGGCGGGACCGGCGGGTGTCGATTGCGACCCGCGCACCAGGTAACCAACTACGACTCCCAGCCCCAGGCACACCAGAGCCATCGCATAGACGTGAGTGGCCTTCCACGTGTTTGCCACGTGTGCGCCGATTTCAGTTGATTCAACTTCGTCGTTCATTGACATGTTCTCTTCGCCAGGCTGAATTACATGCCTGTCGGCTTATTCGTTTTCTGGCCGGGCTTCATGTTGGCGTGCTTCTCTGCCTGTGCGATGAAAGCTTCGACCTCAGTGCGCCGTTCGTAGTTCGGATTCACCTGCAGCAGTTTCTTCCACGAAGCGATCGCACCGGTGATGTCCATCTTGCCCTTCCAGCGGATCATTCCCTGATTGAACAGGGCGTTGGTGTGGGCGGGATTCTGCTTCAACACCACATCAAGTTCCGACAGAGCTTTGTCCACGTCGTCCGAGTAGAAGTACGCCACGGCCATGTCGGTGCGCACGTCATCGGCTTTGGGATCGATACTGAGGGATTGTTCGTAGTACTTAATGGCCTCGGGAAACTGCTGTGTGTCGTAGTAGATATTGCCGATGTCGTAGAGAAGCTTTGGGTCGTTCGGATTGCTTTTCAGTTGCGCCAGCAGAGGCTCGGCCTTCTTGTCGGCCATGTGCCGCATTTGTTCCGGCGTGGGTTGCGTAGCGCTCGCGCCAATTCCGCCGGCGCCGCCTTGGTCCGCAGGCAGGCTCGCTGCGGTTGGTGCGGGAGCCTGCGATTCCGAGCCGCGCAGCAGGTATCCGATCGCGACGCCTGCGACCAGGCAGATGATCGCCAGCAAGTAGGCTTGTGTGCTAGTCCAGTTGCCGATAGCGTGCTGATTTGATTGAGTTGCCATACTAATAATTCCTCCGAAAGCTAATTCGCTCCGCTCAGGTCTATATCGATTGTCGCGCGAGGCTGACCTGACGTCTTGTGATGAGAGTCACACCGAGTTGTGAGTAATTAGAATATCCGCGACTCCGTCCAGAACGCCCGGCCAACAGCAGTTCAGGCCAACTCATCCTATGCCGCGCAATAGAGGTGTGGAGCGCTTATGTGGCAGAGGTTGACGTTCAAAGCGGTGATACTTTTGGCGGTTTCTGTCTTGTCCATGGAGGCGCTGACTGGCTGCGGCGGGATGGGAGGCGGTTCCGATCCGAACAGTAATTTGACGCAGAGTAGCGGCGGGGGAAACTCCACGAGCACACCGCCACCGCCGCCACCAACGTTCCAGTCATCGGTGAAGCACATCATCCTTTTCATGCAGGAGAACCGGAGCTTCGATCATTATTTCGGCGAGCTCGATGCGTATCGCGTATCGAAGGGTCTGGGCGCCGACGTCGACGATCTGAGCAAAGCCGGCAACATTTCCCTGGTGAGCTGGGACAACTCGGGAAACATCTCTCCTTTCAAGATGAACACCGCTTGCATTGGCGACCTGAGTTCCTCGTGGGTGGAAGCGCACGTTGACATCGATCGCTCGCACGCCAGCAATCCAGGGTCGCCACCGCCGATGGACGGCTTCGCTTACACAGCGGGAGGATTTGCTGCCCACGATCCGGCAGCCGGCGGATTCGACACGACAGGGAAGCGGGCGATGGGCTACTACGATGGCAGCCAATTGCCGTTCTACTACTGGGCGGCAACACAATTCGGAACCTCAGACCGCTGGTTCAGCGCAGCGCCCGCGCGTACACAGATCAACCGCATGTATTTCCTGGCGGCGACGTCGAACGGCTACGCCTTTCCGGGCGGGCCCGATGGACATCCCGAGCTGAATATGGGAGGGGTCAAGAACATTTTCGAGCTGCTGCAGGATGCCGGCGTTACATGGAAAGTGTATGTAACGGACGGCTTCGTTGCCGGCAAGTCGATCGGCAGCACCTACATGACCTATTTCTCCGGTTTCACCAATGCGCATACGGACCATTTCGCCGACGCTAAGACCTTCGCCACAGACGCCGCCAACGACGCGCTGCCGTCGGTGTCGCTGATCGAGTCGGGCTACATCGAGACGGGACAAGATGAGCATCCGCTGAATCCGATCGACAAAGGCGCACGGTACGCTCAACAGCTCGTGACCGCACTGATGAACAGCCCTTCGTGGGCGAACTCCGTCATGTTCATCACCTACGACGAAGGTGGTGGCCTGTACGATCACGTGCCGCCGATGCAGACCGTGAATCCGGATGGAAAGCCCCCGTACCTGGCTCCCGGCGATCCAAAGGGTGACTTCACGATCAGTGGATTCCGTGTGCCGTTAATGGTGATCTCTCCTTTCGCCAAGCCCGGATACGTAAGCCACACGCCCGCGGATTTCACGGCGCTGCTGAAGTTCATCGAAGATCGCTTCGGGCTTCCGAACCTGAACAAGCGCGATGCGTTCCAGCCGGACATGACGGAGTACTTCGACTGGACAGGGCCCAATCTGAACTCGACCTCTCCGCCATCACAGCCGGCGTTGCCGTGTTATTTCGACCATCTGCCGTGAGGGTGGATTACCCGGGAGTACACATCATTTGTGTATACCCCTATCCCCCTGGATCAGCAGAATCAACGAGTTAACGCCAGATTTTCAGCGACGTATCTGGGAACAAATGGCTTAGGATCAAAATATTGATTTCGCGTGAGTTAGTTTGCATCAGGCTATCGGTTATCGGTTTTCGGTCATCGGTTAATGAGTGCGATCAAAATTCGCCGCTCAATTCAATAGAATCAGTTACTTGCAGACTGCGATCTCCGCAGGTGGCTGATAACGAAGAAGTTACGAACAAGTTCAGCCTTGTCAGCTACTTGCGTAGGTGCGACTGGCCGCCGATAAGCTTCTCTACCTCCCTATTGTTGAGTATGGCCTTGCGGGCATGGTTCACTGCCAAAGTCACAAAATTTATATTTTCTTTGTAACGAGTAGGTTAGGAGGGATTTATAAGTTTTGCGGCCTTGACAAAAGTTTCCCGAAACGGGAAGGAGACACATCCTAATCAGTTCGTGGTTAAGCCGACAGAGTGCAGCAACACGGAGATCGCAGAGAAACAGAGAGCGCGGGAATTGCGATGCTGCGGATTTTGTGAGAGCTGTCACTTACAATCGATGGTGATGGCGACTATTAAGTGTTCGGCAATTTTGTTCGATTGCGATGGGGTGCTGGTGAATTCCATTGCTTCGGTGGAACGGCAGTGGCGCAAGTTTGCGGAGCGGCATGGGCTCGATCCGGAATATGTGATTCACACGGCGCACGGGCATCGGACGGTGGAGTCGGTACACATCCTCATGCCGGATGTGGATGCTGTGGCCGAGGCGGCGATTATCGAGCGGAATGAAATCGAGGACATCGAAGGGTTGGTGGCGATTGACGGAGCGAAGGAGTTGCTGACGAGTCTGCCACGGGATCGGTGGGCGGTAGTGACTTCCGGGACGCGAGCGCTGGCGACGCGGAGACTGGCGGTGGCGGGACTTCCACGGCCTCCGCAAATGGTGCCGGCGGATGAGGTGATGCGGGGCAAACCCGATCCGGAACCGTATCTGAAAGGCGCACGGCTGATCGGGTTCGATCCTAAGACGTGTTTGGTATTCGAGGATGCTCCGTCTGGAATCAAATCGGCAAAGGCGGCTGGAGCGACCGTGATTGGAGTGCCGGGGACATACGCAGCGGAAGAGTTGAAAGGGGCGGATGGACTAGTACGGTCATTGCGCGATGTGCGGGCGCGGATGAATGGGAGTGGGTTGGAAGTGGAAGTGAAGTAACGAGTACCGAGTAAAGAGCAGAGCCAAGAAGGGGCACAGCCAGGAATGGCTGTGCTACATGGTGAAATAATAGGCATCACTATGGACATTTATTTCTTGCGACATGCGAATGCGGGGGAGAGTCTGCCGGACCCGAAGCAGGATGAGAAGCGTCCGCTGGATCCGCTTGGAGTTGAGCAATCGCACCAGATGGGGCAAGTGTTGCGGACACTGGGAGTGGACCTGGATGTGATCATCTCAAGTCCACTGGTGCGCGCGAAGCAAACGGCGGGATTCGTGGCCGAGGAGCTTGGATTCACGAAGTCACTGTTGCTGGAGGACGCGCTTCGTCCGGATGCGAAGTTCGAGGACTTTGCACAGCTTGTGCAGCTTCACTCGAAAGACGACGCAATCATGGTAGTGGGACACAATCCGACATTGAGCCAGTTCCTCAGCCTGCTGATCAGTGACGGAGCGACCAATGCGACGATCGAGTTGAAGAAGGGCGCAGTGGCCAAAGTCCAGGTAAAGCGGAAGAATCCCGTACTGCAATGGCTGCTCACGTCGAAGACGGTACACGCGGCTCAAGAAGCCTCGGCTTCAAGGTCACGGCCGAAAACTTCGCGGAAATAAGACTTTTCCTTCAACACCTGCCAGAGCTCGAGGTCGGCGCCGCCTCGCCGGGTATGTAACGCCAGCGATACGCTGGAATCCTTCACGCTGGCGCGGACGCTCTCGACGGCGCCCTTGCGTCCCAAGTTCAGGGCACGTCCCAAGCGCAACAAAACTACTGCACGCGGAATGAGTTGACGATCGAGCGGAGGCAGGACGCGAAGCGCGCGGTCCTGAGCGGACGGCTTCGATTTTCCCATATAGCGCGCAATGGCGGCGATGATCCGACGCTGCTCGGCGGTGAACCCGTACAGTTCGGAATTGGCGATCAGGTAGTAGGCATGGCGGTGGCGTCCGTTGCGGTTGATGAACGCGCCGATTTCATGGAGCATCGCCGCCGCAATGAGCCATTCCATGTAATCTTCGGGCAAGCGGTGGACGGGCTTCAACTGGCGGAATAACTGCATCGTTAGATTACGCACATGCTCGGCGAAGTGAAGGTCGGCTCCGTAATGCTCGACCGCTTCGGCGAGTCCACTCTGACGCTCGGTTTCGATCCGCTTGCCGATCGCGGTATGACGGTCGTAGTCGGCAGCCATCTGCACCAGCATTCCATCGCGCAGGCCGAGCGGGGAGTACTGGATTCCGGGCAAGGCAAAACGCTCGGCGAGCTCAGCATAGACAGTCGCGCCGGCGATGATGATTTCGGCGCGCTTCGGACCGAGCCCAGGAAGAGCTCGGCGCTGAGCCAACGAGCGCTTCGACAGTTCGGCGACAATCCGATCGAGACCACGGGTGGAAACGTAGTTGGCGCGATTCGAACGTTTGTCGAAGGTTTCTCCGAGAGCAGCGAGAGCCGCAGCGGTTCCGGAGGTAGCGATCGCGAGTTTAGGGCTCCAGCGGCGCATCCGGCGTTCGAGACGGCTGACTTCCTCGGCGACGAATTGGCGCAGGCGCTCCGTTTCCTTCTTCTTCGGTGGATCGTTGGGAAGAAATTCTTCCGTCAGCCGCACGGCTCCGAGGGGAAGGCTGACCATGGAACGGATCTGCGAGTCGATGGAGATGGTGAGCTCACAACTTCCGCCGCCAAGGTCCATAAGAAGCAGCGGCCAGGTCTTAACGCGAGTGTTGGCGATGACGCCGAGGTGAATGAGGCGTCCTTCTTCCAATCCGGAGATGATCTCGACGCGCCAGCCGGTGGTGGAGCGCACCCACTCGATAAAGCTGGAGGCATTGCGCGTGTCGCGCATAGCGCTGGTGGCTACGACGCGGACGGCGTCGACGCTGGCGGCCGTGGTGGAGCGATGGAAACGGCGCAGAACCTTGACGGTATTGGCAATGGCTTGCGGGTCGAGCAGGCCGCTGCGGAAAACGGATTCGCCGAGGCGAGTGACTTCGCGGTCTTCATGAATGGTTTCGAGGCGTCCACGAACGAGTTTGGCAATTTTCAATCGAACGGAGTTGGAGCCGACATCTACCGCGGCGAAGGTAGGCATAGATATTAGGACGCCAGTTTATGCGCGATGGCGGCTCGGTTCAATGCGAGCGTTAGTGGAACCCCACGTCTGCCAAAGGAAGGCAGACATGAGGCACCAAACTTCAGAACGTTGATGGAATCCCACGTTAGGCCAAAGGATGGCCGAACGTGGGGCACCGTACATCACCAACAGGACAGACAGGGCACAACAAAACGGATTGCGTTCGTCAGGCGATGGATCGGGACGACAAGGAATTGGTTTTGGGCAACATCATCTTGTATCCAGCGCCGCGAACGGTGAGGAGATACTCGGGATTGTTGGGATCGTTTTCAATCTTCTCGCGCAACTTGCTGACGTAGACGTCGACGGAACGGCGGCTCACGAACTTGCTGTTACCCCAAACGGCTTCGAGGAGACGATCGCGGGTGAAGACGAGTCCGGGGGAACGAGCGAGATATTCGAGAAGACGGAATTCGAGCGTGGTGGTCGGGACTTCCTGCGAGTCGATGCGCAAGACCATGGCGGCGCAGTCGATCTCAACCCGGCCAAACCGGATGATGTCGGTGCTGGGCGTCTCGGCGCTGCGGCGCAGTACGGCGTCCACACGGGCGACAAGTTCGCGGGGGCTGAAGGGCTTGGTGATGTAGTCATCGGCGCCGATATCGAAACCGAGCAGGCGGTCTTCCTCTGAGATCCGAGCGGTGACGAAGATAATCGGCACGCGCGCGAGAGCTTCCGTGTTGCGGATCCGCTTGCACAATTCGAGGCCGTCTTCGCCTGGCAACATGACATCGAGCAAGAACAGCGCGGGAGGGCTGGCCATGGCGTGTAACAGCGCAGGTTCGGCACGATCAAAACGCTTCACCGAATAATCGGCTGCCTCGAGATTGAACTTGATAAGAGCGGCGATATCGGCTTCGTCTTCGACCACAAAAACGGTCTTCTTCGTCATCTGGACACCCGCCCACATGCCGGAACACAGGCATCGAGCCCCATTTCGTGAAGGTACGAGCGCTGTCTGAATATCTGGTTAACAAGAGATGAAAAGAACATTGCAGCGGAAATCGGCGTGGGTCGTGACTTTTGTCATGGCTCGGCCGGGCGCCGGCCGGATAAGTTTCGTTGCGAGGTGAACGATGCAAGAGCCGATTCGAATTCTGCGGGAAGAGCACGACAACATCCTGAGGGGGCTGGAACTGCTGGAGGCCTGCTCGGACAAATTGCGGGATGGGTGCGAGGTTTCGCCCAAGACTATGGAGGACCTGATCGAGTTCTTCCGCCTGTACGCCGACAAGACGCACCACGGCAAAGAAGAGGACCTGCTGTTTCCGGCGATGATTGAGCACGGGTTTTCGCGCGAGGAGGGGCCGATTCACTGCATGCTGGCCGACCACGAGCACAACCGGTCTCTGACGAGGGAAATGATTGCCGCAACGGAAAGTTATCGCGGCGGCGACAAGAAAGCCGGGCTGCGGTTCGCGAAAGCAGCGTGCGAGTACGTCAGGGCGTTGCGGGAACACATCCAGAAGGAAAATCTGGTACTGTTCGTGATGGCGGACAACACACTGCCGGTGGAGGATGAACCAGAGCTGCTGGCGAGATTCCAGGAGGTCGATGGAAAGAAGATTGGAGCAGCCGAAATTGGGCGGTTGCTGAGGATATTGGAAAAGGTGGGGGGTGAGGTAGGGATGGTAGAGAAATTGGTGTGAGTAAAATCCACACTCAACTAAAAGCAGGTTGAATGGGGCACCTAGTTGGCTGTTCGTTACACTAGCGGCATGAAGGTGGAGCCGTCGGTATGGTCCGTCTTGGGGCGAAGATGGCGAGAGACGCGATCGCAGAAGGGCGTGGCTGCGAGCGCATGGGAGATCGGGGCGGATGTCTGGGAGTGGGTGAGGGAATCGACTCCGGAGCGGAAGCGGCGGCGCTACGGCGATGTGGAGTATGACTGGGACCACGAAGTCGATACGACAGCGGCGACGGTCACGAATCGAAGCCGATTGATTGCGGCGATCTCGGGAGCACCTTACCAGCCGACGGATCCGGCGGAATTCCGCGAAATGATGCAGGCAATCGCCATCGACTTTTCACAGTACACGTTCATCGATATCGGATCGGGCAAGGGAAGAACGTTGCTGATGGCGTCGGAGTTTCCGTTTCGGCAGATCGTGGGCGTGGAACTGCTCCCGGAATTGCACCGGGTCGCGGAGACTAATATTGCGCGCTTTTCGTCACCGGAACAGCAGTGCAAGGAGATCGAGTCCGTGTGCTGCGATGCGCGGGATTTTGTGTTCCCCGACGAGACGGTTTTGCTCTATCTGTTCAATCCACTGCCGGAGGCGGCAATGCGGGGAATGATGGAGAACCTGCGGAGGTCGCTGCAGGCTGCGCCGCGGCAGGTGCAAGTCATTTATCACAATCCCATCTCGGAACACGTGCTGCGGGAAGCGGAGTTCCTGCGGAAGGCCGGCGGAACAGAGCAGTACGCGATCTACGAAAATTTTTCCAAGGCAAAATAAAAAGCCCGTCTTGCGACGGGCTGCGAGAAGAAAGTAACGTTAAGGTTACGGCAGGTTCCATGGCGGCCCAGCATGGGTTCCGTAGAGAACACCGAGGCCAGTGACCAGGTCATAGCCGGCGACCGCGTTGTAGCCGTTGTTCCCACCGATCACATCGAAGTAGTAGAACACGTACGGATTCCCCGTGTTGTGTCCGGCATACTTCAGATAGAGGCCGATGTTGACGTAGTTCGGGGAAGCCGAACCCGCTAATTTTGGCTTGCGGAGCAGGGCCGGCACGACCGTCGTGCGGGCAGTGTTGAGGTCGGCGAAGAGGCCAGCCATCAATGGGCACGAGAGGCTGGTGCCGCCAACGCGGAAGTGACCGCCGTTACCGCTGTCGTACACGATGACGCCTGTGTCCGGATCGGCATCGGCAGAGATGTCGGGCATGTTGCGGGTAGCGCCGCAAACATTCACGCCGTTACTCGTCTGCCATGAGGGGACGGGTTCTTCTGCAAGCGCACAGCCGCCACCGCTATCGGTCCAGCCCGTCTCGGTGCCGCGACGGAAGTCGGTTCCCGATACTGGCATAAGCCGGGTTCCACCGATGCAGGTGATGTTGGAAGATGCGCAGGGGTACGATTTTCCAGCGGCTGCATCATCGCCCGAGGAGAACAGGATTGGAACCGGCTGGACGTAATCGCTATCCATCGAACTCTCGCCCGAGAATTCACCGGCTCCGTAGCTGTTGGAAACAACATCGGCGCCCTTGGCGATCGCGGTGTGAACCGCAGCGAGCAGATCATCGAAGGAGTTGGTGCAACCTTCCACCAGCATGATCTTCGCATTGGGCGCCATGACATGGGCCCATTCGATATCAAGCATGGTTTCCAGTTCCCATCCGGTGTTCGATGCGCAGCGAGTGTTCGTGGCATCGTTGCCGTTCTGATCGAGGTTAATGAAGCATCCGTTCGCCTTGGTGCAGGCGGGGAGTCCCATTTCGTTGTTGAAGAACGCGAGGTCAGCTTCGGCGTTCGGATAGTGGAAAGCATCGACGATAGCAACCGTCATGCCGGCTCCACCGTTCGCGGAAAGAATGTTGTCCATGTCGTACGCGATCCGCAGGGCATTCGGGCACCAGTTAAATCCGCCCATGGAATTGGTGACGTTGCAGAAGGAAGGCAGGCCCGGCTGAATGTGAGTGTTAGCGCCGATGAAGTCCGCAACCCAAACATGAGGACGCGGTGTGCCGACGGAAACGGAGTTAGCCGGTACCACCGGCAGGCCGTGCGGAACGCTTCTCGCTGCTATCGCGAGTTTCTGCACGTTACTCGGACCGGGTGCAAGCTGAGCTACCACCAGTTGAGAGGCTACAAACAACGCCAAACATAGAATTAACAGTGTGCGGAGTTTCATTACTTTCCCTCCTTACGGCGCAGCATGCCAGCGAGTCCCAGCAACGAGGACGCCAGGAGCGTGAAGGTAGCGGGTTCGGGAGTGCTGACGTTGCCCGTCTTTAGCATCGTCGTGCCGATTGCAAAATTGTCATCACCGTTGACATCGGTGACGTCGAAGATGGCCCAGGAAACATCCGCGATGTCGTCGTAAGCGCCGATGAACAGAGCGGTGCCGACATTTTGGTCGGACACACCGTCATGCGAATACGTGCCGAGCAGGTTGAAACTGGCGTCATACAGGCTAATCGTCGCGGTAAACGCGCCGAAGATGTCCGCCTGGATGTAAGCGCCGACCCCATAGGCAGGGGAATCAAGAGACAGCAGAATGCCGCCAGGGGTGTTGCCATCGGAAACCCCGTTGTAAATGAGGCCTTCGCCATTGCTGAAATTGCCGTTCCAGGAACCGCCCTGAACGAGATTCTCCATATTCTGAGAGCTGACCAGGCCGATCATTCCGGTAGCACCGTTGCCCGAGGTCCACACCTGGGGAGAGCCCAACTGCTGACCTTGACATCCGTAATTCGTGCACCAGTTGATCGCGTCCTGGAAAAGAGTGGGATCCGTAGTGCCTGTGCTCGCCCAGGAACAGATGCCGAGCGAGAGGCACAAAAGACACAGCAGCGCTAGCTTTCTCATACTCCTCCGGTGAATCAATTGGGAATCGACATAGGGGAAGACATACTGGGGAGTGCAAGGGGGCTGCCATTCGAAAACCGCGTAACTGCCCGGCAGATCAGTGGTTTGGAAACGCTAGCGTTAATTTCTGTGCAATAGATTGCATTGGGAGAGCACTACTATAGAAATAGGACTGAGGATTGCCGTTCCCAAAACGGGAGCGATAGTTACCAAAGTATTGTCTACTATCATGACAGTAGTAACAATTTCGTTAAATACACCAGGTATTGCCGAACGGAGTCATGCTTGCCAGGAATCTCCCCATTCAGCCTTGCGGGCGGCACGGAAGGCCGGCTTGTCGGAGCGAGCCGCGATCGGTGACTGAAGGCCATTGCCGGTACAGAGAGTGAGTTGGATATGTCCGCGGTGAATGACGGGGTGGCGGAGAATGCGTGCCGGCGGAGTCTGGACCGGTGATTTGCTAAAAGCGAGATAGGAAAACTTCTCATCCTCATATCCCAAGGCGCCACCCTTGAGGCGGCGGTGATCGACCGACCGCGGGAGCCGAACGGCGAAATGGCACCAGTCATTGAGGGCGGCCATCGGACATTCATTCACGTGCGGACACGGGGCAATAGGGTAAGCGCCCGATTGGATTAACTGCGTCCGGAGCGCAGCTATCACGGAAAAATTCTTCGGGGTGCCCGGTTCGATGATGACGAGCACTTTCCGCGCGGCGTTCCATGCACGCACAACAAGCGAGGAAGCGGAAGTCAATTCGCCGAGTGCGTAGGAGATGACCACCAGATCCACCGTTGGGAAATTGACGGCAGCGAGATTGGCTACCATCCAGTTTGCCTCGAAGAAACCGCTGGCCAGCCTCTGCCCGAGCTCGATCATTTCCCGGTTGCTATCGATCAGGTTGAACCCGATGAGAGTGGGCCAGATCTCTCGCGCCGCCCATGTCGCAGTGCCCGGTCCGGCTCCAAGATCCAGCATGTCTTGTGGAGCCACGTCCGGGCAAACGCGAGCAACTTCCCGAAACACAAATTCGTTGGCAGCGAATGTGGCCGGCAGGCGTGTTGTGAGGTAAGCAACACGGGACTCCGGAGATTGCAACGAGTGGGCAAACCGTCCGGACTTGTAATCCGCGGTGATCTGCTCAGCGGCCCGCGCAACGCGGGTTCGATCCACCGATTGCAAGAGCTGCTCGATGTTCGACCGGAGCTGAAGGGGCAGGGGCACACTCCAGTTTACAAGCGGGGAAGACGGGATCGTGAGAGTTTTTGGTTCCGAACTTTAGATGTCCGTAGATGTCCGCAACTCTCGCTGACTGGCATCTGCGGCGAAATGGCGTTCATCTATCCGGTATCGCCGTCCTACGCGTAAGTGTACGCCGAAGCTGCCGGCGGGGGATTTCGCGCGTCATCCGTCAATTCAGGAATGGAGTGAGTCACTATGGAAAACGTGAAGAAGGCTTTGAAGTGTGGCTTAGCCACAGTCGCAATGGCGTGTCTCGTGTCGTTCGGAGCAGTTGCACAGACTTCGGACAATTCGAATCAGAGCGCCTCAAGTTCAGCATCTAGCGGAAGTTCCAGCGGACAGCTAAGCGCCGCCGACAAGATGTTTGTGAACAAGGCCGCGCAGGGAGGCATGGCCGAAGTCGAACTCGGGCAACTGGCCGCACAAAAAGGCCAAAGCGATGATGTAAAGAAATTCGGCCAACGGATGGTCGACGATCATTCGAAGGCCAACGACCAGTTGAAACAAATCGCGCAACAGAAGGGTGTGCAACTTCCGACCGATCTGGATGCCAAAGACAAAGCGCTGAAAGATAGACTGTCGGGACTCTCGGGCGCGCAGTTTGACCACGTCTACATGCGGCACATGTTGCAGGACCACAAAATGGATGTGGCGGAGTTCCAGAAGGAAGCGAATTCAGGGAGCGACCCGGACGTGAAGAACTTCGCATCGCAAACGCTACCTACTCTGCAAAGCCATCTGCAAGAGGCCCAGCAGGTGAGACAGGCTGAGATGATGAAGCACGGCAAGAAGGGATCGACTACGGCGAGCAACGAACAGCAGTAAGAAATCTGAATATCAGGGTATCTGGTTATCTGAATATCTCGCCATTACTCCGTGGATTTGGAGATGGCGAGATTTTGTTTTGCGGAAAAAATCCGAGAGTCTCGGTGTCAACCTTCTACGATGACAACCAGCCGCTTGGGTCCGTGGGCGCCTATCACTAGTAGTTTTTCGATGTCTGCGGTGCGACTGCATCCGGTGACGATTCCGATAAATGAGTTCTTTTGAGGAAGCCCCTCACTCTCGGCAAGAGCGAGAGCGGCTTCGATGTCGGAGACGAGTTGGGATTCGTATGCGAGGACAATGTGCACGGGAGCAACGATCGACCCGCCGCGGCCACCGCAGGACGAGCCAACGAGAAGAGATCCGGTTTGCGCGATCAGGGCTTTCGCGCGCGTAATGGTGGCCTGCGACGATTCCGGTGCAGAACCTTGCGTGGACCAGATGATGTCGTGCGGAGCAGAACAGATCCGGTCGCGAATGAATGGAGTGTCTTCGACGAAAACCGCACCGCTCTTCAGAGACGAGAGAAGTTCCAGAAGCCGCGACTGTGTTTCTTCCGCATTGCGAGTGAAGATGCACTCGGTGTAGTTGTTGCGGCACTCGAGTTCGAAGCGCTGCTTGAGGTCCAGGATTGGGGCGAAAATTGGGCGCGGTGTATATGACGAGGGGTGCGATTTTTTCTGTAACGCTGCCGAAATGCGGCCGAGGATGCGTTCGCGAGCGGAGTTAGACACGGCCGCTTCTCCACAGATCGCGGAATGATTGCTTTGGCAGATCGGGGGCGGAGCGGTACCTGGTCCACGGTCTCATTGGATCAAGCCCGATAGCGCGGCCAAAACGCACGCCGAACTTGCCAAGTTTCGCGAAACGTGAAAAGCGGCGGCCATCCATCATCATCCAGCGCCAGAAGCGGAATCCCAGACGTTCGGAGCGGGGTCGCTGATCGGACGCAACGCTGTTGCGGCGGTTATGCAGCAGGTGATGGTGAAGATCGATTTTCACCGGACAGACGCTGGTGCAATTGCCACACAGAGATGAGGCGTACGAGAGGTGGTCGAAGTCGTGTCCGCGAAAGTGCGGCGTGAGCACGCTGCCAATCGGACCCTGGTACGTGGTGGCATAGGTGTGTCCGCCGATGTTGCGGTAAACGGGGCAGGCGTTCAGGCAGGCTCCGCAGCGGATGCAACGGAGCGCGTCGCGCTGTTCGATGTCGGCGAGCAGCTCGCTGCGGCCATTGTCCACGAGCACAACGTGAAACTCTTCGGGGCCGTCGATCTCGTTGGCTGTTCGCGGTCCTCCGATCAAGGTGTTGTAGGTGGTCACGGACTGTCCGGTGCCAGCCGTGGCGAGCGTGGGCCAAAGAATGCCGAGATCGCGCAAGCGAGGGATAACCTTTTCAATCCCCGTAACGACCACGTGAATCCGTGGCAACGTGGTGCTGAGCCGGCCATTGCCTTCGTTGGTGGAGATCGCGACCATGCCGGCATCGGCGACGAGGAAGTTGGCGCCGCTAATGCCCATCTCGGCGGCGAAGAAGGCGTCTCGCAATTTGCGCCGGGCGGCAGCGACGAGTTCGGTCGGTTCGTCGGAGGTCACGCCCTCGAGTTTGTCGCGGAACAATTCGGCGATCTGCACGCGGGTGAGATGCATGGCCGGAGTGACGATGTGATATGGCGGCTCGTTCCGCAACTGCACGATGTATTCGCCAAGATCGGTTTCCACGACCTCACAGCCAAGCTTCTCTAACGCGGGCGTGAGATGGATTTCTTCCGTCACCATCGACTTCGATTTCACAATGCGCTTTATGCCGCGATCGGTGGCAAGCCTGACGATGTAGTCGCGGGCTTGTTCGGAGTTTTCGGCCCAGAAGACGTGGCCGCCGCGGGCGAGAATCTTTGATTCGAACTCGACCAACAAGCGGTCGAGGTTGTCGATGGCTTCCTGCTTGATGGCGGCGCAACGTTCGCGGGCAGCTTCCCAATCGGCGAAGCGTGATTTGCCACGAACGACAGCGGCATCGTAATGATCGATGTTCTTGCGAATGATCTGGCGATGGTCGAGGTCGGACGACTTCTGGATTGATCTTTTAATGAACTCCGCGGCGGCGTTCATTGCGCCGCCTCGCTGGCGAGAATGCTGGCGAGGTGAATGGTCTTCAGCGGCGATTGTTGTTTCCGAAGAAGTCCCTCGACGTGCAGGAGGCAACTTGGGTCGATGGAGGTGACGTATTCGGCGCCGGTGGCGAGCGCGTTCTGCGATTTTGTCTCACCCATCGCGGCGGAGATCATGCCGAACTTCACGGCGAAGGTTCCACCGAATCCGCAACACTCGTCGGCGTGGTTCATTTCCATGAACTCGAGTCCCCGGACTTTGCGGAGCAACGCGCGGGGGCCGGCGCTGATGCCAAGTTCACGCAGAGCATGGCAGGAGTCGTGAAGGGTAACTTTGTGCGGGAAGATCGCGCCGAGGTCATCGACTTTCGCCACAGAGGTTAGGAATTCGGAGAACTCGTAGAACTTAGAGAATGCAGCGGTTTCGGGTTCCAGCAAGTCGGGATAAAACTTCCGCACCATGGTGACGCAGGAGCCTGAGGGTCCAACAACGCACTCGGCTTTGTCGAAGACGCGCAAGAATCGTTCGGCGACGGTTCGAGCTTCATTCCAATATCCGCTGTTGAAGGCCGGTTGCCCGCAGCAGGTTTGGTCTTCGGGAAAGTGGATCTCGCAACCGATGCGCCGCAGCACGCGCGCCATATCGACGCCGACCTGCGGACATAGCTGGTCGACGAAACACGGGATGAACAGC
>CAYWSM010000447.1:0-4773 GCA_964460935.1 uncultured Terriglobales bacterium | reverse complement strand
TGGGGATTCCCGCCGGCGCTGGAACTGGAGAAGGAAGCTGAACTCCAGAGGTGCATTGTCGAGTTGATCCGCACGGGAGTGGTGGATTCCGCCCACGACGTCTCGGAAGGCGGTCTGGCGGTCACTCTGGCTGAATCCGGGTTCCGAAATGGATTTGGGGCTAAGGTGGAGCTGAGTTCAACGGAGCTTCCTGCTGAGTACGTGCTCTTCGGCGAGGACGCCAGCCGCATCGTGGTTTCCTGCGACCAAAGCCACGTTTCCGGAATCAAACAGGTAGCGGAAAGGCACGGCATAGCGGCGGAAATCATCGGGTACACCACCCCTGAAGTATTTGAAATTTCGATAGGCAGTAAGGCGGTAGTGTCGGCTAACATTGGCGATCTCCGGGAAGCTTGGGACAAGGCGCTCGAACGCGATCTGCACGTTGAAACAGAAGAGCGGCTGGTCCCGGAAGTGCTGCAGAAGAGTTAGCCGGTGAAACTCAGAGACGTCGTGAAGTTGGTTGAACAAGACGGCTGGCAAATGGTTCGGACGAAAGGAAGCCACAGGCAGTACAAACATCCGACAAAGCCAGGACGAGTAACGATAGCCGGACAGTCTTCACAGGATGTTCATCCCAAGACTTTGGCAAGTATTCTGGCGCAGGCAGGACTGAAGAAATGAAATATGCAGTTGTATTTGCAAAGACAGATACAGGGTACAGCGCGCATGTTCCAGATTTGCCCGGCTGTATCGCTGCAGGAGCCACGCTGGAAGAAACGCAGAGATTGATTCGTGAGGCGATTGAGTTACACGTTGAGGGCCTCCGTGAAGACGGCGATCCGATTCCTGAGGCAAGCACGATTGCCGATTACGTAACGATCTCTGCTTAAGTAGTACTGACTGTTATTCGCTGAGAGCTTACATGATCATACCCTTCGACAAATTTCACGAAGAATGCGGTGTGGTGGCTGTTTATGCCCACCCCGAAGCGTCCAAGATGGCCTATCTCGGACTGCACGCTCTCCAGCACCGCGGTCAGGAATCGGCGGGTATAGCCGCGTCCAACGGGGTAAAGATCCGTACGTACAAGCAGATGGGATTGGTAGTGGACATCTTCACCGAGGATGTCATTGAGAAGCTGCCGGGTACGCAAGCGATCGGTCACACGCGCTATTCGACAACTGGCGACTCGGCTCTGCTCAACGCACAGCCAATCATGGTTGACTGCAACAAAGGCCAGATGGCGCTCGCACACAACGGCAACCTGGTGAACGCCGGTGACCTACGCGCTAAGCTCGAACGCGAAGGGTCCATCTTCCAGACTTCCAGCGACACTGAGGTTATTGTCCACCTCATTGCACATTCCAAGGAACAGACCCTGGAGGATTCCATTACTGACGCGCTTCGCCGCATCGAAGGCGCGTTTTCGCTGGTCATCATGACCAACGACCGCATTTTTGCCGTCCGCGATCCACGCGGGTTCCGTCCGCTTTCGATGGGACGCATTAAGGCCAACGATTCCGTCCGGCACGACGCCGTCGTGTTCGCCTCCGAGAGTACGGCTTTCGACCTGATCGGCGCCGAGTTCGAGCGCGATGTAAAACAAGGTGAGTTGATCGTCGTTGAACCGGAAGGCATTCGCTCGCGGTTCTACGCCCCGGCTCAGCCGATGACTGCCTGTGTATTTGAGCAGGTGTACTTCTCACGTCCCGACAGCGTGGTGTTTGGCCGTTCCGTCGCGACCAGCCGCGAGCTCATGGGACGCGAGCTCGCCCGCGAGGCTCCGGTCGATGCCGACCTCGTCTGTGCCGTGCCCGACTCCGGCATTCCCGCGGCCATCGGCTTTGCTGCAGAGAGCGGGATCCCTTATCGCACTGCGCTCATCCGCAGCCACTACGTTGGGCGCACCTTTATTGAGCCCGAACAGCGCGTCCGCGACTTCGGCGTGAAGCTCAAGCTCAACCCGGTCCGCTCATTGCTGGAAGGCAAACGCGTGGTCCTGATTGACGACTCGATCGTTCGCGGCACCACCTCGAAGAAAATCGTCCGCATGATCCGCCAGGCCGGCGCAAAAGAGGTGCACATGCGCATCTCGTGCCCGCCGACGATTGCCTCCTGTTATTACGGCGTGGACACCCCTCGGCGTAAGGAGTTAATCGCCGCCAACAAGACCGTGGAAGAAATCCGGGAATTTATTGGCGCTGACTCGCTCTCGTACCTGTCGCTGGAGGGGATGAAAACCGCCTGCGGCGAAGGCGAACAGGTCCGTTATTGCGACGCGTGCTTCACGCGCAACTACCCGACCGATTTTGTGGACGTTTCCGAAATTCAGCCTGCCGCGGTAGCGCACGATTAACTTGCGTGATGGGTATATTCTTCCCCTCTTTGTAATATTTACCAAATGGTAATATTTCTGGCGTATATCCACAAGAAACCTTAGAAATACTGTTAAAATACAGAAACAGTTGAGGTAACCAGCTTGTCACCTCCCTGGCATTAGGTTTTCTCGAAAGAACCCATTCTGGAGGCGTTGATTTTGTCCCCCACCCTGCCGCTGCATGAATCGGCACGCACGCGCATCTGTGAAGTCGTGCAGACACTGCAAACCCAGTTCCCCGAAATTACGGCGGCGTGGCGCGCGCACATGTTCGAAGAATTCCAGTTTGACGGTCGCGTGATGGCCTCACTGGAACGCCTGAATATCGGTACGGGATTTGGCCTGTTTTGCGGCGCCGATTTTGAAACGTTCTTTGAAAGCCTCACTTACTACGGTTCACGTCTTTCGAAATTGCACGTTGACACGCGAGTAATCGCCCGCTCGCTCGAAATCTACCAGCAATTCTGCGAAGTTCACCTGGAACGCCTGTCGCCCATGGCGCGCGCGGAAGGCATCGCTGCGCTGGAAAATTACAACTCTAAGACGTTCATCGCGGTGACCGGCGCCTACTATGACGCACAACGTCGCGCCTCGGCGGCATTGCTCTCCATTCTTGATGCGGAGCTCTCTTCCGGCAACCTGAACATCTTGCTCGACAAGGTTTTGCGCGTGACTACGGAAACCTTTGGTGCTTCGCTAGGCATGGTGCTTTTGCGCGACGCGGAAGATCTTCTGCGACCCAAGGCGCTCGTCGGCCTGGAACTTGATGAATCGCAAGCCGTCCCCGTCGGTCGCGGATTCACCGGCCAGATCGCCGAAACGGGCGAACCGGCGATTCTGCCCGATCTTGAGCACTCCCACGGACTCCTGAACCCCGTGTTGCGCGACAAAGCGAAGTCGCTTTGGGGAGTGCCCCTGCGCAGCAACAACCAGGTCATAGGCGTGCTCGTGATCGGATTCACGCGCCCGTTTGAGTGGCTTCCTTCCGAGAAGGAACTGTTGAGCGCTATTGCCGAGCGTTCGGCGCTGGCCATCGAAAAGGCGCAGTTCAACGACGCGTTGCGCGAACGCGAGATGCGCATCGCAGAACTCTCCGCCCACTTGCTGCGTGCACAGGAAGAAGAGCGCAAACGCATCAGCCGCGAGCTGCACGACGCCACCGGCCAGCAGCTCATGGTGATCCGTCTCTATCTCGGCATGCTCGACGGCAGCGCAGGAGCCTCAGAGCTGCGCAAGAAGATTGCCGAGACCGTTACGGTCGTCGATCAGACTATCGAAGGCATTCGCCGGATTATCGCCAAGCTTTCACCGCTGGTGCTGGAAGAGCTTGGGTTGATTGCGGCTATCCGTAAGGAAGCAAAGGATTTCACGAAGCGCACCGGGGTTCGTACCCGAGTAGCTGTTTCCGACAGCGTCGGGCGACTGTCGAATCAAACTGAGACGGCCATATACCGCGTCGTCCAGGAAGCTCTGCACAACGTCGCCAAACACGCGCAGGCACGAAATGTAACGCTGCAGATGGGCCGTAATGGCGACCTGTTGTCGCTCGTGATCCAGGACGATGGGGTCGGAATTACCCATGGACCCGTAGTCGGACGTAATTTTGGGTTGTCTGGGATGACAGAAAGAGTTGCCATGCTGGGCGGCTCTGCCAAGGTCGTGTCAGCCAAAAGCAAGGGTACCCGCATCGAAGTGAAGGTGCCCGTAACTCAGCGTGCTCCCGAGGAACGCGGGCACAACAAGGGAGCATCGGAATTGCGCCCTTTTTTGAAGGGGCGGGCCGCAGCGGTTGGGCGTGACGTGCACTGAATTGATTTCGCTCCCTTGGGAGCCACTCTGGGAGCTGCGGTCAGCCCCAATAACTGAAAAGGACGGATAAGGAACAGGCAGATGCCAAAGATCAGATGTTTGCTGGTTGACGATCACACATTGTTTCGGCAGGGAGTACGTCGACTGCTGGAGAGCGAGTCGGATTTCGAAGTTGTCGGCGAAGCCGCCGATGCCGGCGACGCTGTCGAAAAGGCTCGTGAATTACGGCCCGATATCGTGCTGATGGATATCGGCATGCCTGGGCTTTCGTCCTTCGAGGCGGCTCGTCACATCAAAAAAAATCGACCGGAAACCAAAGTTCTCTTTCTTACGATGTACGAGGACGAAGACTACTTGGTGCAGTGCCTGGAAGTTGGCGCATCGGGATATGTGTTGAAAGACACGCCCGCTCCGCAGCTTGTAACGGCCGTGCGCGATGTCTATAAGGGCGGGAAATATCTCAGTTCACAGGTGCTCGGAAAACTGGTGGAAGATTTCCGTTCACGCGTGCGTGACACGAAGATGCGTCCGCGAATCTCGACTTTGACTCCGCGCGAGCGCGAAATCCTGAAGCTTCTGGCGGAAGGAAATTCCGTGAAAGAGAT
>CAYWSM010000446.1:0-10496 GCA_964460935.1 uncultured Terriglobales bacterium | reverse complement strand
TTTCGTCGAGAGCTGGCACGACCATCCGTTGCTGATCAAGGCATTTGTCGAGAGGTTCCATGCGGGATGGCAAAAGGCGTGTAACGAAGCAGGTACAAAGGTTCCCATTATCTGGACGGCACATAGCGTTCCGCAGCGAACAGTCGATGAAGGCGATCCCTACGAATGGCAGGCGATCCATACCGCACAACTCGTCGCTGAAGAAGCAAGCATTCATACGGACGATTTCCACTTTGCCTTCCAGAGCCAGGGAATGTCCGGGGGCACATGGCTTGGGCCAACGGTCGAGGAAACGATCCTCAAGTTGAAGGAAGAAGGCCATCACGGCGTGTTCATTCAGCCGATTGGATTCGTCTGCGACCACGTCGAGGTCCTGTACGACATCGATATCGCATTCAAGAAATTTGCCGAAGAACACGGCATGCGGCTCTGGCGAGCCGAATCGTTGAACGACTCACCCACGTTCGCGAAAGCTGTGGCCGACGTTGCACGACAACGGCTAGCGGCGCGGACAACAGGACAATCGCAGACTGACGCAACGCGAAAGTCGAAGGTCGAAAGTCCCACGGCATGAAGAAAATCTCGATCATTGGCGGCGGAGCGTCAGGCCTGGCAGCGGCTACCACACTGCAATATGCGAAGCAAGCCGGAACCGACATCGAGTTCACACTGTTCGAGCGAGACACGCGCCTCGGCGGGGTGATGCAGACGGAACTCGCCGACGATTGCCTGATCGAGGCCGGCCCTGACTCCTTCCTCTCCGAGAAGACGACCGGCGCGGATTTCTGCAAACTCTTCGGCCTCGGCGACCAGATCATCGGGTCGAATGATTCCGAACGCATAACGTACATCCTGGTTAACAATCGGCTGATCCCCATGCCCGACGGGCTCATGTTCATGGTGCCGACCAAGATCCTGCCCACTGTAACGACATCGTTATTTACCTGGGGCACCAAGATCAAGATGGGACTGGAATTCTTCTCCCGCCCACCGGCAAAGAACTCGCATGACGAGAGCGTTGCCGATCTGGTGCGCCGGCACTATGGGCAGGAAGTTGTCGAGCGCCTGGCCGATCCACTGCTCGCAGGCGTGTACGGAGGCGATGCCGCTAACCTGAGCGTTAGAGCTGTCCTTCCTCGCTTCTCCGACATGGAAGCTAAGTACGGCAGCCTGAGCCGCGGCATGCTGGTCGCGCGCAAGAAGATGGCGCAATTCGTCAAAGCGCAGGGCCCGAACTACAAACCGCGCCCATTGTTTTCATCGCTCAAGAATGGCATGCAGCAGATGGTCGATGCCGTCGAGGCATTCCTGCCGTCGCAATCGGTAAAAACGGGCGTTGCCATCACAAACGTTTACCGCGAAAACAAGAAGTGGATTCTTGCCGTGAACGGCCAACCCGAAGCTTTCGACGCCGTGGTCATCGCCACTCCCGCCCACGTCGCCGGACATCTTCTGTCTCGCGAGAACCAGGTGCTGGCGTATGACCTCCATGCTGTGTCGTATAGCTCATCGGTAACGGTCGTCATGACATACAGCCGAGCCGATCTCGCCAATATGCCGCCGGGATTCGGGTTTCTGGTGCCGAAGAGCGAGAATCGCCGCATTCGCGCACTTACGTTCGTGCACAACAAGTTCCCGCACCGCGCACCGGCTGACAAAGGCATCGTCCGCGTATTTCTCGGCGGACTCGGTGACCAAAGCGTTCTCGTGTTGAGCGACGAAGAGATTCTCGCGACAGTGCGGCGAGAGCTAAGCGAAATTCTGGGGCTCACCGCCGAGCCGCGCATCACGCGCGTCTATCGCTGGAACAAGGCGATGGCGCAGTATGGTCCCGGCCATCTGGAACGAGTGCAACGCATTCGGCATGCCGTCGATTCAACTCCGGGGCTGGCGCTGGCAGGAAATGCTTACCAGGGAATCGGTGTTCCGGACTGCCTCGCCTCCGGTCTTAGCGCCGCCCTCTCGATCTGCGACCAGCTCGGCGTTCCCAAGCCAGACCTGAAGATCAATCTCAAACCCGCACAGACCCGTTAACGGCTAATGGACAGGCTGCTCGATTAATACGGAGTTGCCATCGGGAGAAACCGCGAGCCAGAACGGCGCCGTCGAAAGCTGTGAAACACGACGGACCTCGTGAGTCGTGAAGTCGTAGAAGCTCAGGACAGCCGGTGCTTCCATGGAGTCTTCGATGAAGTAAATGCCGTTCTTCGCAATCGCCCAACTGGCCCAGTCACGCGGGACGATCCGGGGAACCATTGGTTGTTCGCCGGCGCCGCCGATGGGTACCCGCCGGAGTTCCGGATTCGGAAAGCGCGAGTCGGCATAATAAAGGTAGCCGTCCGGTCCCTCTTGCGCGGCGAAGCCACCGCGAACCGTGACTTCGATTGGTACACCGCCGGTGGAAGGAACCTTCCAGACTTGCCAGTTTCCGGGATCGCCCGAAGCGAAATAAATCCATTGGCCATCACTGGAGAACTTGGGAACGAGGTTTTCGTGCTCATTGTGGACGAGTGGCCGTGGGAGCCCGCCCTCGGCTGGGATTATGAAGATGGTGCCCTTACCGTCCACACGACCGTCGAAGGTAATCATCTTGCCGTCGGGCGACCACTGCGGAGTACCCGTCGTTCCAAATGTCGTCAGTTGCACCGGGGACGAACCGTCGGCATTGCTCACCCAGATTTCTGTAGCTCCAGAGCGATCAGACATAAACACCATCCGTTTCCCATCCGGCGAAAGTTGCGGTCCCTCATTACGCCCCGGACCAGCAACGAGGACTTTGCCGCCGTTATTCGGAACGGTTTCTAACTCAAGAATGCTGGAAGGGAGATGCGATTCGTTTACTTCACCATCCGGAGGCGCATTCTTCCAAGAATCAGAGCGGAAGTTCGGCTGGACCCACATCGCCAATACCAGCAGAACAAGAATGAGAATCGAACCTGCGATGACTGTCGGCAGACGAAGAAATTTCTTCTCGTGAGTCTCTGGAATTTGCTCGTGGTGGGTAAAGGATGACAGCGGCTCTGGAACGGGTTTGGTTGTGGCTGGCTCCTCGGTTCGCGAAGCTGTTCCTGAAGGTGCGCTTGGAGCCAGGGGCCGTTCCGCCTGCCCAATGAACCGGTATCCCCGGCGCGGTAAGGTCTCGATGTACTTGGGATTGTCGGCGGAGTCGTTGAGTGCGTCGCGCAACTTGTTGACGGCGGCGTTCAGGCCGTGGCTGAAGTCGACGAAGGTATCTTCAGGCCAGAGCTTGTCGCGCAGTTCGTCGCGGGTGATGAGGTCGCCGGGCCGGGACAGCATGACCTCCAGAATCTGGAAGGGTTGACCTGAAAGTTTCAGCCGCGTTCCGTGCTTCCAGAGCTCGTGCGTGCGAAGGTCGGCCTCATATGGGCCGAACCGGACGCGATGAGATACCTCATTCGGGCTCATTTACTGCACCTGCCCCTCGACGAAACTACCCAAAGAACGCCACGTTCCAGCCTCAAGCAACATAGACATCCTTTGTTGTCAGCATTTTAGCTGATGAGGTTTGGATATCGGAGAAATGACGGGCAAGTCATTGTGGTAGTTGCGTTCATTCGCCAGTGTGGGGTCCCGTAACAGCTCACCGAAGGCATGGACCAGACGCTGAGCGGGAGAGGAAATTGAAATCATCTGCCTCGCAAGAGACTTTACGCCGGGTGGTTCTTGGCGTCGCCGTCATTTTTCTTATGAATTTGACGGGAATCGCGGCCAGCAATCCAACTTCAGAACAATGCAGTATTGCGGTGCTGACAAGCAGCGCGACTAGAGACGTCCGGGTATGTGATCCGGCGACGGTGCGGAGACTCGCTTCGGAGGGACACGCCTTCGAGCAGAACCAGATGGGGATCGCTTCGGTTCTGAAGATTAGTCCGGAATATTCAGTCAAGGATGCGGTGGAGTGGTTCGAGAAGGCGGCTCAAAAGGGATATGTCCCGGCGCAAGTGAACCTGGGAGTGATGTACACGAACGGTTGGGGTGTGGAAAAGAATTACGCCCGGGCGCTGTATTGGTTCCGATCGGCTGCGGATCGAGGCTTCGCACGCGCGTACTACAACCTTGGGATCCTGTATCTAAACGGCCAGGGAGTAAAGCAGGACTACAAAGCAGCACGGAAATACTTCCAAACCGCTGCTGATAGCGGTGATAGCAGCGCCCAGACGAATCTTGCCTACCTGTATGACCGTGGGCTCGGCGGAGAGCAGAATCTGCAACTCGCGAAACAGTTGTATACGAAGGCCGCCGAGGCGGGCAATGCGCTTGCTCAACACAATCTCGGAGACATGTATCTGCGCGGACAGGGGGTCGCGCAGAACGATGCCATGGCTATGGCTTGGTTTAAGAAAGCCGCAGCACAGGGACAAACCGGAGCCGAGATCAAACTGGGATACATGCTCTCCGAAGGACGAGGCGCTGCGAAGGACATTGAATCGGCCTACACGTGGATTAACGCGGCATATATCGCCGGAGATAACCGCGGAAAAGATCTGATGCATAGCCTGGAGAAGCAACTCAATGCGGAACAACGGCAGCGAGCTAAGGAGAGTGCGGCATCCCTGCGACGAGATACCGGCCGTCCACTTGCCGCTTCGGCGTTTCAGCAGTAAGTTGCGAATGCCCATTCCGGGGGGAGCCGGAGTGGGCATATCTTCTTCGACGGCTGGAGTGCGAGCATTATTTCGACGAACGAGCAGGTGCGAGTTCGTCGGCTGTCACGTACTGCGGCTCGATGTCCACCGGGATGTCGGTCAATTGATTCAGCATCTTCTGCGTTCCCGGACGAATGACGACCAATTGATCCAACATTTTCTTCGCAGCATCGTAATTGCCGTTGGCTTCCAGCATCAGTAACGTGTTGGTTAGATCACGTACGGCACCCTTGATCTTCTTGTAATCGACTGAGAACGTGCCGTCGGGATTCTGGACAAATCCCCCCTTGTCGAGCAGGAAGTTAAATTGAAACGCCATGCCCTTGCCGTGGGCTTCGTGAATGCCGAAACGAAGCGTGCGGAACGTGGAGGCCAGGAACGTGGTGTAAAGCTGGCGCTGCGCCGCCTCGTCGGATTTCAGCACACCCGCGAGGTTCATCTGCTTCGCGTGATCCATCATGTACTGCAGTGCGAACAGGCCAGTGGCGTCGGCCTTGGCTTCTTCAATCGCCGAATACAACTCCTTCAGTTGCTGGCGCGGTGAAGTTTCCTTGCCGTCGACCTTGATCTGCTGCGGACCGAGGCCGTGCATCAGTTCGTGAGCCAAAATGTGCGTAAAGAACGACTCGAAGGCAACATCTGACTGTGCCTGTTTTGAGAGCGTGTGCTTCGAGATCGGGATCAGCACCTTCTCGAACTTGGCCTGCTGAATGTTCTTGAGCATTACACGCTTGGCGCCCTTTTCGGCGACGACTTTCTCGTCGTTGGGAAGGTTGTAGGCAGCCGTCTGGACGCCATGATTGCCATCGCCGGAACTAAAGATGGAGTTAACGACACGAATAGGCGCTGCGGCCCCGAGCTTTGGATTACGGAACTGTGGGTCTTCCGGAAGGTTGTTTTCAATCTCCTGCAGGTGAGCGGCAAAGGCTTTCAGCTTGTTACTCTCGGCTTCATCACGAAGCGTGATGTAGGTTTCGAAGGCAGCCTTGTAGTTGAAAACCTCATCGTTATAGGTTTCGTAGGGACCGAAGGTAATATCGATGGGAGCATCAAGATCCATCCAGGCGACATCGCTCTCATAGTAGTTGTTGGAAGCAAAGGCCGTGGCGCGAGTCTCGCAGAATTTCTTCAGCGTAGCGTTGTCGGTAAGTTTGGCGGCCTCGCGGAGCAGAGCACCGGCCTTATCGAGATCGGACTTGTACTCTTCACTGTACGGAACGAGTTTGAGCTTGCCGTTCTTGTCGCGGCGAACGACCGTAAAGAATCCGGTAGCTTCCTGCTGCTGCGCCTCGGGAAGCGTCTTCACCCAATTCTCGAATTCTTGCTTCGTCATGTCCTCGGGATAGAAGTTGGCTCCCAATGGCTTGCGCTCCGGGACGCCAGGCATGAAGGCCTTCAGGGCGTTGAGGGAATCCCACGGCGACTTGTTCAGCCAGTAGTAATGCGCGCGCGCCTTCCCCAGCGGAGACTCGTCTGCTTTCACCTTGTCCCAAGTCTCGAGATTCTTGCTCCACAGTTGCTGCATGAAGAGCGGATTGACAACGCGGGCGGCTTCAATGAGTTTCACCAGTGCTTGCTTGTCGGCCGTGGAAAGACTAGAGGTTTCCACCTTGATTGGAGTCGGAGCATATCGTGCAGTCAACTTGCCAAGTTCGGCGGCGGAAGGACTGTTGTCTTGAGCTGTCATAAGCAGGGGGAAAAGGCACAACAAGAATGCAAGTGTGCGCATAAGACCTCGTATGAACTTTGAACGAGAGTATTTTACATAGCCGTTCGGGAGTTGGCCCATCTTTGGGATAGGCCGTCAAAAAGCTGCTTTGATTCTTGTCTTTGGTACAGGGCGGATGTATTGTGCTCAGCCTTGAATGCCCCCAAGGAGAACTTCCATGACAGAAAAACAAATGTCGCGGCGGCGGATGATGCAGATGGGCGTCAGCGCAGCGGCCGGATCGGCGTTGATATCGACCGCCGGAATCGGATTGGCTCACGCTTCGGATCATGGCAATGGCGATCCCGGACACAACGACAATCCCTCCATCAAAGAATCCGTGGAGAACGCTTATCGTTTTCTGAATCAAATGATGGATGCGTACGCACAGGGTTCCACGACTAGACTCTGCCAAAGCTACTCCGATCAGATTGCCGGTGGAACCTTCTTCAGCACAGCCTTCATTTATGACAATGCTTTGCTTCTCCTGACGTATCTGGCGCGCGGAAAACACGACGACGTCACGCGGGCTAGGATCATCGGAGATGCAATTTTGTATGCACAGCAGACCGACCCGGCGGGCGACGGGAGATTTCGGCAGGCGTACATGGCGGGAGTACCCGACGCAAATGGTATCTACGTAACGCCGGGGTTGTCATTCTTCCAGGGAAGCGCCGTGGGCGATGTGGCTTGGCCGGCTATCGCTCTTGCCCAACTGTACGCGCAAACGGGGCAGAAGAAATACCTGGATGGCGCGGCAAAAGCTGCAACCTTTATCGAAACCACTACACGCGACAACGTCAACGTTCCTCCGGGTGGCTACTACTACGGCAACGGACAGACGAATAAATCCACCGAACACAACATCGATGTCTACGCGCTGTTCACCATGCTGGCGCGGCTGACGGGTAACCATTCGTGGCTCGACGGTGCACAGCATGCACGTGCGTTCGTGGAAGCCATGTTCGACGCTCCCTCCGGCCACTTCTGGACGGGCACATCGGATCCCACTCACATTTTTTATGACAACAGTCCAGAGGACGTTCAGACCTGGTCGTATCTGGCTTTCAAGGATCCGAAGTTCGCAATTTCAGTTGATTGGGTCAAGACCAACCTGGCGACAACCGACACGAGCTTCGCGTTCAATAACGGGTGGGCGAACAATACAGGGCTGAAAATTCGCGTGAACGGAATGACGTTCGCCAGTCTCAGCAAACTGGGAACTGTGCTGGGCGATCAATCGGTTGACGCCGACGCGGTCTGGATCGAAGGTACCGGGCACTTGATCGCGGCTTTGCTCTTCCGGCAATTGGCGCCGGCGAAAGACCTGCCGAGCTTCCATGGCGACATAAATCTGGCGTTACAACTGATCGAGAGCATGCAGGTAGCGCAGAACAGCCTGGGCGCGGGTCAGACAGTGAACCAGCAACCGCTGATCGTCGGACAGGGCTTGACGGCTTCCACAAGCATTCTGAATACCGGGTTCGGGTTCAACTACTTTCCTTACCTGCACATTGGAGCAACGGCTTGGTATCTGATGGGGGCGCAGGGGAATAATCCGCTGCGGCTGGGCAACAACTAACATCGGAGGTCCAGAGGCCGGATCAGGCTTTGGACCTTTCTTTTGCAACTAGAGAGGCAGAGTTTTCAACCACCTTGCAAACTCGTCCCGAAGGTCGGGCCGCTTCAGAGCGAATTCCACGGTGGCTTTCAGGAAGCCCAATTTGTCGCCGGTATCGTGGCGCTTGCCTTCGAAAACCAGGCCGTAGAGTTTTTCTTCCTTCAGCAGACCTTTGAGACCGTCTGTCAGTTGTAGCTCGCCGCCTTTTCCGAAAGGGGTTTTGGCGAGAATGTCGAAGACACGCGGCGTGAGGATGTAGCGGCCAATCACGGCAAGGTTACTGGGAGCCTCTTCGAATTTCGGTTTCTCGACCAGATCGGTCACTTCCCATAACTTGCCGCTGTTGCCCGCAACTTCCTTGCCTGCGATGACGCCATAGGCGGAAATGTTTGGGCCGTCAATTTTCTGCAAGGCGATCACCGACGATTGCGTTCGGTTGAAGACATCCATCATCTGCTTAAGACACGGGACTTCGGCATCGATAACGTCGTCGGCGAGAAGAACGGCGAACGGCTCCTGACCAACAAGTTCGCAAGCAGTCAGCACGGCGTGACCGAGCCCAAGGGCTTCCTTCTGGCGCACATACGCGACGTGGATCATGTCGGAAATCTGGCGAACGATGGCGAGAAGGTCGGTTTTGCCGCGCGATTCGAGCAACTGCTCGAGTTCGTAGCTGACATCGAAATGATCTTCGATCGCGGTCTTTCCACGTCCGGTGACCATTACGATCTGGTCGCATCCGGCTGCCATGGCCTCTTCCACGCCGTACTGAATAACGGGCTTGTCCACCAAGGGAAGCATTTCCTTCGGTTGAGCCTTCGTGGCAGGCAGGAATCGCGTGCCAAGACCGGCGGCAGGAAAAACTGCTTTGCGAACTTTCATTGCCATAGATGCCCTATATCCAAACAACCTAAGCTATCACACACATCTGTAATGAACGCTGTGATCTTGCGAACAGGACCGCCGTCACCGTTAGTTGAATGGCGATTACGCGTTGACAGCGATATTCAGGAACACATAAGCAGGAAGGAATAGGCGGAGTGAAAGAGGCGCCCACCGATGCGGCGAACGCCTCTCTTTTACTCTGCTCTACTTCTCAACTGTTGTAACAACGGGCTTTGTCCCGCTATCGACCTGGATCATGAAACCCTTCGATGGGGAAATAAGATACAAGACCGACTCGGACAATGTCGCTCTCCCGTTGCTTGCCACGGAGTAGTTATCGGTTAACGTACTGGTTGCGAACGTACCGGACTTGTTGGAATCGACAGTTCCGGAAATTGCACCATTGCCGTCGGCGGTCACCACGCCGGACTTCACGTTGGAGCCATTCAGCTCAGGTGGTTGATCTCCGAACATGTAGTTGCCCGAAATGGAAGCGTTGGTGAACGTGCTGGCCAATTGCGGCTCGAAGTAGCCGAACTCCACGTTGGAATCCGTCCCCATGAGGAATCCCTGGTTCGGGCTTACCAGGTAAATGATGGGAGCGCCGCTTCCTGCAGAGACTGTCATTCGGCCCGTACCACTGATGCTATACGTACCGGACTGGGTGCCCGAAGTTACAGTCCCACCGTCGTTCTTGTCCTGCGACAAGGTAAAGTTGCCGCTTCCGTTTGCTGTGAAGAATCCGAGTTGAACCTCCGATGTCGTCGGACTCGTGTTGCCCTGAAGCCACATCACGCTGACGCCATTCATTGACGCATTGCTGAAGCTTCCAGACTGCTCGAGGACAGTGCCAATGGACAGCGGCGACCCGCTCGCATCGATATTGACCAGCATGAATTCTCTTGCCGAGACCACGTACATCGCCATGTGCGTGCCATCTGTAGTGTCGGTAAGCGTCAGACGACCGTTCGTGGCATCCGCGACGGCGTATGTACCGGCAATTGACTGATTGGGATTCACGGTGCCGGCATCATTCGCATCAACGTTGCCGGTAAAGGCGCCAGCGCCGTTCGCATCAAGCCGTCCGACAGATGCGAAATATCCGCCACCATGCTCTTGACCGTTCATCCCGAATGCGTAGAAGCCATTGAATTTGTCGAGTCCGAACGCGGTAGTGTCTTGCTTCTTCAGGACGCCGCTGAGAATCCGCGCATCGGTAGAGACTATGTGTCCCAGTGACGCGACACCGGAGGAAATGGAGCCCAGCGAAATCGCATAGGTCGAATTGCCCTGTTGCGTTGAAAGCGTCAGCATGCCCCTGTTATCCGCGCCCACGGAATAGGTACCGCCGCTGATCGCCAAATTCTCGGGACCGCCCGTCTCAGAATTGACGTCCATCACGCCGCCAGTAATATTCCCTGCGCCATCGGCCGAGAAGCTGCCCGCCATTACGATGAAATTCGAATTGCCGGTATCGAACCCGCGCATCGTGAATGCGTACTTTCCATTGAGTTCGGCATTATTCACGCCTCCATTGAGGGTGGTAATGCTCAGCGACTGGGTAGCGGTCTGTACGGGATTGCCGGAGTCTGTGGCCTTTACTGTGAATGTCGCC
>CAYWSM010000445.1:0-7747 GCA_964460935.1 uncultured Terriglobales bacterium | reverse complement strand
TTCAAACCCTCGCACCTTAACCCGTCATCCCAGAGAGAGTGCCCCTGGTTTCAGCCGCTTCTCGGCTGCGGGGCGGGGACCAATGGATAAGGCAATCGAAATAGTGATCGCAGACGATCATGCCGTGCTACGAGAGTCTCTGGCAACGTTACTAGAGACACAAAGCGACATGAAGGTAATCGGCAAGGCTGTGAACGGGACCGAAGCGCTGCAACTCGTTCAGAATCAACATCCGGACGTGCTGCTGCTGGACCTGTTCATGCCTCAAGGCAATGGATTCGACGTGTTGCGGGTTCTGGATAGAGAAGGCAGCCGGGTAGCGTCAGTCGTGCTGACCGGGTCTGAGAGCCAGATGGACTACCTGCAGGTGGTCCGGCTGGGAGCCCGCGGGCTGGTGCTGAAGGCAGACGATCCGAAGAAGCTGTTCGAGGCGATCCGCGCTGTCGCCACCGGGGAACTCTGGTTTCCGCCGGACATTGCCCAGGGAGTGCTCAACGCCATGGCCGGAGACAGCCGAGCCGAGAAGCCTGGCAACATCGGCCGCCTTTCGGACCGCGAGCGGCAGATCGCGCAGCTCGTCGCCAATGGCATGCGCAACCGTGACATCGCCGCCCAACTGAACATCAGCGAGAACACGGTAAAGCGCCACCTCCAGAGCATCTTCGACAAGACCGGCGCACGGGACCGGCTGGAGCTGGCGGTGATGGCGATCGGGGAAACGACCAAAGCCGCGTAACTGCATCGGGTGATCGGGTGAACTGATGATCAGGTGATATGGATAGCTGAATAGCTGATTATCTGGCTATCGTTTCTATATAACTATTACGTTAGACACCGGCAAGCAAACAGCGGCGGAATCTCCCAGGGATTCTTATCGTCCGATTACCAGATCGCCTGATTTCCGTGATTCGCCGGTTCCTCCCATCGCAAGGGTCACGCTATAATTCGCCCTCTCTTTATTATGGCGACCTGATGCACGTGCGTTCCGAACCTGCGTTGCGACGTGAGAGCGGCTTCGCTCGGCTGGGACTGGCAATGGCCAATTTCAGCGAGCGCTGGTTTCCCGATCCGCTGGTGTTTGCCTTACTGGGCATTGTGGCGGTCTTTCTCTTAGGTTGGTTAGGGCTGCGGGAGAGTCCCGCGAAGTTGGCCATCCAAGGCGGCAAAAGCTTCTGGTCGCTGGTGCCGTTCACCATGCAGATGGTGATGATCATCATCGGCGGATACGTGGTCGCTTCAACGCCGCTGGTGTACGGCGCGATCCGCAAGCTGGCGGGTTTGCCAAAGTCGGGACGGAGCGCAGTGGCGTGGGTTGCGTTGTTCTCGATGTTAACGGCGTTGATCTCCTGGGGGCTGAGCCTGATCTTCAGCGGACTGCTAGTGCGCGAGATGAGCCAACGCGTGAAGGGTCTCGATTACCGCGCTGCTGGAGCGGCCGGATATCTGGGGCTTGGCGCGGTATGGGCGCTCGGGCTGTCGTCATCGGCGGCGATGCTGATGGCGACCAAGAGCTCGATACCACCTTCTTTGTTCGCCATCAGCGGATTGATTCCGCTAACGCAGACGGTATTCCTGTGGCAGAGCCTGTTCGTGGCCGCCGTGCTGATCGCGGTGTCGGTGCTGGTAGCGTACTTCTCCGCACCGAGCGAAGCGAATGCGCGAACCGCCGAGTCGATGGGGATTCGTTATGAGCCGCTGTACGCTGAACTTGAACCGCGAACGAAGCCGGGCGAGTGGCTGGAATACAGTCCGATTGTAACGATTGCGGTAGTTGCATTGCTGGGTTATTACCTGTTCGATGTCTTTCGCACCTCGCCACAAGGCGCGCTCGCTGCACTCGATCTCAACACGTACAACCTGCTGTTCATCACGTTCGGGCTGCTGCTGCACTGGCGTCCGAAGAACTTCATTCGCGCCGTAGCCGGTGCGATTCCCGCGACCGGCGGCGTTCTCATCCAGTTCCCGTTCTACGCGGTCATCTTCGGCATGATCGTCGGCACTGGCATCTCCGACTGGCTGGCACACTTGTTTACATCGGTAAGCACACACGGAACATATCCGTTACTGGTGGCGCTCTACTCGGCGGTACTCGGTGTCTTCGTGCCGTCAGGCGGTAGCAAGTGGATCATCGAAGCGCCCTACGTGATGCAGGCGGCTATCGCGCACCAGGTCCATCTTGGATGGGTAGTCCAGATCTACAACGCCGCAGAAGCGCTGCCCAATCTGGTGAACCCGTTCTGGATGCTGCCGTTGCTTGGCCTGCTGCGATTGAAGGCTCGCGAGATCGTCGGCTACGGGATGTTGCAGATGATCATTCATGTGCCGATTGTGTTCTTCCTAAGCTGGCTGTTCGCGCAGCAATTGGCGTTCGTGCCGCCGGTGAGGTGAAGGGCTACCACTTCGTCTCCAGTGCATGGGCGAGGAACTCTACCACAGGGGAGAGTTTCTTTGTGGCTTTGGTGAAATCGGACATGAAGCGCGGGCCGCAGATCTGGTCGGGGCTAAGGTCGATCAGGGCAATGTAACTCTTAAGTTTCAAGTCTTCGGCGTGCGGATGCTCGCAGGGGAATCCTCGCGGTGGGCGCGACAGCTTGTCTTCGTCGCTGAGCGTGAGGCCGCGCGTGGCTTTCTTCCAGTCGTCCGGACGGGCGACGATGGCTTCGCGGATCTTGAGCAGAGGAATCCGCTCAGGACGCCAGATGCCGCCGCAGACAAAGCATCCGCCGGGTTCGAGATGCAGGTAATAGCCGGGCGCGTGGACGTCCTTGGCTCCCGCGGTGAACTGAATTCCGACATGCGTCTTGTATGGGCGCTTGTCGTTCGAGAATCGGACGTCGCGATAGATGCGGAACAGCGACGACTTCGGGTCGGATCGCAGGTGCGGGCTGATGTCGTGCAACGGCATCGCGGCATCGATGACAAACCGGATGCAGGGCTCCTTGATCGCCTGCTCGTACTTCACCTTGTTCTTCAGAAACCACTCGCGCCGGTTGTTACGCTTCAGGCGCGTAAGGAAGTCGAACAGCTCAGGGGAAAAGTAAGGCTGCGAGGGCATGGAGCTAGTGTAATCAGGCGAGTACCGGCGAACCAATATGTTCCATGTTGAAACCGAATTTCCGGGTTTGAGACAAAATTACCTAGCGCATTTCATGGCAAACTCCTAAGATTCAGCAACTTGCGTTTGGTTACTTTCGTGCAAGCACTTTTATCATGGACTCCCCCGGACTAATGCCCATGGTCGGCAAGTGCATCAATCCGTACTGCCATCGTCCATTTCGGTCCTTTGGCCAAGGCAAGCTGTTTATGACCGAATATCCGCCGACGCTGGAATCGGGATTGAGCCTGCACACGCGCACGCGCGAACATTTTTGGCTTTGCGAAGAATGTTCGAAGAGCATGACGGTGGCTATCCGCCGCGAGCACGGACGGATCGCTATTCGTATCGTGAACCTGTCACCGAATGGACGGCGCAAACTGGACTTCGTTCCGGAAGAGCAGCCGCGCATGGCGCGTCCGATCACCAGCCGAAGCTTTCCTGAATTTCTGTTTGAGGCGAGCTAGGAACTCGCCGCCTGCAACTTATCGTCGAATAGCTCATTCACAGTGGGTTCCCTCCCCAAACACTTCTGCCGTGAAGGCCTCGACTTTGGCGCCGTGCTCCCAGGCATCGGTGGGCAGTCCGGCTTTGATGCAGGTTTGGCGCAAGAACATGTCGCGGTCCCAGTGGTGTTCGATGGGAACCTGCGGGAGCAACAGGCCGCGGCGGTTGCCGTAGGTGATGAGCAGGCCGTGTTTGCCGATTTCGACCTCGTCGGGATCGATCGGCTGGATGGGCGAAAGCACGCTGATCTCGATCTGTAATCCCGGCAACTCCGTGGACTCGACCGGCAGAAAGCGAGTGTCGTGGAAGGCGGCGGCGACAGCAGTATCGGCGATGGTGCGATAGAGCGAGTACATGGGGAAGACGTAACCTACGCATCCGCGCAGGTGTCCGTGTTCATGCAGAGTGGTAAATGCGCCGCGATGTTCCGCAAAGCGCTCGGAGGGAGGAGTGAGATCCAGCTCACGCCTTTCGAGCGCGGCGGCGATCGCCTGGTGCGCGAGTTCTAACAGCAGACGGCGTTCTTCATCGGAGTATTCGGCCATGAGGCGAACTCCCTGAACGGGCAGGAATGCCCCGTTCCACACATCTAGCTGATTACGACTGCTGCGGTGCGATGTTGTGCTTCTTGCGACGGCTGAGAACAAAGCGCCGGCGGCGCTGACTGCGAACGACCTGACGGTCGATCTTCGACCAGAAGCCGTAGAAGTAATCGGCCGCGCTGGCCAGCGATAAAGCAACCATGAACCAGATCGCGATCTTCGCAATGAAGTCGATCGGGAACACCCAGGTTGTGCCGGGGATGTTCCATTCATACCAGCGGTGATCGAGAATCGCCGCCACGACGGACACGATCTGCACCACCATCTTGGCTTTGCCGAGATCGCTGGCTTCAATGGTGAAACCTTCCGAGGCAGCAATGGAGCGCAATCCGCTGATAAGAAATTCGCGCCCAATGATGATGACCGCCATCCACGCGGGAACGATGTGCGGATTGATCTGCACCAGGGTAATGAACGCAGCGGCGATCATCAACTTGTCGGCCAAGGGGTCGAGCAGAATGCCCATGGTGGTGATCTGTCCACGCTTCCGCGCCAGATAACCGTCAATGCCGTCGGTGATGGAAGCCGCGAGGAACACTGCCGCCGCAATCAGTTCCTGCTCGCCATGAACGCCAACGATGCGTTTGGTCGTCAGCAACCACATGAACACGGGGATGCTGAAGATGCGAGTCAGCGTAATGTAATTGGGCAGATTCACAGCGTAAGACCGACTATTCCCTGACTGGATTATGAACCACTGTAACCTTACAGGCAACGCGTCGTACTGGGAAAGATGATTGCCCGGGAGAAAAAGAAGGCCAAATTTGGGAATATGTTCTACCAGGGCTAACTTTCCTCGGGCATCCTATGGGCTAGAGCTGCAAATAAACTTTGGCGTGCAGCGGACTCTCTTCGTTGCCGATCATCAGCGTCTCCGGCGGTCCTGAGGGCGAATGCAGCCAGAGGAGCGGATGTTCCGGCCTTGCGGACACGTCGAAGACGACGGTGTTGCGATACGACTCTCCGGGGCGCAAGGCGGCGGTGAAGCCGGGTCCCTGGACGGCGTGCGCACGGTAGCGATTCCCTCCATCATCAATCAACTGAATCACTCGCGGGCCAGGAGTGAGCGGGCGATTTCCGCGATGCGGGCCGATGGTCGTAGGATCGAATCGCGTCTGCACCTCGACGATGTAGCGGCCGGCTCCGTCCTGCGTCGGCTCGAAGCGTGAACTGACAACCGAGTAGGCGATGTGACAGTCGATCTCGCAGAAATACTTTTCTTGTCCGCGCGGAACGACCACGCGCAAACTGGCAGCGGAAAAGAGCAGCAACAGTGTGGCGTAACTAATGACCACGATACCGGACATCGCGAGCAATGCCTTGGCCGCTCTGCGGCGCTGGTAGAGGGCGAAGCCGATGGCAAGCGCCAACAACACCATCAACAAACAGACGGCTCCCACAAAGGCCAAAGCTGAGATCGGCGCCGGAAGGTTCAGGTTCGCGTTCATTTGCATGATCCTCCGATACTTTACAGCGCAAAGTCGAAGGGTACAAAAAAGCGCGGACAGGGGTGTCCGCGCCACACAAACTTACTTTTCACGGGTCAGTTTGATCAGCGACTCCATGTGATCGAGATACTTCTGCAGGGCGCGGCGGCCATTGGTCGTAAGGCGATAGGTCGTGCGCGGCGTGCGTCCCTCGAATGATTTGTCGCAGCGGACGTAGTCGGCCTCTTCCAGCTTGCGGGCGTGCACGCTCAGGTTGCCGTCGGTGGTATTCAGCACGTGCTTGAGATCGTTAAAGCTCAGGGCCTCATTCACCGCCAGCGCACTCAGGATTCCCAGGCGAATCCGCTCGTGAATCAGGGGATCGAAGTCGGGCAGCGACGGCGCGCGATAGGCGTGCGAAGTGTCGCTCGGCCGTGGCCGCGCGGGTGCGGACCGCTCCGGCAGGGGAACAGGATTCGGTTTAGCCACCATAATTCCTCGCAATCAAATATCCGAACACAATGTGCAGGCCGGCGAATCCGGCGATCATCCAGAAAATGACCCAGGTCGCAGGCGTAAATAGAGAGATCAATCCAATGGCCATGAAGCATGCGCCCATAACGGGCACGATGCGGATGGAGTAGGTGCCTCCGGTGACGACGGCGGTGCCATACATCAGCAGCCACGTGGCGGGGATGTCAGGCAGCGCACGATGGTAATAAAGGATAGGCGTCAACACGGCGCCTGCGATGAGCGGCGGAGCCAGGCCCAGAGCGAATCGGCGGCCGGGAGCCGCGAGCAACGAAACTCCGGTGCGCTGCGCTTTGGCATACATGGCCCAGATAACGATCACCATGCCGATGATCGCCTCGCCCAACCATACGGCCACCCATTTCTGCGTGGTCAGTTGCTGCTGCGCAATGATGGAAGCGCCGATAGCGGTGATGCCGACAGTCACCAGTCCCCAGCCGGGGACGGCGGTGAAGGATCCGGAAACCTCGAGCGTGCGGCGAATGAACTGCAGGTTCTCCATCGCGTCGGGCGCGGGAGGGGAAACGACTACAGTTGGATTCGTACGGCAGCGGCGGGAGGCGCGCATAGGGAAAGAGTAGCGGATGGGGAGGATTTCGTCAAGTACTTTGTATAATAAAGCAAAAAGGCTCGAAGTTGTTACGGACTTATATCGTCCTTACGGACTCGGTAGTCTGCTTTACCCGACTCGTTACGAGCCGGGCTATGGAATGATGCGCCTGCGGTGGCTCAACTTGTTTGATCCACAGCATCTTCTTTGCACTTGGGTGCATCACCACTGATTGGGAACAGCAGCTCATTTTTGTGGACGACAGTGGAACATCTGGCCATTCTCGCGCGGGTGCAGTTCGCCTTCACCATCATGTTTCACTACATCTTTCCGCAGCTCACGATGGGGCTGGCGCTGCTGATCCTGGTGCTGAAGACCATTGCGGCGAAGAAAGACGACCAGCGGTACCACGATGCGGCGCGGTTCTGGGCGAAGGTCTTCGGGATCAACTTTGTGGTCGGCGTGGTGACGGGAATTCCGATGGAATTCCAGTTCGGAACCAACTGGGCGCGATTCTCTCATCTGACCGGCGGCGTGATCGGTCATCCGGTAAGCATGGAAGGCGTGTTTTCGTTCTTTCTCGAGTCGGCGTTTCTCGGGTTATTTCTTTTCGGCGAAGATCGCTTGAGCAAATGGGCGCATTGGGCGACATCGCTGGCGGTGTGGATGGGTTCGTGGTTGTCGGGCTATTTCATCATCATGGCCAATGCGTGGATGCAGCATCCGGTGGCGTACACGCGACTGCCGGACGGGCGCTTCCAGGTGACGAGCTTCTGGGCCGTGATCACCAATCCGTGGGGCCTGCTGCAATACATGCACACCATGAGCGGGGCGGTGATCACCGGATCGTTCGTGATGGCAGGGCTCGGCGCGTTTTACCTGCTGCATAACCAGCATCAGGAACAAGCTCGCATCTTCGTGCGCGTGGGGGTGATTGCCGGCATTCTGGCCACGTGTTTCCAGATCTATCCTTCGGGCGACGAGCACGGCCGCTTTCTCGCGCATCATCAGCCGGCGACCGCTGCGGCGATGGAAT
>CAYWSM010000444.1:0-4526 GCA_964460935.1 uncultured Terriglobales bacterium | reverse complement strand
CAATTCGGCACCGCGCTTCGGCGCCACAAGCATGCCCATCGCCGCTCCCGCTCCGAATCCAGCCAAGAAAGTCCACTTCATCATTACTGCTCCTGGAACTCCAGAGTTACCTCGCCTGACGTAAACATTGGAGAACGGCTTCCGCTTTGGGGTTTGCTAACTAGTGAACGCTTAAATTTCTCAGGGCGAACATCTGGCCTAAGTAAGTTCGCGAGCGGCGCGATACCATGGAGCCGTGCTCCGCAAAATGCTCAAGTACGTTGAGAAGCACAAGCTTCTTCGTCCCGGCGACCGGGTGGGAGTTGCGGTTTCCGGAGGTCCAGACTCGGTAGCCCTTTTCCGTGCGCTGCTGGAGGCCAGGGCTGAGTTGGGAATCGTGCTTTCAGTCGTCCACTTCAATCACCAGCTTCGAGGTGAGGAGAGTGAGGGCGACGAGCGGTTTGTCCGCGAGTTGGCGGAGTCATATGGCTTAAGCGTGCATGTTTCCGAAGCCGATACCCGGCGTTTCGCGCGTGAAAAAGAACTCAGCCTGGAAGCGGCAGCTCGCGAACTGCGATATTCCTATTTCGGCCGGCTGATAAAAGATGGAACTCTCGACAAAGTTGCGACAGCGCATACGCGTGACGATCAGGCGGAAACCGTGTTGCTGCGCGTAATTCGGGGAACGGGAACCAGCGGACTCTCGGGGGTTCATCCGCGACTGGTGGTCGGAGAAAAGACAGACGACTGGAAGGGAATTGTTCGTCCGCTGCTGGGGGCATCGCGTGCCGATGTCGAGCACTATTTGCGAGAGAAGCAGCAGCCTTGGCGTACGGATTCCACCAACTCCGAGACGACTTTCACGCGCAACCGCGTCCGGCACGAGCTGCTGCCAAGAATCGCAAGCGACTTCAATCCCGAGATCGCTGATGCGCTTTGCCATCTTGCTGAAATCGCGCGCGCCGAGGATGAATTCTGGTCGAGCCAGACAGCGGACGCGTTTGTCCACCTTTATCGGAACCGGCAACTGGATGTTCCTGGACTGCTGAAGCTCTCACTGGCACTACGGCGTCGCGTACTGAGGTTGGCGGCGATTCAATCGGGTGCCGCCCTCGATTTCCATCATTCCGAGCGGGTGCTGGAGCATCTGGGAACGCAGGCGCAAGTCGAGCTGCCGAACGGCTTTTGCGCGGTTATCACTCCCGGCAGCATCTCTTTTGAAACCACCAACCTGCTGGCGAAACCGTGTTCCTATTCCTATAACCTCACCATCCCCGGCCAGGTCAACCTGGCGGAACTAGGCATTCGTGTTAGTACCGTCGTGATTACTGAGGTGGGGGACACCTCGCGCTATAATGACGAACCCAGATTGGCGTTTGACCGCCTTCCGCAAAAGCTTTTGCTAAGGAATTGGCGGCCAGGCGACCGATTCTGGCCAGCTCACACGCGTTCAGAAAAGAAAGTGAAAGAGCTGCTGCAAGAGCGGCATATCGCGTCACGCGAAAAGGCGCTCTGGCCGGTAGCCGTCGCTGGGGACCAGATCGTCTGGATGCGCGGGTTTCCTGTGGCCAGACCGTACGTAGCACGGCAAGGCAAGGCTGTAGGAATTGAAATATCTCCGCTTCCCCCCGAGCGATAACACGAGGCTAGCTTGGCACCATCACAACCCCATATTGGTGTTCCCGGAACGTTCCAAACCGTTCTGACGTCGGATCAAATTCAGCGCCGGGTTGCCGATCTTGCGCGCCAGATTAATGGCGATTATGCCGGTAAAACCGTATATGCCGTGTGCGTCCTGGAAGATGGATTCATGTTCATGGCGGACCTGGTGCGTCAGCTTGATATGCCGCTGACTTGCCAGTTCGTGAAGCCTGACACACAGCAGGTGGACGGCGGGGAGGGCAGCCGAACCGAGATTTTCTTCAGCCCTGAAGTGGATGTGGAAGGCGGCGATGTCCTGCTGGTTTGCGGATTGATCCAGACCGGCGTCACAACTGAATTCCTCGCTCGAAATCTGTTGGCTCGCGGAGCCAGTTCGGTCAAGGTTTGCACCCTGCTGGACCGGCAATCAGGCCGCCGAGTCATGCTTCAGCCGGACTATTTCGGCTTCCTGGTGGACGATAAATTTGTGTTCGGCTATGGTTTAGGTGCTCCCGATTTGGGAAGGAACCTTCCTTATCTGGCTACAACCAAAGAAGGCACGGTACGAAATACGCCCTAAGTGACTCAGGATTAAGGCATTTTTGGGGTTACCGTTCGATCGAGGGAAAGTCGATTCAGGGCGTCTGTCCCTGCCTAATCGGGTTACAATCATCAGTGGGCTCAAACAGCTGAGACGATTCGCTTCTGCAGGCATCTAACAGAGAAGAGGCGGCACCCGTGGTGTCTAACTAGGGGTGAGGAGTTCTAGGAGCTATATAGGTGAATTCAACGGTTAAAACGGTGGTGTTCTGGCTGGTGATCGTGCTTTGCGCCGTGCTGTTGTGGCAGGTCGTGAAGTCGGGCACGAACGGTCCGAAGGAAACCACCATCAGCCTTTCGCAGTTTCAATCTGATGTTGACGCGGGCAAGGTGAAGGAAGTCACGATCACGGGAACGGACGTACACGGAAAGAACAACGACGGCACAGCGTTCAACACGACGATCCCGCAGAATTATCCGGACATCTACAAGTCGCTGCGTGAAAAAGGTGTCAACACTTCCATCCGCGACAACCAGGGTGGAAGCTGGCCGAGCTGGCTGCTGCAACTTTCGCCGCTTATTCTGATCGGTGCGCTGTGGTTCATCATGATCCGCCAGATGCAGACCGGCGGAAACAAGGCGCTCAGCTTCGGTAAGAGCCGCGCCCGCCTGCTCTCGATGCAGCAGAAGAAGGTAACGTTCAAAGATGTTGCCGGTGTTGACGAAGCCAAGGAAGAACTACGCGAGATCATTGAGTTCCTGCGCGAAGCGCAAAAGTTCCAGAAGTTAGGCGGACGCATTCCGAAAGGCGTGCTGCTGGTTGGACCTCCGGGAACCGGGAAAACCTTGCTCGCCCGTGCCGTTGCGGGTGAAGCCAACGTTCCGTTCTTCTCCATCTCCGGTTCGGACTTTGTAGAAATGTTCGTCGGCGTGGGCGCCAGCCGCGTTCGCGACCTCTTCGAACAGGGCAAGAAGAATGCTCCCTGCATCATCTTCATCGACGAAATTGACGCCGTGGGACGTCACCGTGGCGCAGGCCTCGGCGGCGGACACGACGAACGTGAACAAACGCTGAACCAGCTACTCGTCGAGATGGACGGCTTCGAGTCGAACGAAGGCGTGATCCTGATCGCCGCGACCAACCGTCCGGACGTGCTCGATCCGGCGCTGCTGCGGCCGGGACGTTTCGACCGCCGCGTGGTGGTTCCACGTCCTGATGTTCGCGGACGCGAAGAAATTCTCCGCGTCCACAGCCGCAAGATTCCTCTCGGTGACGACGTCGATCTCTCTGTACTGGCTCGTGGAACACCGGGCTTCTCCGGCGCTGACCTGGCGAATCTGGTGAATGAAGCAGCTCTGTTGGCGGCCCGCCAGAATCGCAAGACTGTGACCATGTACGACTGTGAACTGGCCAAGGACAAGGTCCTGATGGGCGCTGAGCGCAAGTCGATGATCCTCTCCGACGAGGAGAAGAAGGTCACCGCCTTCCACGAAGCTGGACACGCGTTGGTGGCGGCAATGTCGAAGCACTCGGATCCGCTGCACAAGGTGACGATCATCCCGCGCGGAATGGCGCTGGGCGTGACCATGCAGTTGCCAATCGACGACAAGCACACCTACACCCGCGATTACCTGACAACTCGTCTGGCGATCATGATGGGTGGACGGCTGGCCGAAGAATTGTTCCTCAGCACCATGACGACCGGCGCAGGAAACGACATCGAGCAGGCCTCGGAACTTGCCCGCAAGATGGTTTGCGAGTTTGGTATGAGCGATCTTGGTCCGCTGACCTTCGGCAAAAAGGAAGAGCAGATCTTCCTCGGTCGTGAGATCGCACAGCATCGCGACTACTCGGAAGAGACGGCGATCCAGATTGACGCCGAGGTGAAGCGATTCATCGACACGGCTTACAAGTCGGCGCACGACATTCTCGATCAGAATCGTGGCGTCCTGACGAAGATTGCCAATGCGCTGCTGGAGCGCGAAGTTCTCGATGCCACGGAGATCAAGATGATCATCGACGGCAAGGAACTTCCGGCGCGTCCGTCGTCACACGATGATGGCAACGCGGTCCAGCAGGTGCTGAAACCCGCGCCGGGCGCGCAGCCGGGAATGGTCCCGGGCGAGCGGCCGTCACCGGCATAGCAAACTTCAAGCAAGACACAGCGGCGGGCATTCGTGCCCGCCGTTTTTGTTTATCGTCCGAAACTTTTTCGTGACCATGGCGTCTATCTTACGAAGCCTTGCTCGCTCTCCTTCCTCATGTTGTAATGCGTGTTCCGTAAGACAGGAGGCAGTTCCATGCGAGTTCGTAGTGCATGCATAGCAGTTCTCGTTCTGATCTTCTCCGCAGCCGTCTTCGCGCA
>CAYWSM010000443.1:0-13539 GCA_964460935.1 uncultured Terriglobales bacterium | reverse complement strand
TCGTCAACGTTGATACGGAACTTGACTTCCTTGACCGTGATGACCTTCTGGTGCTTTTTCGCTTCGCGTTCCCTCTTTTCCTGCTGGTAGAGGTACTTGCCGAAGTCGAGAATGCGGCAAACTGGGGGCTGGGCGGTAGGTGAAACTTCCACCAGGTCCATGTTCTTTCCCCGGGCGATCCTGAGCGCTTCCTGCGGTGTCATGACGCCGAGCTGGTTACCTTCGTCGTCGATTACACGAATCTCACGAACGCGAATGCGCTCATTGGTGCGAATAAACCTCTTGTCGATACGGAGCCTCCGAGAGCTACAACAGCTTAAGAATTATAGCATTGCGAGGGGATAGGGGATAGCGGCTAGGGGATGGGAAAGCAGGTCGTTGTTGATGATCGGTCGTCGTTAGCGCCCAATTAAGTAGTCCCCTTTTTCTGAAACTCTACTTCCGCCCACCAGCCCCGCACTGGAGGGTCAGGTCTAATCACTCTAAAACGATTCCAGAACTGTTCTCGACGAACCACTTCTCACTGACGTAAGGACGCGAATCGCTGCTTGGAGCGATCTCTTTGACGAGTCCCTGTTCAATCGCGTCAACCAATCTACCGCGTAGCTCGTAATACTCCTGCCAAGATCCGAACTGTTGACCACGGTGCATCTCAACAAAGATCGACTTCGCCACTAGCCGCTCATGCTCCGGGTCGGCCTCACGGGTCGGCGCCGAGGCAGTAACAATCTCCGCGCTCGGGCGGCATAACTTCTCGGCAGGCCGCGCGCGCGGCGACGATGGGGAACTGAAGTCAACTTGCGTCCAAGAGCCCCCACACGGAGATCCTGGCTCTTCAAGCCGGAACACAATGCCGGTTTGGTTCTCAACGAACCATCTCTCGCGCAAGGATCTGCGCCGGTCGCTGCTTGGCGGAATCTCTTTGACAAGACCCTGTTCGATGGCTTTTTTCAGATTTCCCAACAACTCGTAGTATTCGTCCAGCGGACCGAACGAGGAATAGCGGTGCATGTCATGAAGAATAGACACGTTGTTATCGCGTCCTCATACCGGAACTCGCAATCCCGACAACTGCATCGACCCCGAGGTCTTCTATCCTCGCCCTCACCCACTGATTCCCTTCCCACCGCCCTTCCAGCCACAGCTTTTGATAATTGTCGGTGAGGCATTCGGTGTGGGTGCCGTTGAAGTTCGTCAGCGTGATGGCCTGGAGTTCGCGGCCGATGAACGTCTCCTGGAATTCGCGCTTTTTGCGGGCGGCGAGGTCGCGCAGAATGCGGTTGCGCTCCTTCATCACCTGCGGATGGACCTGTCCGGGCATGGCGGCGGCTGGGGTGCCGGGGCGCGCCGAGAAGGTAAAGACGTGCAGGTAGGTCATCGGGAGCGAGTCGATGAACTGGCGCGTCTCTTCGAAGTCGGCGTCGGTTTCGCCGGGGAAGCCGACCATGACGTCGGCGCCGATGGCGGCGTCGGGCATGGCGCGGCGGATCTTCCGGATGCGGTCGGCGTAATGCCACGGACGATATTTGCGGTGCATCAGGCGAAGGATGCGGTCGCTGCCTGACTGCATGGGGACGTGCGCGTGCTTCGCGATGCGAGAGCTGGTGGCAACGAGCGAGATGAGTTCGTCGGACCAGTCCATGGGTTCGACGGAGGAGATGCGGAGCTTCTGTAGTTCAGTGTGGCCCAGGATTTGGCGGATGAGGTGAGCAAAGCGGAGCTTCGCTGATGCCGATCGAGGGCGAGCGGCCTCCACCCCGTTGCGACTCTCGTATGCTCCTTCAAAGTCTCGGCCCCAGCGGCCAAGGTTGATGCCGGAGATAACTACTTCCCGATAACCGTTCGCGACGAGGCCACGGACTTCGCGGATTACATCCTCAATTTGTAATGAGCGGCTGCGGCCACGGACGCTGGGAATAATGCAGAAAGAACAGCGGTTGTTGCAGCCGTCCTGAACCTTGAGGTTGGGGCGGGTCTTTTCGGAGGCGGTGTCGGCGTCGAAGACCGGAGCGGCGAGGAGTTCGGTGTGAGCGAAGATGTCGGAGATGAAGACTTCGGCCACTGCCGCTCGAGGGCGAGCGGCGTCCAGATCGAGACTGGTTAGCGGCACAAAACCTGATGAGCTTCCGCAGGCGACTTCGGCGATGGCGTGCTTATGAGAATTGCCGACGACCCAACTAACGCCGGGGATAGTAGACAGTTCTTCCGGCGCGCGCTGGGCATAGCAGCCGGTAACAAGAATTTTGCAATCCGGATTCTGGCGATGGATACGGCGAATGGAGTTGCGCACATCCTGATCGGCGGAAGCCGTGACTGTGCAGGTATTCAATATGACAACTTGTGCCGCTTCGGGAGTTATCGCTCGTGTTAATCCCTTTTGAATCAGTTGCCGCTCAATGGCAGCGCCATCGGCCTGGGTTGCGCGGCACCCGAAGTTCTCCACGAAGAAACCTGCCATGGGTGTATTATACGGACAGCTGGTGAGGATGTTCGGAACGCACTAAAACGTTCTGCAGCGTAGTCCAACTACTAGGCTCGATTTTGCATCGAACGATTTCACGTTCGACTTTTCTCTTTAGTTCCCCGGGAGGATTCATGAAACGCCGCATTCTGCTGGTTGATGACGAACTGGCCATTCTGCTCACACTGCGCGCCATCCTGGAGATGCATGGGTTCGAGGTGGAGACCGCGGCATCAGCGCGCGAGGCGGAAGGCAAGCTGGTCGATTCCGAATTTCACATGGTGATCACGGATATGCGCATGGAAGCGGAAACGTCGGGCTACGATGTGATCCGCTGCGCGAAGCAACAGAAGTACAACCCGGCAGTGGCAATTCTGACGGCATACCCGTCATCGGGCAGCGACTGGAAGAGCCGTGGAGCGGAATCGATGCTGGTCAAGCCGATGAACGCCAACGACCTGCTACGGCAGATTGAAGCTTTATTGATCCAGCACGAAGACCAGAAGCAAATGAAGTCGCAGGTGCCCGCCCGGGCAGCCTCGGCAACCAAAGATTCCTCCACGCGCGCCAAGCGGGCCAGCTAAATTTACGTGTCGCAAGCAGTCGGGTAACGGCTCTCCGCGAAGAGAGTCGGGTTTGCGCTCCCCGGGGGAAGCGCAAACCTCGAAATTGGTGATCCGGCGGTCAGGCCGTGGCGGCGGTAACCCGTTTCTGCTGGAAGCACTCGCGGCAAAATACCGGACGTCCCTGGGTGGGTTTGAACGGTACTGTGGTTTCCTTACCGCACTGCGAGCAGCTCGTGCGAGTCTCGACTTTGGGGTAGGCCCCTGGTGTGGCGATACCTAGCGCAGTAGCCCGCTTTCCCTTGCAGGTCTTACAACGCTTGGGCTCGTTTTTGAATTGTTTATCGTGGAAAAAGAGTTGTTCCCCGGCTGTGAAAACAAACTCGGAACCGCAGTCAACGCATTTCAACACCTTGTCCTGGAATTCCATAAAGCTCCCTTCAACCCCGCGCCCCTCGCGATGCCGAGCACAACACGTACACGTGGCCGTGGCCGATGTCAGGATCGGATACCGCCGAGGTTAAGGTTCGTTCCCTGTATTCGACCCTGGGCCGAAGCCCGGGGCGCGATTAAGCCCAAGTAAGAATGTAAAAAAGACTACGGAACTGCTTTTATTAAGTGCCCCCGACAAGCAAAGCTTGCCGAACTTATGAACTCCGCGGACAAGTGCGGAAAAAAGTAGAAGGGGCCGCCGAGGGGAAAAAGGGACAGCGGCCCCGATTTTGTGCGAACTAGTCGCTTTGCTCCTTGCGCGCCTTTTTCCGGCTGCGCTTACGTGCCACGGCTTCCTTTACGCGCTTTTTCTCACCCGGCTTGAGGTAAAAGGAATGACGCTTAACTTCCTTGATAATGTCCTCTTGCTGGACCTTACGCTTGAAGCGACGCAGGGCGTTTTCGAGGGACTCACCCTCCTGAACCCTAACTTCTGCCAATCTGGATACACCACCTAACTCGCCCCGCTGGGCCATATCTATCTTTTGCACAAGTCTCAGTTTAGTCAAGCGCTTTTGCGCGTTTTCTCAAAATGATATTGAAATGAAACGACTTAATACAGAAATCTCAAGGCAAACTGCACTTGTCGAGGGGCAAAAGCGGTCGTGGGACGCATAAATCCGTTCACAACCTGGTAGTGCGCGGGGTACTGACGAGAGTTGATAGTAGTGGTGGTTTGGACAAAGTCTCCAGCCGTGGTGCTGAAGCCATCGTCGGTGATATCGAGACGCTGGTTATCGCGATTAAAAACGTTGAAAGCTTCAGCGATGAGTTCGAGACGGAGACCTTCGGTGAAACGGATGGTGCGACACAGACGAAGGTCGGTGGTCATGTAGTCGGGACCGGTGAACGCGTTGCGACGGTAACCGGGTAAACGATCGTTAATAGTATTACCGTCAGCGTTTGCATCACCCGTAATCTGAGCGTTAACAGGGCGTCCACTGCCGTAGGTGATCAAAGAGGACAATTTCCATCCGTTAAGAAGAGCGCGAGCGAACGCTGAGTCCGGAGCGAACCGGCGCGGATCCCATGTGAAGGCCCCGACGAAACGATTGCGTTGGTCGATGCTGCTGAGGGAGCGTTCGGATTGCGGCGAATAGGAATTCTGCACGGTGGCCGGACTCCCGGCGTTTACCGTGTCCTGCGCGTCGTCGACGGCACGGCCCCAGGTGTAGCCAAGCCGAAACTGGAGAGCCTTGCTCATGCGGCGGGTGAGAGAGACAGTTGCGCCGTTGTAGATGCTGGTCGCAACGGTTTCGTAAACGTTAATGGCTCCGACCTGCGAGATGGGGCGGTCGATCGGAGCAATGCAGGGCGGAAAGGGGCAGTCGAGGCTGGCGGTGTTTTCCCATCCGCTGAACGACTCGACATTGTAATACGTACCGGTGAAGTTCGTGCCGGTTGCGTCGTAAACGGGATAGCTGATCACTTGGGGTGTGGGAAGGTTCATGTCGCGAGCACGAATGAGATGTTCGCCGTGAACGTATTCGTAGGAGATGCTGAGGGTCGTCTTAGCGGCAATCTCACGCTCGAGACTTAGGCTGGCTTGCTGCACAACGGGCATTCGGAAGTCGTGACTGAAAGCGGAGATCTCGCTGGTCAGCGCGCCGGAGAGCGTTGCTGGCGCTTCGCAGAACTTCGTCGATGGTGGGCAGGAGACGAGCGGATTCGGATATGCCGGGAAGACCATGTGGTCGTAGAAATTGGCATTGTCGAGGTAGGCGTGGAGGCGATTCAATCCGTTACCCATCTCGATTTCCGAGGCGTACATCGATGGAATGCGCGTATAGAACATGCCCCAGCCGGCGCGGATCATGAGCGGACGGTCTTCTCCGATGGCGTAGGCAAGTCCGATGCGCGGCGCGATGTTGTTGGCGTCGGTGAAGAGATGACCGGAGTCGGGCCACAGCGGATTGCTGATAAGGCGGTCTGTGCGGTAGGTCTGGAGATCGTAACGGAGTCCGAGGCTGAGGCCGAAGCGGCTGAAGAGTCGGAAAGTATCCTGCGCAAAGAGCGAGTATTCGTCGCCGTAAGGCTCGGTCTCGGAGGCGCCGAAGTTCTGGTAGTAGTAACGCGGCACCATGTGGGCGTAGGCGCGAAGAGGGCTGATATGCATGCCGTAGGTTGCAGGCTCAAAGGTGAATGGATCGACCCGGATCGGATAAAAGAGATAGTTCCCGCCGAACTGCAGCGGGTAATAATTGTCAACCTGGCTACGCACCCAATCTCCGCCAAATTTCCAGTTGTGATGGTGAGTGTCGAAGCTGAGCGTATCGGCGGCGTGCAGTTTGTTCTCGTCGGTGTTGCGGGGCAGGATGGAAGAACGGCCAAAGCCCTGCAAAACATTCTGCACACGCGATTGCGGATAGGCGGAGTTGGGGGAGGAACTTTGCAGATCTCGCGAAAACTGCACGCGAAGATGATTGGTAAGACGTGGGGTGAATCCGCTGGTCAGCGACGCCACAGCACTGACGGCATTCACGTCCTCTTCCCCGTTTTCGGAAAGTGCATAGTGCGTGATGGGACTGGCAGGATCGAAATAGACGTTGTTGAGTCCTGAGTAACTCGATGTGTTGACGCGCACGGTGAGGAGTTCGCGCGGGGAGAGGACGACGTCGGCCTTCGCGAATCCGGCGCTGCCGATCAGGTGGGAGTCGAATGTACCAGCCATCTGGCTAAGCGCGGAGGCGGCGAGATTCACCAATTGCCGATCGCTGACTTCGTAGTCGGTAGGCTGGGGGACGAGCACGGCGCTGTCATCGTTGAAACGGACAACCGTAGGCACGTAGTAAATGTGCTGGTCGTAGCCGATATAAAAGAATGCGCGGTTGCGTTTGATGGGCCCGCCGAGAGTGGCTCCGAACTGATGTTGCTGCTGAGCCGGCTTGAAATCGAGAAATGGATTGGTCGCGCCGAAGATGCTGTCGCGCAGGAAATAGAACGCTTTGCCGTGGAACTCGTTCGATCCGGACTTCGTGACCACGTTGATAACGGCTGCGCCGGCACGTCCTAGCTCAACGCCGTAGTTGTTGGTGTTGACCCGGAACTCTTGGACGACTTCGTTGCTGAACTGATACGGTGCGCGGTAACGACCGCGCGCTTGCGCGAAGAATCCGTTGTTGTTATCGGCTCCGTCCACGAGGAAGCTGGTCTGGTATCCGCGAATGCCTCCGGAGGAGAGATCGCCAGTTGAGTCGGAGGTAAGGCTGCGGGGATCTTGGACGATATTTGAGGAAAGCAGAGCCAGATCGGAAAAACGGCGGCCGTTAAGCGGGAGGTCCTCGACGGCTTTCTGATCGACGATGCCGGCGCGATCGGTGGAGACGGTGGCGATCTCCGAGGATTGATCGTTGACGGTGACGTTTTCGGGAGCGCCCGCTACCCTCATGGAGAGGCGAAGTTCAACGATGGTTCCGAGTTCGACCACTAACGCTGTGCTTTCGAGCGGCGACATGCCTTGCGCATGAACCTTCACCTTGTAGGTCCCGGGAGGAAGCAGTTGGGCGGCGAACGCACCTTCGTCGTTGGTCAACTGTCCGCGACGTATGCCGGTGGCCTGATTTACCACCAGCACGGAGGCGGCGGTGATGCGCGCGCCTGAGGGATCGAGCACGATGCCGCGAATTGCGCCGGTGGAAACGTCCTGGGAAAACAGTTTGGCCGAAAATCCTAACGCGTAGACAGCCAGAACAAGCCAGATGAAGGCAAGAATGCGGCGCAGCACCATGCGGCGAACTCCTGGGAGAGAGTTAACCGTCGTTGATATCAAGAGCGAGCGAACGCGTCAGTTAGATCGGCCCGAAATCGGCGATGAATTTAAGATTTCTATTCCCGCTGCGGGACTCTTAGCACGTTGACGGCCAAGATGAGTTCCAAATTCGAACTGAACGGCGCGACGTGATATTTTCTACGCTTCAGGTACAGGTGAGGATTGCGTGATTCGATCGTATAAAGGTGTGAGTCCGCGGATGCCAGCGTCATGTTATGTGGACGAGTCGGCACAGGTGATCGGCGATGTGGAGCTGGGCGAAAACGCCAGCATCTGGATGAATGCCGTCGTGCGCGGCGATGTGCACTATATAAAGATAGGCGCGAATTCGAATATCCAGGACTGCTCGGTGATGCACGGGATGCTGAACAAGTGGCCGGTGGTGGTCGGCGACTGGGTGACCGTGGGCCACTCGGTAACGCTGCATGGATGCGTGGTGGAAGATCGGTGCCTTATCGGGATGGGGGCGATCATTCTGAATGGAGCAAAGATCGGGGCGGATTCGATCATCGCGGCAGGGACGCTGATCCCGGAAGGTGTGGTCATTGAGCCAGGATCGCTGGTGATGGGGTCTCCGGGAAAGATTCGGCGGAAGTTGAGCGATGAGGAGAAGGCGGGGATTCTGGTGTATGGAAGGAATTATCTGGGGTATAAGGAGCAGTATTTGAAGGAGCGCAGTGAAAGCTTGGGGAGAACCAAGTAAAATGTAGGTCTATGAAGGTTAAGGTTGTCGTCCACGAAGCTGAGGAAGGCGGATACTGGGCCGAAGTTCCAGCTATTCCGGGCTGCGCCACACAGGGCGAAACGTTCCAAGAATTGCTCTCGAATCTGTACGAGGCTGTTGAGGGCTGTCTATCCGTTGACGTTGAGGAACCCAAGAAAACTGGGCGCGAGCAGATTCTCGACATTGCGATATGAAATCGCTCTCTGGGAAAGAGCTTTGCAGCTTGCTTGAAAGGCATGGTTGGAAGCTGCTGCGGGTACAGGGCAGCCACCATATCTATGGCAAGAGCGGATCGGTTGTGAGGCTGTCCGTTCCAGTACATGCAAACAAGCCGCTCAAATCTGGCCTGTTACGTCATCTGCTAAAGTTTGCGGAAATTGATCCGGAAACGCTGAAATGAACGAGACAGTTTCTGGTTTTGCCGCGCTCCAGCATCGTCAATCCGTCAAAGACACCAAGCTCAAACTGTTCACGGCAGGATGCCTCTCGTCGGTGGTGCCGGGGGCGGGACATTTCTTCCGCAAACTGGTGACGCGCGGGTTTCTGTGGATGGCGAGTTTTGTTTTCTTCCTGATTGGCACCTTTGCTTTACGGCCGTGGCAGAGCGAGGACGGGCTGACGATCGCAATTCTTATCGGGGCGGCGCTCATATGCGCTGCGGGAGTTGACGCTGCCTTCATCGCAACCGAAGAAGATGTGCGTGCGACCAAGTGGTCAGTGGCGCTGTTTGCCTGCATCGCATTCATCGCAAGTATTTACGGCAACCAGTTGGTTTGGAGCATCGGCGGATACAAGCTCTATTCCATCCGCTCGTCGAGCATGGAGCCGACGGTCACGACGAAGGATTCGGTCGTGGTCGATCGGCATGCGTACTGGCACGCAACACCAAAACGCGGAGATGTCGTAGTAAGCAGCGCCTATGACAATGGAATCATTACCTTGAAACGCGTGACCGCGATTCCGGGAGATACCATTGGAGGAACGAACGGCCAGATCACTTTGAACAACGTCCAAATCCAGGAATCGTACGTGCCTGCCGGTTCGACCTCAATTGATGTATCGAACTCAACCGATTCCAACTTCAAGAAGCTCTATAACTTCGGACCGGTGAAGCTGGGTCCGGGTGAATACTTCCTGATGGGGGACAATCGCGGACTTAGCTATGACAGCCGTATCACGGGGCCGGCAAAGCTCGATACCATCGGCGGAAAAGCCCTGTACATCGTGAATAAGGAAGACGACGAGCGCGATGGCAAGCGTCTCGACTAGTAGCGGAGTTCCCCTCCGCTTGCACGGGCGAGGGCGCCCGTGCCCACAAAGGCTGATTCGCTACAATAGAATATTCCGCTCACCGCATTCTTCCCGTCTGTGCAAAGACCGGATGCTGAGCACTGACTGCTGAAAACTGATGATCAAAGCTATCCGAGGAACCCGCGATCTTTTACCGCCGGAGACGGCATTGTGGAACTTTGTCGAGGCGACCTGCCGCCACGTGTTCCGCGAGTACAACTTTCAGGAAATTCGCACGCCCATCTTCGAAGCGACCGAACTGTTCGCGCGTGGCGTCGGCGAAGAGACGGACATCGTATCGAAGGAGATGTACACGTTTGAGGATCGTGGGCGGGCGGAGAGCGATCGCGGGCAGTCGCTGACCCTGCGCCCGGAGAACACGGCAGGCGTGGTGCGCGCGTATATCGAGCACAAGATGTGGGAGCGTCCGGGTGTAACGAAATTGTTCTACATCGGACCGCAGTTCCGAAGGGAGCGTCCGCAGAAGGGGCGTTACCGGCAGTTCTATCAGATCGGTGCAGAAGTGATCGGGCCGACTACGGCGGGAAGCGAGTCGCCGGCGCGTGACGCTGAAGTGTTGGAGATGCTGGCCACGCTGCTGGATCGTTTGGGAATCAAGGATTGGACGCTGCAACTGAATTCCGTCGGATGCGCGGAGGACCGTCCAGTTTACCTGCAGGCGCTACGAGAAGCGCTCAAGCCCGTAGTGGGACAGATGTGCGTCGATTGTCAGCGGCGGGCGGAAACGAATCCGTTACGAGTATTGGACTGCAAAGTTCCGGAAGATCAACCAATCATCGAGAAGCTGCCGCGGATCAGCCAGTATCTCGACGAAAGCTGCAAGCAACACTTCGAAGAAGTGAAGTCCATTCTCACCGCCTGCGATGTACCGTTTGTGTTAAACGATCGGCTCGTCCGCGGGCTCGACTACTACACACGCACAGCTTTTGAGTTCACGCATGGAGCCTTGGGGTCGCAGAACGCGATTCTCGGCGGCGGGCGGTACGACGGTTTGTCGGAAGCGATCGGTGGGCCCAAAGCGCCGGGCATCGGCTTCGCGATCGGCGAAGACCGGCTCGTGATGTCGATTCCGGAGAGCGCGGAATCCGTCCTCCGCAAGCCCGACGCTTATATTGCGCCGCTGGGAGACGGCATGAATAAGGAAGCGGCGCGCCTTGCACGAGAGTTGCGGAAACATGACCTGGTCATCGAGCTAGGAGACGAAACCTTCCGGCTGAAGAAATCGCTGGAGACGGCGAGTAAGATCGGCGCGCGATTTGCGATCATTCTCGGCGAGAATGAAGCGAACAGCGGCCAGTTCGCGGTAAAGAATCTGGAAAAGGGCGAACAGGTGACTCTGTCCAGAACAGACCTGGTGCAACATCTACAACAAACAATCTCATAACTCAGGCGATTTGAACTGCTCATAGATCGACCGATTTCGTTACAAACGGCACTGGTAGCAAGGTAATCCTTACAGTCCTTTACACAAATTTTTTCTGTCTTTAACTCACGGGCAACAGTTCTGGCGAGAGTGGAATCTGGGACAGGCATGGTCCCGAAGGCTTCAACTCGCAAATGCCTTTTTTCTGTGACGGCGATCTTCCTGGTCGCGCTACTTACAATCGCCGAAGCTGGTTGTGGTTCTGGAACCTCCTCGAATACGAGCACGTCGACGGACCCATCGAATTCGAGTCCGCCGCCATCTACGGACAGCCTTCCGCATATCGGGCACGTTGCGTTGATGGTGTTCGAAAACGAGAAGGAAGACGCCATCCTGGGTAATCCGTACATGCCCTACCTGTCGCAACTGGCCAAGGACAACGCATATGCGTCGCAGTACTACGCGACTGTGCATCCTTCGCTGGGAAACTACTTTATGCTGACTGCGGGCGACACCATCAGCAATGATCTGAACTTCAACAAGACAGTCGACCAGGACAATTTGATTCGAGAGATCATCAAGGCGGGCAAGACCTGGAAGGCTTACGAAGAGAGCATCCCCAGTATTGGGTACCTTGGCGACGGGCCATATCCGTACGTGAAGACGCATAACCCGGCCGCTTACTATTCAGATATACGAAACAATCCAGCGCAGGCAGCCAACATGGTTGGGCTGGATCAGTTGGACGCCGATCTCGCCGCGGGCAATTTACCCGACTTCATGTTCATTGAGCCGAATCAGATGAACACCATGCACGATTGCCCGGATGGCACAACGAATTGTGATAACGATACGCGAGTCCACGGCGGTGATGTGTGGGCGAGCCAGCGTATCCCGTCAATCATCAACAACCCGGTGTTCCAGAAGGACGGACTGCTGATTATCACATTCGACGAATCGTGGGATACGGACAGCCAACACACTGGCGGGCATGTCCTGACAATCTTCATCGGACCGGCAGTCAAGAAGCAGTTCGTCTCGACCAGTTTCTACCAGCATGAATCGATTTTGCGGACGATCTGCGACACCGTGGGAGTTCCCTGCATGGGCGCCGCTAGCTCTGCACCGGCGATGGGAGAGTTCTTCGTATCCAGCAAGCCGTAAGCTGCAGGAGGAGCCTAGAAAACTCTTTCCGGCCACCAGACCAGGACGTCGATGAACTTTGAAAAGTGCAAAAACGGTGGTGGACCGGCAAGATCGAGAGGAACCGTTTGCGCCATCGTATTCACTGTGATGTCCGCCGTCGCCAGTTGTAGCGGCCATGGCAAATGGTGGATGTGGGTGCGGTAAACGTGCCCGGCAATGACATTGTAAAGACAGTAGCGCTCACTCACGAATCTCTCTAGCGATTCAGTTACGGGTTGCCATGGCAGTACATCGGAAGTAGGTTGATAGCTGGCGCTGAAGTCGGCGGGCTTAGGACGTGTGGTGCGGCGAGAACTGTAGCTGACTTTATCGTTTTTCGTTTGAATCTTGAAACTGGCCTTGAAGTATGGAAGGGCGTACGCAAGACGAGCGCCCAAGACGGCCGACACATTCTCGGCGTCGAGACTGAAGAAGTACACTCCCGGTTTGTCATCAACGGTGACATAGGTGCGCACGTTGATCTCGGCAAAGTTGGACAATGCCGGTAACGCAGGAACGCCGCACGGACGAAGGTTCCTGATCTGGAACGGGACCACGCCGACATAGGCTTTGCCTTCCCAAAGATCGATCGGCAGTTCGCGAGGGACGACGGCGCGCACTACGTCGGCAGGAAGAGCCCAATGCGCGAACAGGAGATTGTGCCACTCCTGGCGCATAATCCATGGACCTTCAGGCAACGGGAATGGACGGTGGGAGTGCTGGCTGAGCAACTCGCTGGCGGTCATAAGTGCTCAGCCTTCCCTGTTAGTAGCTGGCCAGTTCCGACATCGCTTTGTAGATGTCGTCAGGCTGCGGCAGGATGACATCTTCGAGGATCGGCTGGTAAGCCACGAAAGTATCTTTTGCCGCAACACGCTTCACCGGAGCATCGAGGCTGTCGAAGAGCTGATCGGCAATGCGGGCGGCGATTTCCGCGCCGTATCCCCAACTCAGCATGTCTTCGTGCACGACAAGCACGCGGTTGGTCTTCTGGACGGACTCTGCCACGGTGTCCCAGTCGAACGGACTGAGCGTGCGCAGATCGATGACTTCGACCTTCACGCCCTTTTCGCGCTCGAGGCGCTGCGCCGCCTGTAATGATCGCGGTACAGTCGCGCCATAGGTGACGGCGGTCAGGCCGTCTCCGTGCTGCACAACCTTCGCCTTGCCGAACGGGATCATGTAGTCCGGTCCGGGATAAGGCGCGCGACCAAATGTCTCGCGATAGAGGCGCTTGTGTTCGAGAAACATCACCGGATCGTCGCATCGAATTGCTGTGCGAAGAAGCCCGTTGGCGTCGAGTGCATTCGACGGAAACACGATCCGTGTACCTGGCGTGTGGGTGAAAATGCTCTCACCGCATTGCGAGTGGTAGATCGAGCCGCCCGTCAGGTATCCGCCAATCGCGACGCGCACCACCATTGGGCACGAGAATGAGTTGTTCGAGCGCCAGCGAATGAGCGGCATCTCGTTGCGGAGCTGATGCATGGCAGGCCAGATGTAGTCGAAGAACTGGATTTCGACCACCGGCTTCATGCCGCGCGTGGCCATACCCACAGCACGGCCAACAATGTTGGCTTCGGCAAGCGGTGAGTTGAATACGCGTTCGCCGCCGAAGTCGCATTGCAAGCCACCGGTCAGCTTGAAAACACCGCCCTTCCCTTTCACTTT
>CAYWSM010000442.1:0-4837 GCA_964460935.1 uncultured Terriglobales bacterium | reverse complement strand
GCTTTCCGCGAATTCATTCTCGATGACGCGACATCGGGCGAAGATCTGCGGACGATTCGCTGGGGCGTCACGCCGGAGATGGCGGCGGCGGTCACCAAACTGATGTCGAACAAAGATCTCGTGATAGCGGCTGCCAAGATTCGAAACATCACCCGCTGCCGCAACACCATCGGGGAACGCGGGGTGTTGGGGATCAGGCTACAACCGAACCATCCCGCGGACGACATCGGCGGAATCCTTCTCTCGACGCTCGATGGCCTTCTTTACGGTTGCGGCGATGCGGTAATCGGCGTCAATCCAGCGGGCGACTCGGTGGAGACAGTTGACGCGATCCTCACGGCACTGAATCGCGTAATCGAGACGCTTGCAATTCCGACACAGGCCTGCTGTCTAGCGCACATCACAACTCAACTTGCCGCACTCGAGCACGGTATTCCCATCGATTTGCTCTTCCAGTCCATCGCGGGATCGGAGAAGGCTAACCGAAGTTTCGGCATCGACCTCGCGATGCTACGCGAAGGCCACGAGCGGGTGCTGGCGCAGAAGCGTGTGCCGGGCGCGAACGTCATGTACTTTGAAACCGGTCAGGGAAGCGCGCTTTCAGCGGATGCGCATCACGGAGTCGATCAACTGACGATGGAAGCCCGAGCGTATGGCGTGGCGCGGGCCTTCGATCCATTCCTGGTGAACAGTGTCGTAGGATTCATTGGGCCGGAGTATCTGTATGACGAGCGGCAAATCATTCGCGCAGGGCTCGAAGATCACTTCATGGGTAAGTTGCTCGGCCTGCCCATGGGTGTGGACGTCTGTTATACGAACCACGCAGCGGCCGATCAGAACTCGGCGGACAACCTGTTGCTGCTGCTGACGGCCGCAGGCTGCAACTACTTCATGGGCGTGCCGCTCTCCGATGACGTGATGCTCAATTACCAGTCCACCAGCTATCACGACGGCCTGGCGATGCGAAGGTTATTTGGCCTGAAGCCGGCGCCGGAATTCGCGAACTGGTTGGAGCAGGTGGGTGTGTTTCGAAATGGCGAACCCGCAGCGCTGACTTCCGCCACACGCGCCAAGCTTCTGGAAGCCGTAGCGCCGGCGACTCGCCGGCAAGAGACCATCGGATGACCTACGAAATCACCCAGCAGTGGCCCGAAATCGTCCGACACATTCGCCGCCGGACACCCGCTCGCGTGCTCAGTGGTCGAGCTGGGTCGTCGTACCTCACGCAATCGCAACTCGAGTTGCGTGAGGCGCACGCGGCTGCCGTTGACGCGGTTCGTAACGAGCTGGACCTGGCATCAACGCTAGGCTCAGCTTTCTGCGAGCGCTGGAAGTTGTTTGAGGTTTCGACCGAAGCATCGTGGAAATCGGAATTCCTGGTGCGGCCCGATCTCGGACGGCGGTTGTCGCAAGATGCCCGCGAGAAGATCAGGACGAAGTGCCAGTCGGGAGTCGATCTGCAGATCGCAATCGGGGATGGATTATCGGTCGCAGCCGTGGCGGCGCAGGTGCCGCAATTATTGCCGCTGCTCATGCAAGGGGCGGCACGACGCGGTTGGTTTGTCGGTCAGCCATTTGTGATACGGCACTGCCGTGTCGGAGTGCTGAATGACATCGGTGAGGTATTATCGCCCGCGGTCGCGGTTTTGCTGATTGGCGAACGCCCAGGCCTTGCGACCGCCGAGAGCCTTTCAGCCTATCTGGCGTTTCGCCCCAATCGGAATCACTCGGACGCCGATCGCAATCTGATTTCGAATATTCATGCTCGTGGTACGACGGTGCCGGAGGCTGCCACTCGCGTTCTCGACATGGTTTCTGCGATGATGGTACAGCAAATCAGCGGTACGAAATTGACCCTAGCGAGCCTCAAGCCATGATCACTTCCGCCAGTCGCCCTCTTGTTGGAGAACCCGTTGATCCTTCCTCAGCACCGCGTCCCCGCCGCGTCCCCATCGAAGGACGGACCATCGATCTGGTTCCGCTGGATGCTCACGAACACCTCGACTCGCTTTGGGCTGCTACCGGCGGTCCCCAGAACGAGCACCTCTGGACGTACATGTTTGAGCATCCATTCCAGAACCGTGCGTCGCTCGAGGCCAACCTGCAACGCAAGGAAGAATCGAACGATCCCCTGTATTACTCGATCATCGATAAGTCTTCGGGCGATGCTGTTGGATGGGCCGCATACATGCGCATGGAACCACTCCATCGTGTCATCGAGGTGGGAAGCATCATGTTCTCTCCGCGTATCCAGCGAACGGTCGGCGCAACGGAGTCCATGTACCTCATGGCGAAGCACGCCTTCGAGAATATGAACTATCGACGTTACGAATGGAAATGCGACGCGCTGAACATGCCTTCACGCCGCGCTGCTCTGCGACTGGGATTCAGCTACGAGGGTCTGTTCCGCCAGCACATGGTCGTAAAAGGTCGCAATCGCGACACAGCGTGGTATTCCATGCTCGACTCGGAATGGCCTTCCCGCAAGCGCGCGTTCGAGCAATGGCTCGACCCCGCAAATTTCGATTCCAGCGGCAAACAACGCATCTCACTTTCTGAGCTGAACCGCGTCAAATTCTGAGTAATGAACGCCACCGCCGAGCCTGTTCTTCTTCGCTCGCCTGAAGAAGAACGCCGTGATCGCCAGAGCATCGCTTTCGCGGCCTTCTTCGCCGCCGCCGCATTCCTGTTGCAGATGCTCACCAACGGGCAGTACGGCTACTTCCGTGACGAGCTTTATTACATTGCCTGCAGCAAGCATTTGGCGTTTGGCTACGTTGACATGGCGCCCCTCGCGCCCTTCCTGCTCCGGATCTGCCGAGCGATCTTCGGTGATTCGCTGCACTCCATCCGGCTGATTCCCGCCATCTCGTACGCGATAGGCGTATTCCTCACTGGATTGCTCACGCGCGAATTTGGCGGCAAACGATTCGCAGTCCTTCTGGCTTGTGGAGCATGGTTACTGACGCCCGTCATCAACGCCAACGCGACGCGCTATTCCATGAACGCCAACGAACCGGTGCTGTGGATGGCCGCCGTCTACTTCCTCATCCGTGCGCCACGTCTCAATCGCCCCAAATTGCTTATCTTGTGCGGCGTGTTCCTTGGTATCGGGCTTGAGAATAAGCACTCCGCCGTGTTTTTCATCGGCGCGCTTGTTATCGGGCTGCTGCTTACCCGCGACCGTCGCATTTTTCGCAGCAAGTATTTCTGGATCGCCGTCGCGATTGCCGCAGTGCTCGCCTTACCGAATTTCTTGTGGCAGGCTACGCACGGATTTCCGACTTGGGTTGACCTGAACAACGTTCGGCGCGAACACAAGAACGTCGAACTGCCGTCGCTGGCCTTCATCCACCAGCAATTTGACACCCTGGATCCAATCAATTCCCTGATCTGGATCCCCGGTCTGTTGTGGCTTCTGTTTGCCCGCGACGGCAAACGGTATCGTTATCTTGGCCTGACATTCATCGTATTTTTCCTTTTCATGATGAAAATGCACGCCAAGGACTACTATGTCGCGCCGATCTACTCGATGCTGTTCGCCGTGGGGGCAGTCTTCTGGCAGTGGGCGAGCAATCGTAAGGCTTGGCGTTGGCTCCGTGGCGCTCTTCCGGTAGTTATCTTTGGCATGGGCCTGATCACAATCCCCATCACCTTGCCAGTCCTTCCCGTGGACAGAATCGTGCGCTATCGCGAAATGCTTGGGTTGAAAATCGAAAAGGCCGAAACGCACATGAGCAGTCCGTTGCCGCAGTATTTCAGTGACCAGTTCGGTTGGCCGGAAATGGTTGCGGTCGTGGCGCAGATTTACAATGCTCTACCGCCTGACCAGCGTGCCCACACAGCCACCCTGGCAGGTAACTACGGCGAAGCCGGAGCAATTGACTTCTTCGGCGGACAGTACGGCTTACCCAAATCCATCAGCGCCCACCAGAACTACTACTACTGGGGATATCGCAACTACACCAGCGACGATACGTTCATCCTGCTGCAATGGCCTCGGGAAGGCGCGGAGCAAGCCTGCCGAAGTTACGATCAGGGCCCCACGTTGGACCCAAAATGGGCCATGGCCGAGGAGCACTACACCATCTGGATTTGTCACGGATTCAAGCGCCCAATGGCCGATCTCTGGGAAAGACTCAAACACTGGAACTGAGCCGGTGACGCAACGGGTCAGATTTTTCGTGCGCCATTTAGGGCCAAGCCTTCCAAGCACTTGCTTGAAATCGCCATCTGGGGTAGTTTTCCTGAAACCTTTTCGCTGTTGGACTGGAGGAGACCAACTAATGGCTAAGTTCTGTACAAATTGTGGCGCTGCGATGGACGAGGGGGCAGGCTTTTGCAGCAAGTGTGGCAAGGGTCCCGCGAGCGCTTCGGCAGGAGGGGCAGCGGCAGCTCCGGCAGCAGCCCCAGCCGCTGGGGGAGGGCTGCAAGAGAATGTTGCGGGAATGCTCGCGTACGTCACGATCATTCCGGCAATTATTTTCCTCGTCATGGAACCCTACAACCGCAACCGTTTTATTCGCTTTCACGCGTTCCAGTGCATCTTCCTGTGTGTGGCACTGATTGTTATTCACATCGTCCTGGGATTCATCCCGATCATTGGCTGGGCGATCAGTCTTCTGGTTAGCTTGGTCGCATTGGCGTTGTGGATCGTGCTGCTCATGAAGGCCTACGGCGGTCAGAAGTTCAAGATCCCCGTAATTGGCGATATCGCCGAGAAGCAGGCGAACGCATAACGGAACCGAACGGAACTCGTGCGCAGCGCCGGATTTCAAGTCCGGCGCTGTTCGTTTTTCCGCCGGTATTGCGTGCCGTATCTCACGCGCTTGACAAC
>CAYWSM010000441.1:0-2785 GCA_964460935.1 uncultured Terriglobales bacterium | reverse complement strand
TGACGAGTTTGAGGAGTATCAGATCACCGTGGCAGTCGGCCACAGGCAAATAGCCGTCAGGTACGCGATCCGAATACCACTCGGCATACTGCACGATGCCATTCTTGACGATACCGTCTGCCGCCTCGCCGAAGAATTGCTGGATTACCGCCGTGTTAACGAAAGTCGTGGGGTGCGGAATGGCGAGTCCGACGGTGTGATAAAACGTTCCGCCGTTGTACTGCAAGAGAAACTCCGCGTACTCCTTTGGAAATCTTACTCCAAGTAGAATCTGGAGTTTCTCAACGTCCGCCCGCGAAAGCGGTGGATCTTCGCAATCTTGCAATAGGTCGAGAATCGGAAACCGGCGAGAAAGATCGTTCACTTATGCCCCTTCGCGCGACCTCAGTGGAACGCTCTTTATACGCTTCTCGTTGCCAGAAGCGGCTTTTCGGCGAGACCGCAGAAACTTCGACTACTCCGACAGTCGCGTCCGCATTATCGACGCAGAATTCAATTCGAAAACGGAACTTGCGCCCGTATGGGAATTACGGATGGTGAGCGGGCCACGGTATTCCGCTGGTGGCAACCGCAGGACGAAGCAAAACGGCGGCGTTTCTTGAAACGGAACCTCGGGAATGATTTTCCCGTCGCGGTTAACGTCGTAATGACCAACGGCTTGCATGAAGTCGCTACCAGTACCGGGCGGATTGTCGACGTCGAACAAGTATCTGTGTTCGCCATGGGCCATCACGCACATCGTCAACCGCCGATAATCACCGAGGTAATTATCGATCACGCAGGCAACACAAAACGGGGAGTTTCCGATCGCTTGTATCGCATCCGGTAGAGCGCGCTTTATGATCGCCATTTGTGCGCGCTGTGGTTGTAGCCGCTTCTCGCGAAGTTCGACCTGCCGCTGAATGATCTCATGCAGTGCGCGTTCAGGATCAACTTCAGACGAAGAATTACCGAACCGAATTGCATCGGGATACACAACGATGCTCAACGACGGTACCTCAGCCACAAACACGACCCGCCAGAGCGGATGACGGCCCAGAAACTCGTTTTGGACACGCCGCAGAATTGCCGGAGTCAGACGTTCAAATTGGGCGTCAATGGCCAACGTGCGATCGTCCGCATCGTTGCGAACGAATATCGGTGGATCATCCACGGGATCATAATCAACGCCGGCGGGCGCTGTCACAAGCTGCTTGAACCACTCATCCTCGTCAAGGAATAAGCGGTAAAATTCACCCGACTCGAAGTCTGGGATATCGTCCGTAGTCTTGAGAATTGGCAAGCCATCGCCGTATTCATGCCGGATGTTATACCAGCCGTTGAATTCCTCGACCGACGGACGCCGCTTTTCATCGTCGAGAGGGGTCATCTTTAGCCTAGTGCTCGCCCGACCGCGACGAAGCTCCCTACTGTGTCGCCGCATAATCGAAGACGCGTTGCATCCTCTGTTTGAAATGTTGACCTGCATGGAACCCGACTTGGCCGAGAATCTCAGTGTATAGGCTCTGGTCATCTCCGATGAGTAAGTTCCTTGCGTTTGTCAGGTTTCCTTGTTTCAGCTGCCCAATGGCTCGTCGATAGTAATCGCTCTTAATCGCCACGTCGAGAACTTTCGCTTCTGCGGCGACCGCTTCACCAAGTATGCCAGAGACAACACCCGCCGCAGCGAGTAACCGAAAGCGTGGGTGTGAGATTTGCCGTCGCCCAGCGGCAAGTATGTCTTCCATTGTGCGTGGGCCGGTCTTTCCTTTGATTACCATTCCTTTGATGGTTTTATTAAACGTCCCGATAGTTCTGTTTTCTGCACCGTTCGCACCTAGGCCGCGTTCGATCAAACTTACGAACGATTCCATTTGAGCGGCAGTCATCTTTTTAATGTCCTTGCGATGGGTCTAAATCCCTCGCCTTCAGGCGAAACCTTTAGGTTCTGCGTTTTGTTAGAATCGAGGGATGGAGAAGTATCGCACAGGATCGCATAGCCGGTTTGACCTGAAGTACCATTTTGTTTGGATCACGAAATATCGGAAGCCGATCTTGGTCGATGCAGTAGGGATTCGGGTTCGCGAACTGGTGCGTGAGGTTTGTCGAACGAACGAGATCGAAATCCTGGAAGGAGCGGTATCTCGCGATCATGTGCATGTACTGCTGTCGTGCCCGCCGAATCTGTCGCCGAGTAAGATCATGCAGTACATCAAAGGTAAAAGCTCGCGGAAGCTACTGATGGAGTTCAAGCACCTGCAAAAGGCTTACTGGGGGCGACACTTGTGGGCTCGCGGCTACTTCGTGGCCTCCAGTGGCAACGTGACGGACGAGGTCATCCAAGAATATATCCGCCAGCAGGACGGCACAGAGCCGGACGACGGCGGCGACAATTTCCGCGTTACCAAATCGTGAGCGAAGGACTTCCAGTCCGTAGCTCACGATTCGTCTTCAACCTACCGGCTTCCAGCCGGTAGTAGTTTGAGTCTCCGAAATCTGCGTAATCTGCGGATGCATTTCTTGTTTCTGACAGACCGCGCTGTGGCCGCTCTTCGCTCTTTTACGCATATCGCCGGGGCCCAACTGCAATTGGCGCTCGCCGGGCGACCCAGTACGGTTACCGGCCGTATTTTGCGTCAGAACCTGCTGCTATCAACCATTTTCCTGCACTGAGTTTATCGCTCAGGTCGATTGTAACGACGGAATATCGGTATCGCCGCTCGCGCGGCGAGTGAGCCGCTGCGCGCTCGTCGCTTACCAAGTCGAGGCGCTAGCCCCAGGTCGTACTGAATGAGTCGGCGTCCCA
>CAYWSM010000440.1:0-3999 GCA_964460935.1 uncultured Terriglobales bacterium | reverse complement strand
GGATGGTGGGCCGCGCTTCACCGTGAACGCGGCGGCGATGAAGCGTATCTTTTCGCGTTGCGACAAGTCGCTGAGATTCCCGGTAGCTGGTACGCACAGACACTCCTTGCATCGCAACTGTTGCGTACTGGTCAGAAGGATGAGGCCATGCAGGTGTTTCGTGATCTCGTAGCGCATCACCCTGAGAACGGCAGCATCCTTATGAGCTTTTCAGGGGAGTTCGGCAAAGCAGGCATGTATGACCCAATTTTCCACCTGGTGCTGCCTATCTATGACCCGCAGAAGCACGGCCCGATGCCCGGCTTCAACATCCTGCAGGCCTATGTAGACACGAAAGACTACCAGCGGGGAGAGGCATTTTTGCACCGCATGTACTCACTAGCACGTCCGGACTTGAAGGCGAAACTCGACTTCTATTCAGCGAAATTCACGGAGCTGAAGATGTCAGCTTCATCATTCGGACCGGTGGCGCCCGAAGAAAAAATCGAAGTCACAGCCTTAAATCTCGAACGGCCTGTCTGGTACTACGATCTTAAGAATCCAACATGGCTTCTGCCGGAACCTAAATCGCAAACGAGAGTTTGCTTTCTTCCACTGGCGAATGCGTCTTCTGATTTGCCGAAAGAAATTCATACGCAACCGATCGATGACGCCGGTCGACTTACTCGTGCGATCCCGATGTGGTTAGCAGAATGCCTGCAAATAGAGCAATCGGTGCCCGCCCAGACCCTCATTTCTATCTACACGGGCAAAGGTGTGGTGGTGATGGGCACAGATTGGACTGACGCGGATGTTGACCGTTTTTCTCATCAGAGCGGCGATGCGGAGTTCGTGGTCACTGGCGAAATCACCTTCAACAGCCCGGTTTGGAAAATTGTGCTTCGTCTCTGGAGAGCACGACCTGCTTACATCGATAAAACGTTCGAGACTACTTTCGATTTCAATCAGATTGGTACCGGTCTCGAACAGCTAAAAAGCGTCCTCTGGCACGCGCTCGGATTGGAAACAACAGCACGAGTGGCATTTCCGACCGAACAAATGGGTGAGTACCTAGCAGCTCTCGACCAATCACTGAGCCTGTTGCTAGCGGAGCGTGGCGCTATACCGCCCTCAACTCTTTGGGGCGAGCGCAACATGCTGAACTATTTTCTGAATCTCTCGTTGTCCGTGCCCTTGGCTTCCATTCCGAAGCTGCTGTTCCTGTCCGGACTGATCCGGAACCGCGCTTATGGCTCAGAGCTGTACATGGAATTCAGAACACCTCTTCTAGCGATGTTAGAAGACGCCAAACCAAAATCAGATTTTTACTACCTATCTCCGTTGGCTTACCAACTCCTCGGCATGAATGATTCCTTTGCTGCCAGGCGGGAGGAACTTATCACTGATCGTGATCCAAAGGTTCAGGGCTGGCTTCAAGGCTTGGATCAACAAAAATGAAAAGCGCACTGTCAGCCCAAAAGTACAGCTACAAACAAAAAAGACCGGGACACCGCCCCGGCCTTTTCGGCAACATTACTGTTTGGGATTCGCAGCAGGCTGTTGCTGCTGGGCGGGTGCCTGCCCTCCCGATTGTGACTGCTGTTGACCTTGTCCCTGGGTTGAAACTTCCTCGCCTTCGTAGGTGATCTTGATGGACGATCCGAACCGCTTGTAGTTCGTGTACTTCACGATCTGCTTGATGTGAACATCGCCCATCTTGAAGTGGAGATAATCGTCCGTCAGGGTGTAGGTCGGGAACCAGTACTTGCCGTCCACCTGTTCGCGCCACGTCGTAAACGGCGGAAACAGGTTCTCGCCGCTCTTGCTCACCACGTCGGGCACGTTCTTGCCGTGCGTTTTCACGATCTGGAAATCCTGGTCGTCAACCCAAATCCGGCCCTGGAAGTAGCGCTTGCCCTTGTCGATGTGCTTCGGCGCGATGTCGAAGACGTAGGTATGAATCTCGTCTTCCTGCTGTTGTCCTACATAAAGGATGTTGTACTCGGGAATCTCGTCGCTCGTAAGCACGAACGGCAAACGCTTCTCGATATCATCCAGATCCTCGCGCGTTAACTGAATCCGTTCCAGGCTTGACTGCGGTGCGAATACCACCTGTTCCACACGGCGGCCGCGGTCGTCGAACAGAATGTCGGTCACCATCCGGTATTTGCCGCCATCGTCCGGAGTTTCCACAGTTACGTCCTGACGCCACGTGTACTGCTCGCGCGCCAGTTTGAATTCCTTTTCCTTGGCTGCAAACTTCTGAATGATTTGCTCGGGCGTGATTCCCTTGGGATCCTCTTTCACCAGTGGCCCTTCTCCACGATCGTCCGCGCGCATGGCAGGGATGAAAACCAGCAACAGAAGAACAACAGGTAAGACGCTTCGCAATGACAGGAATTTCAGCTTCATAATGTCTCAGCTCAAGGATTGAATACCGCACCGGCTGCCAGAAACTCTGCCGGACTTTCGATCGCTGTTGACCATCGTACCGCAGAACACACTCCCGTGCGGGACCATGCCAGATTTAGAAAACCCTTTCTGCAGCAATAAGTTGCGGCTCGCGGATGAGCAACTTACCTGCCCGGATGGCTGAGTTTCATTTACACTTCTCCGTTTGTTCCCGGAGGCCTGATGATTCGCCGTTTATTCATGCTGCTTCTTCTGCTCGCACCATTTTCCTTCGCGCAAGTGAAACACCCATTCACCTTTGAAGACATGATGGATTTGAAGCGCGTCGGCGACCCGATCCTTTCGCCTGACGGCAACTGGATTGTTTTCGCCACGGTCCAAGTCGACCTGCAAGCGAACTCCAAAACGCCCCACTTGTGGCTGATTGCCGCGAATGGCGGACAGGCAAAGCAACTTACAGATGGTCCCGGGGAGGACAGCCCGCGCTGGTCGCCCGATTCCAAGCACATCCTGTACACCTCGGCTCGCGATGGCGAATCGCAAATCTGGGTATCGGATTTCGATGCCACAGCCGGTGGGCTTACGGACGAACCGCGCAAGGTGACCGCGATTTCCACCGGCGCTGACGGAGCGCTATGGTCGCCCGATGGGAAGAACATCATCTTCACTTCGGAGGTTTATGCGGACTGTCCCGACGATGCCTGCAACAAGCAGCGGAACGACGAACGCGCGCAGTCAAAGGTAAAGGCACAGATCTTTACTCATCTCTTCTTCCGCCATTGGTCGTCGTTCACCTACGGCAAACGGACGCACCTGTTTGTGGTTCCTGCCGAAGGTGGAACGGCGAAAGATCTGACTCCGGGCGATCACGACGTTCCGCCGTTCAGTTTGGGCGGACAAACGCTCTATGCCATCTCGCCGGATGGGCAGGAAGTTGCGTTCACAAGCAACATCGATGAACAGCCTGCGGCCAGCACCAACAATGAGATGTTCATCATTCCCATCAACGGAGGCACTCTGAAAAAGATCAGCACCAGCCCCGGCAGCGATTCGACACCGCTGTATTCGCCCGACGGCAAGTGGATCGCCTGGCGCATGCAGAAGCGCAACGGGTACGAAAGCGATCGCTTCCGCCTCGTCGTCTACAACCGGCAAACCGGTGCGATCACGAACCTGACGGAGAACTTCGACCAGTGGGTAGAAGCTTTTGCGTGGGCGCCCGATTCGTCGAAGATCTACTTCACCTCCGAGTATCAGGGTGAAGCGCCGTTGTACGAAGTGGCCGTTACCGGCGGCACAGTCCACAAGGTCGCCGATGGATTCTTCGATTCGCCGCAGGTCTCGAAAGACGGACAAAGCATCTGGGTGGCTGGCATGACGATCGCCATGCCTAGCGAAATCTTCGTTCTTCATTTGAACGGCACAAGCGCAGCGACCAAGACGCAGCTCACGCAGGTCAACACTCCCGTGCTGTCACAGATCGAGATGCAGCCGCTTGAATCGTTCTGGTTCATCGGCGCTGCGAACGCTAAAGTACAAGGCTTCATCGTGAAGCCACCGAGCTTCGATGCCGCGAAGAAATATCCGGTGAAGTTCCTCATTCACGGC
>CAYWSM010000439.1:0-11923 GCA_964460935.1 uncultured Terriglobales bacterium | reverse complement strand
CCACTGTCTACGGCGAGCCGATCGAGTATTCCGGCCCGTTGTTTCGACAATTGGTGCGCGAGACGAACGGACTTCGGATTTTCTTTGACCACGTCGGAACTGGATTGATGGCGAAAGGCACAGCTCTTACCAGCTTCGAGGTCGCAGGCAAAGACGGGAAATTCCAGCCAGCCGAAGCAAGGGTTGACGGAACTACCATCATCGTTACAAGCAACGCGGTATCAGATCCTGTTGCCGTACGTTATGGATGGGCCAACAGTCCGGACTGCAATCTGTTCAATAAGGAAGGACTGCCGGCATCGCCGTTCCAGGCGTCACTTCCGCCCCTTCACTGAAGGACGAACTTGATCCGCTGACACCAGGCCCTTGCCTTCGAGCACGTAGTAGAACTTATCGACGGCAAGGTCCTTGGTTGGCAGCTTATCCACGGCTCCGGAAAGCCAGTGTACCTCGACGGAATCGATCTTTGTTGCGTCGCCCAACCCGAAGTGCAACCGTAGATCATTTTGCGAGAGATAGCTTCCGCCGCTGCGGATCTCGTCCATCTGGGTCATCTTCCCCGCCGTAATTTTCACCTTAGCCCCGATCGCCAACCGGTTGCTCTTCGTTCCTTGCAGTTCGAAGCTGATCCAGTGTGCGCCCGCCTCTCCGTGGTTCCGCAGAATCTCAGGAGCGCCGTCAAGGTCTTCAATCACGACATCCATGTTGCCATCATTGAATAGGTCTCCGACCGCCAAGCCGCGCAGCACTCGCTCTTCCTGTAAAGCCGGGCCAGCTTGTTTGCTGGCATCGCAGAAGGCTCCGTCGCCCTGGTTCATCGAAAGCAGGGCGCGTTCACGATACCGTGCTCCTTCGGATAACGTATCCACCTGCGGATACACATGCCCAGAAACCGAGATGAGGTCCAGCCATCCGTCGTTGTCCAGGTCCACGAACGACGTTCCCCACTTCACCGGCGGAAGCGAAGCGACCACCAGCCCCGACGAAAACGAAACATCGCGGAAATTCCAGTCGCCTTCGTTGCGGTAGAGAGTGTTGTATTGATCGGCGAAATTCGTGATGAAGATCGAAAGCCTCCCAGTGTGCAGGTAATCGCCGATTGCCACTCCCATGGTGCCCTGCATGGAACCGTCGTCCGTCAGCGCTGTGCCGGATTCCATCCCGATCTCACTAAACTTGCCGTTACCTTCGTTCTTGTAGAGAAAGTTTGGTGTCGCATCATTAGCGACGAAAATGTCGTCACGTCCAACATTGTTGAAGTCGGCCCATGTGACATCCAGGCCGTAGAAACCGTTGGGATCGTCAACTCCCGCCGCCTTGCTGACATCCGTAAATGTGCCATCGCCATTGTTGTGAAAGAGGGCATCCCCGGCGCCGGGCATGCCTCGCGGACCGCACTGTACATCGATGCCACGATACCTGCAGGTTGAGGTCTTCCCAAATCCAGGGAGGTCGCTCAACTTGAAGTCCAGATAATTTGCGACCATCAGGTCAAGGAAACCGTCGTTATCGTAGTCACCGAAAGCAGCGCCGGTGGACCAGCGACCATCTTTAACGTTAGCTTTACTGGTTACATCCGTGAAGCTGCCATCGCCGTTGTTGCGATAAAGAACATTGCCACCCAGGCACGTCAGGTACAAATCCGGCCAGCCGTCATTATCGAAATCGCCCACCGCACCACCCATTCCATAGCACGCAGAATGGATACCTGATTTCGCGGTGACATCAGTAAAAGTGCCATCGTGGTTGTTGTGGTACAGCGCTCCGAGTGCGGGTTTGTGTTTCAGTTCATCCGCAACGCTGGGATTGTTCGTAAAGTAAATGTCGGGCCAGCCATCGCGATCGTAATCGAGGAGGATGACGCCGCCACCCATCGACTCCACGATGTACTTCTTTTCCGGAACGTAGTCATGGCGAAATGCGATTCCAGTTTTGGAAACGACATTTTCGAGTTGCGGAACACTGCGTCCGGAACAAACCGGGCTCTTAACGCCTTTCGGAACTACGGAGGGATCGTGGCCCTGAGCCGCGAGGAAAATTGAACCTGCCAATAGGCTGAAAATGAGGATGGTAAGCCGATTCACGCGAGACCAGTATATTGCAGACTATGCTCACATCTATTACGGAATCTTAATGGAGGGATCTTGTTCCCGCGCCTTTCTGAAGCAGGCTTGTGCATTGGTTTCGTCGCCCAGGTCGCCGTAGAGTTTGCCGGCGCGAACAAACATTTCCGCGGAAATTTCCTGTCGCGTGAGCTTTTCAAGTAGTTCGATGGCCCGTTGCGGTTCTTTTGTCTCTCGCAGCGTATAAGCCCAGGCCAGGGAAATTCGAGGGTCAGCCATTGCTTCGTCAGGGATGCGCTCGAAAACTTTCGCAGCTTCCGGATACCGCTGCAGCATGTAGAGCGACATCGCCAGCATCGACATTGAGCGTTTATCGGATGAGTCCGCTTCTACCAACGCGCGCATGACAGGAACAGCTTCCGCATAGTTGCCCGCTAGAAATGCTGCCAACCCAATATTTCGCTGCAGCCCGGGCAGTTCGGGATTCCACTTTTTAGCTTCGTGGAAATGAATCAGAGCGGTCGCGTAGTCCTGACGACGTGCTTCCGATGTACCGAGATCGTTATACGCATCCCCCAGGATGCCACTCAGTGACTTTTCCGCTGTGGCGATCTGCGTCTTCTGCTCTTCAGTCAGAACGGGTGCGTTACTTGCGGTTGAAGAGGCCCCAGTATTGGGTATAGTACCTTCGGTAGAGGCAGTCTTCGTGTCGAGCGCCTGCGGGCGGCTCTGAATCACAAGTTTGGTCTCTATTGCCTTCGATTTCTCGACCAGTTTGGTGCCTTCGTCCTTCCGGCCCGTCTGGATGAGAATTCGACCTAGCGTGAAGTACGCTCTTCGGATCTGGTAATTGTTGCGGCTCTCCTGATCGCCTGTGAGCTTGATGGCTTTTCTCAAAAGCTCCTCAGCAGCTTGATTGTCGCGGCGTCCATAGGCATTCAATCCCATGTAGAGGAAAGGTTCCGGCCAGTCGGGACGCGCCGCGGCGGCAGCTTTGAGGTACCGGTCTGACGAGTCGTAATCTTTATCATTGGACGCCAAATATCCCAGAAAGTAGTTGCCGAAAAAGTCGGTCGGGTTCGCTGCCACTTCCTTGGCAAACTCTTCTCGTGCCTGCGGCGTATTCTCCCAACCGTTGTGCGAATAGTAGTACAACCCAAGGAAATAGTGGCCGTGCGACTTCGGATCGAGCTCGATGGCCTTCTTATACTCGCGCACTGCCCCATCGCCCAAATCGGCTTCTTCGTACGCACGCCCGGCCATTACGTGTACACGCGCCGGGCTAATGCCTGCTTTCTCCAGTTGCTCGAAGACAGCATCGGCCTTCGCGGTTTCGCGCAAATACAACAGGTCACCTGCCATGATGTAGGCAGTTTCGGCATCGGGTTTTAACTCCAGTGACTTCGCAAAGGAATCGACTGCCTCTCGATAGTTTTTCTTGGTCGTAAGAAGTCTGCCCTGCATTCCCCACAGCGTTGCGTCTTTCGGATCCTGCTGGAGGAGGGTCGCAACTTCCTTGAGGGCAGCGTCAACCTGTCCTGCCGTCGTCAATGCAATGGCATAACGCAAGCGATAGTCGGCACTCTCTTCTAACTCGAGCGAACGGCTATACAGGTCCACCGCACTGGCGGCGTTCCCGCTAGCGAGACGCATCTCGGCCACCTGCGCCAATGCAAACGCAATCAGCTTTCGATTGGCCTGCGAAACTGCGAGCGGGTCTCCCTCATCGCGTGCGGCTGCGGCAGTACGCATGCGTGATGCCAGTTCTTCTTGCGGGCTGGCCTGGTCAGCGGCAGCGAGCGACATTGTAGCCAGCAGTAGAACTGCAATACATCTGAAGAAAAATACCTGGCCGAATTGGAACCGTGACATCACGCTCACAGGATAAATGGCAGCGAATAATCGACGCCGCGATGAAGACTATTTCCCTGCCTCCGCAACTTGATTTGTTTTCTGATTAGGCGTCATTTCCATGGACCAAATTGCCGCTGGCCGCATATACATGCCTGCCCGGTAATTGCCATGCGAATCCCAAGCCTCGGGTGTTCGGAACCAGTACCCCTTCGATTCGTAAATGACGGTGTAGAGGCCTTTCACGGTTCGGAACGCTTCATCACGCAAGCCGTCGGCAATCATTTCCGATGCTACTCCAAACGTAGTTCCGACCCAGACTTCCTGCGTCTGCTCGTTGTCGGTGAGCATCTTGCCATCCGCTCCCATGCCGTTCAGCGCGCCCATCTCACCGTTGTTGAATTTAAGTACGTTGTATTCGAAAACGTGCTTTAGTGCGGAGCTTTGCATCTCCCGCGGAACGATATCGCCCAGGCCCGTCAGCGTTGCGTACCACTGACCGGCGAGTTGCTCCGCCATGATATTGTCTTTGTAACTGCTTCCCACATCGTAGTTGAAGTAGGTGCCGTTCCAGAGCTTCTTGATAAAGCTGGCCTGCGAATTCTTGAACAGTACAGCGTATGTTGCGGCGGTCTGATTATCGCCCATGACCTTGGCCATTTCTTCGGTCGCGCGCAGCGCGGCCAGATAAAGGCTGCCGCTGTACGAACTCTCGCCGCGCGCCGTCCAGTTATCGTAGGTCTGATCAGGATAGCCCTGGTTTTCGATGAGCCCGTCACCATTCGTATCAAACTGTTTCAGGTACCTCATTGCCATCAGGACCGGCTTGTAGTTGTACTGGAGAAAGGCTTTATCCTTGCTCCCGGTCATGTAGTAGTCGCGCCAGACCATCAACACATATTTGCTGTTGAGGTCCTTCCAGTCCGACACGCTCTGGTAGTTGTATTGGTTAGGAAGTATGAAAGCATCTTCCCCAGGGCTTCCCAGATCGTGCGGGGCTGACCCTGCGACCTTTCTCTGGGTCGGAACGAACTTCTGCTCCTTGTCCGATTTCCATGCCCAGATGTAATGCTGGTCAATCGTTTCCGGAATCGTATCGGCGTACATGCGCATCTCCTGCTTCTCGATCTCCGGCCAGAACTTCAGTAGCGGAAATGAGCCATAGAAGCGCACATCGAGCGTACCGTAGTACGGATAATCAAAACACTCGAGATAGCTGAACGAATCGGCTTTCGCCGAGGCAGGATGCTTGGGATTCCCAGGAGCGTTAAGTTCGTGTCCCCAGAACGTGCCGCCATCGGCGATATCGTATAGCTCATTGAACAACATGCCGCGAAACCATTCAGGCTTCGACGCATCCTCGATGTACCGCTTCTGCCACTCGTCAATCGCACGGCTCCATTCCTGCCCGTGTTCGAGTGCCAGTCTGGCAAGTGCCCATGCATTAGTACCGGACTGATTGAAGAACTCTGCATAATGACGCACCCACCTGCGTCCACTTCCGAACTGGACGATAGGAAGATCCCAGGACAGTGCCATAGGAACCATTCGCTTCTCGCCAGGCGCCAGCGTGAACCTCACCGCAATTGCACCCGCGAAGGGATCTCCACTGCTGGCGAGATTGGGGGCGGTATTAGGCAAGCGTCCGTCTTTTGCAAAGGGAGTCCAGGCTGCCGAACCGTCGCCGTTTGAAGCATAGGTGGTGAGATAAGTGATCTCAACGCCCTCAGTTGCAACGCTGGCGATCGCGAACTGCCCATCCCATTCTTCCGAAACCGGCTGCTGGCGAATGCGATCAAAGACAATTCCCTGCATGGTCCCGCCGGTAATTTTCTCGGACTGGTAACGATCGATGTTTTGCGCATTCAGCGCCGCCGCAAAGCCATGTGTGGGATCACGGAACCAGCCCACCATATTTGTCCACGAGAACAGAATCGAGACCGTTACCTTCTCTTTACTGGGATTGCTCGCATACCAGTTGTAGACCGCCACCGGATAGCTTGATTCCTTGTAGTTATCCGGCAGGATCGGCGAGAACTGCTCTACCGTTAGCGTTACAGGAAACTGCGCATCCCGGTAAGCGAACCAGGACTTGGGATAGAGAGCTGCATAGTCGCCAGCTCCCACGGGATAGTTCCAATTCCATGACGAAAGCGTTCCATCGGCGGGCTTCTGCGTTGAGAGTACCTGCGCAGTCGCCGAACCGCCCTCCGGTTGCACGAATACTGCAAATTGGTTCGTTGGAACGTTCTGGTATTTATGAATGCCCGCCTTCACGTGCCAGCGCTCGAAGTTTCCACGATACGTTCGGGAAAACGTGCCTGCTCCAAAACCACCGACTGGGGCTCCCTGCCAGTATCCGTCGTCGATAATCGGTAGTTCCGGCTTTTTGGTCCCAGGATTGGCCAACGGCTGCCCAATTGGGCGCCGCCAGGCTACTGCAGGAATTTGATCGCCGGCTTGGAGTGTTATAGCGCTGCTCGAAAAAATAAGTAAAAGGAGTACGACTAGTTTATGACTGCCGATTGTCCGCAGTGTCATCGTCCCTCTTTTGGCCCAGTGATCCTCGCACCTACTGCGGGCTGTCGCTGGCCTTCGGAATCACTACGCTGTCTCGCTTGCGAGCCTTGATCTCGCGGTACACCTGAAGTTCGCTGTCGGCCTCCGCCGTACGTCCGAGGCGGCGATAACAAACCTGTAGCTGGTAATGAACGTAATCCCGGGCTGGATCGAGCTTAGCTGCCACCTCGAGATGCGGCACAGCATCTTGCAGCTTGCCTTCTTCCAGCAGCGCTTTGCCTAGTTCGTATTGTGCTTGTGGATGATCGGGCTTGCTGGTGATCACCGTTTGTAACAACGCCATTGCCTGATCTTTTTGTGACGTTTGCAGCAATGCATAGGCAAGGTTGTATTGCACATCGATGTCGTCAGGCGTCTGCTGTAAGGCTTCGCGAAGCTCGGTGACTGCTTCCGCCATCTGGTCTAACCGGATCAGCGCCGCCCCCATCTTGTAGTGAAGCTTCGGTAACCCCGGTTGTTCCTGAAGCGCTTTCCGATACGCTTTCAGCGCCGGTTCGTAGAACTCCAGCACGCCGTAGAGATCGCCAACCGAAACCAGTACCTCCGCCGGAAGCTCATGGTTCATGAGGCTGTCGAGTACGACCACTGCCTGCTTCGACTGGTTTGTTTGGACCAATGAATAGCCCCACGCATACGCCATGCCCGGGTCGCTGTAGACCGTATTTCCTAACACTGCGAACTGACTTGCGGCTCCGGCATAGTCGCTCGCCGTATAGAGTGTCATCGCCAGACGAGCCCGCGTCTGGACGTCACTCGGATCGAGCTTCACGGCTTCTTGCAGTGCGCGAATGCCTTCCTTGACGTTGTCTAACTTAAGCGCTGCAAAGCCGAGATTCCGCATCAGTCCGGGCGTGGTGTTGTCCCACTTCTCGGCCTTCTGAAAATGCTCAAGGGCAAACGCGAACATGCCTTGCCGTGCTTCAGCGGTCCCCCAATCGTTGAGGCTGCTACTGATGATCTGGCGCAAGCGCTTTTCGTAATCGGCCGCTTGCTTTGCCTGCTCAGGACTAAGCGGTGCGGTGCTAACTGTCGCCGTAGGATCGACAATCTCCGCCGTTTGCGCCTGTTCCTGCGGCAGATTGGAATGTGGCATCATGGCGGCCGTCTGCCCCATACCACCTTGTTCCATGTTGCCGGCCATGCTCTCGGCGGTCAGTACCAGGGATTTGCTCTGCAGATCTCGCGCCTTCATCGCAAACTGCTGGGCTTCTTCTTTCTTTCCCTCGCTGAATGCGATTCGACTCAGCGCGATGTACGCTTTCTTAAGCTGGTAATTATTCCGGCTCTCATCTGTCCCGGTGAGTTCAATCGCCTTTTCCAGATACGTCCGCGCGTCCTTCAGGTTCTGTTGTTGGAAGGCGTTGAGTCCGAGATACTGCCAGATCTCGGGGACATTCGGATCTTTCTTCGCGGCTACCATCAGGTGACGGTTCGATGATTCAAATTGCTTGAACTCCGCTTCGCCTGCGCCTAAGTAGAAGTTTGACGAGTAATCCTCGGGATCGAGACGTGCCGCCTCACGAAATTCCGCCATCGACTCGTCCGTCTGGGCCCAGTGGTTCTGTTGTAGAAGCGTAAGACCGAGGAAGAAATGCGCGTGATCGATGTCGTTCTGCATCGCAATCGCGCGACGGAATTCGCGAATTGCATCCTCGTTATTTCCCGATTCGCGGTAGGCGCCTGCAATGATGACGTGCCAGATGGCACGATCACCGTAATCCGCGAGCATCTGCTTGAAAATCGTTTCGGCCTTTGGCTTGTCCTTTGTGTTGAGGTAAGCCACAGCCAGCAGGAACCTCGTGTTTGCGTCGTCTTTCAGTTGGCGCGCCCGTTCAAAAGCGGTAATTGCTCCCTGAAAATCTTTTTTCGCGGTCAAAGCTTTGCCGCGCACAAACCAGGCACTGTAGTTACTGGAATTGGATTCTGTAAGTTTCGCCGTTTGCGCCAGAGCTTCATCGGCCTGATCGGCGCTTAATGCCGCGACAGCCAGGGCCATGCGCGACTCTGGCGTATCTTCCAGCGCGACAGATTCTCGCAAAATCTCAACCGCCTGTGGCGCTGCCTTCTCCAGCAGACGAAGATTGCCTAACTGCCGCAGAGCGAACGCGGCTAGTCTCTTATTCGCCGTAATCACGGCATCCGAATCGCCGCTTGCACTTGCCGCCTGTGCAGCTTGAAAACGGCGAGCCAGTTCCTCGGCGTCGGAGTTACCTTTTGCAGCGGGTCGCTTTGGAGCACTCTGCCTTGTAGCCGTGTGGCGGGAGCGCGGCGCGGCGCTCGTGCCCTTCGTCTGGACGCTGAACCCAAATTGCGGATTCGCAACCAGAACAGCCATTAGGGCGATTCCGGAAAGCAAGTTGAATCTTGGATGACCAATGAGTTGCACGTCTTCATCTTGCAACAAAATCGAAGACTGCGTGTAGGACGAAAACATTAGCGGGGCCTTGGCCTTAAGAAGAAAACGGCAGTACCTGTTGTGACCCAGGTACTGCCGTCGCCATTTAGCGAATAGACACAGTGGTTTCGGTTAGAAGGTAAACTTCAACGTGTATTGCAACTCACGACCTGACCTCGTGTTCGTCTGCGCGGCCTGACCGAAGTTGTTCACGTAACTCTGGTTCGTGATCACGTTGTTGATCGGGCTGCATGGCTGATACTTGCCATTATTGTCAGCCGGGCCGCAATTGATCGTCGCCCCGCCAATCGGCGTGTTTGAACCAGTGTTACCCACAAAGTTTGCATGATTGAACAAGTTGAAGAAGTCCATACGGAACTGCATGTGCAGCCGCTCCGTCAGCTTCCAGTTCTTGTCCACTGAGAAGTCGATGTTGTTGATACCAGGGCCTTCGCAGTAGCCGTGCGGCTCGCTGTTGGACATGTACTGACCGATCACCTGCCCAATCATGGTGAAAGCCTGTGCGTTATACAGGTTTTCGCCATTCCGACCCGCGGTGCAGCTCTGACCCGTAACGAGAGGCCGCAACATATTGTAGAGGCCACCAGTACCAATCTGAGCAGCCAGCGCACTACCGTTGACTGCGCCTGCTACCAAGTTGGCACCATTCTCACTAATGCCGGCCTGGGGCATGGTCTGCGAGTTGCCGTTCATTTCCGAAACGATCGCAGCGGTCTCCCATCCGCCCAAAACCGCGCGAACAGCACCGTTGCTGTTATTGAGGTCCGGCAAGAAGTAGGTGAAATTCGCTACGAAGATATTCGGACGGTTGATCGCCGAATTGCCACGATCCAAGTACGGACGGGTGATATCGGTGAAACTGGAGATACCAACGCCACCGTCGGAGTTATCCAGCAAGACGTTTGCGATCGAGTGCGACCAAGTGTACGACCCAGTTACTTGCGACCGCTTGTAACGCGACTTGAACAACACCTGCAACGCGTTATATGACGCGTGGCCCTGGTGAGTCCAGTAAGCCAACTGACCAAAGTTGGAATATGGACGCAGGGTATTGACGTTCGGAGTCGAGTTGGCATTCAGGAATGCCGCACAAGTGGCAAGGGGTTGCGTACCATAGTCCACCCCACCGTAAGTGCAATTACCCGTAGCCGTCGAACTGACCTGGTTGATGTCGTAGTTCGACGTTAGGTGTTCACCAACGTTGCCCACGTAGCCGATCTGCAGCACGGTGTCCTTCGCGAAGCTATGCTCCACGGAGAAGTTCCATTGCCACGAGTTCGGACTGAGGCTGTCAGGCGAACGCCCACCAGACGGAGAAGCCGAACCGCTCAGAGAAGCCGGGGTCGGATCGCCCAAGGCCTTAGTCGCGCTAGCGTTAATCACGAACGGTGCATTGTTTGTGATCGAGTAGTAAGGACCGCTTACGCGTTCGCGCTGGAAGAATTGACCAACACCCAAACGGATCGCCCAGTTACCGTCACCCCAAGGATCCCACGCGATACCAATACGAGGAGCGAATTGGTGATGGTTCTGGTTGACGAGGTATTTGTTCGGGGCATCGGCCGCCTTGCTGAAATTGGTGCCGAACTGCGCGTTGGCAGCTCCGCAGGGATCGGTTCCAGGCACTGTCCATAGACCGTTGCAAGCGTCGGTATTTGGCTTGCTCGGATCGTACAGCCAGGGTTGGAAGCTTGTGGCCTGATTGTCAGGGTTGAATGGTGTGTACAGCAACGACCACCGCAGCCCGAGTTCCAAAGTCACGTTACGGCGAATCTTCCACGTATCGTCAACATAGAACTCGTAATCGCGCCAACGCAGATGGTTGTTTATGTTTACCGAAGGCTCCGAGAAGCCCCACTTGGCTCCTACGTCACCATAAGGCAGACCTGTATCTGGATTGATTCTGTTATCGGTAATGTGTCCAGGAATGAGGATGTTCGCCAAGGGATTACCAGTAGCCTGGCTGGTGTCCCAATCGGCCGTTCCGAATGTCGGACGTTCGCTGCTGGACGAAGTGTTAATTTCGTTCTTTCCACTCCAGTCCATCAACATGCCGAACTTCAGGGTGTGATTGCCCACAACCTTCGACAGATCGTCACGGAGAGAGTAAATGTCAAGAGAGTTGTTCCATGGAGCCATTACCCAGTAATTGCCGCAAGCGCTGCAATACGGAGCAAATCCGCCCCAGATCGTTGGTGTGCTGGCTGAAGCCTGTTTTAGTGAATTGGGCCAAAGTGGCGGAATCGCATCACTAATTTGCTGCTGCAACCCAGGATCCGAGCCACCAATTCCAATATTGATGCGGTTGTTGGAATAAGAGAACTCCGCATTGTTGACGATACTGCTGCCAATCTGTGAAGTCCACTTACCAATGATCATCTTCGACGGCTGCGCCCAGTCGCTGGTCAGGGTGGGGAAGATATCATCACCCCAGTACTGTCCAGTTGGGCCGCCGCCCGGAGCCAACCACGTATCCAGCGTGTAGCGGAACATCAAAGAGTTCTTAGGAGTCATGATCTAGTCCGCACGCACGTTCTCTTCGCGGAACTTCGTTAGAGCGCTGATGTTCTGGCCCCAGTTGTTGCCGGCCACGGGAGTGGAGAGGTTCGGGAGCGGATACTTCTGGAGCAGAAGTGCGCCTGCCGGATCGATCGCAGCCAACTTATCGGTGCCTGCCAAAGCACTTGCAGGCAAGTAGGTTACGCCCACCGATCCGTCGGCATTCGTTCTTGTTCTGTAAAAATTAGGATGGTTGGCACCGCACTGGTCCGTGCCATAGATGGGATCTCCCGTATTCTCATCGTGCCCAATTATCGGGAAGTCCTGGCTAAAATCACCGGCTCGTTCGGCAGCTGTCGGTACGCAGGTTGAACGCGGGATGCCGCGCTTTTCATGGTTGTACTCTTCGCTGTAGAAGACGAAAAGTTTGTCCTTCTTAATCGGGCCACCGATCGATCCTGCAACGTCGTTGCGCTGCAGCATGTTCTTCTGGCCGATCTGTTTTGCAAAGTAG
>CAYWSM010000438.1:0-3027 GCA_964460935.1 uncultured Terriglobales bacterium | reverse complement strand
TTTCCGGAATCGGTGATCGTCTCAAACAAGTCCGCCAGCCCTACCCGAACGAACAGGTCGGCGATATGGCCATCGGCGTTGCTGATAACGGCGAGCCGGTACTTTTGCTTCAGGTCTAAAAGCTGTTCGCGGGTACCTGTTGGAACCATGCACCAGTTGGCAGAGGTGCGCGCCGCCGCGACAAGGTCCGGCAAAAGATCGCGATGCGAAGGAAGCCTCGACAGCAATTCCGAATAGTAAATGTTCCAGTACTGCTGATCGGTATGCTTCGGATCGGAATTGGCGTTGGCGTCACGGAAACGCCGGGCAGCACGTTCGGAGGCGAAAATAGTTTCTTCGGGGACTTCCACCCCGCGCGACCTCAGGGGAGCGAGCGTCTTCTCCCGGTCGGCGAATACCAGTGTGTTTCCTGCGTCAAAAAAGATTGCTTGCAGCCCCAAGAAGTTCTCCTGCTATTGCCGGGTTCGCCGGCGAAATGATACCCCTGCTCAAGTATCCATCATCTGTCCGCAGGATCAAAGTTGTGACTAGATCCGGTGTCTATTCCTGAGTGCGCTGCGAGAACGGCCATTCGCGCCGGCTGAAACTGCGAATCAGGTAAATGACGATTCCCGCTACCACAATGATGACGCCGTACTTTATTTCCTTCGTGAAATTTGGACGGGCGAACAGCACATAAGTAAATCCCATGGCCGCAATGACAGCGGGCAACGGATAAGCCCACATGCGGAAGGGCCGATTCATATCCGGACGCCGCACTCGCAGCACCATAACTCCGATCGCCTGGATCAGAAACTGGATCATGATGCGGATGACGACCAGTGCCGCAATAACATCGGCCAGGCGAAGGAAGCAGAATGCGATTGCCACGGCGCCGAGCGCGAGTAGGGAAACATGAGGGAAGTGAAAGCGCGGGTGAACCTTAGCGAATGCTTTGAAGTAGTTGCCGTCGCAGGCCGCTGCGTAAGGCACGCGAGAATAGCCGAGCAGCAGCGAAAACACGCTCGAGAATGCCGTCCACATGATCATCACGGAGATGATCTGTGCTGCGAGCACGCCATATGTTCGCTGCATGAGCGTGGAGGCGACGAAGAAGTGAGAATCGGTCTTCGCGGATTGCACCAGCTCCTGCCACGGAATCACGCCCAGGATGCTGACGTTCATCACGATGTAAATGGCCGCGACAACCACGATCGAGTAAATGACAGCGCGTGGAATGTTGCGTCCGGGATCTTTGATCTCGTCACCGATGAAGCAGACGTTGTAGTAACCCCAGTAATCGTAAGCCGAAACCAGCATGGCCGCGCCAAGCCCGAGAAAGAACCCCTCATTCAAATGGAAAGCGTTTGGCGGAAACGAGAAGGCTCGGGCATGGTAGAAATGCGTGACTCCGGCGAAGATCACGCAGGCGATGGCCAACATGACTCCGACGCCGAGAAACTTGGCCAATCGGCCAATCGCGGTGATCTGGCGATACAAAAGGAAAACGGCGAGCACGCAGACCGCAATGGCGAGCAGCGTTCCGCGATTGAATAGGACATCAACTTCGAGCGGACCAACATTCAGCGTGCGCGCGTAATACGTGTGATCCAATCCAGGCCAGATGTACGCGGCATAGCGCGAGAGGCCAAGGCATCCGGAGGCAATCGAAAGCGGCGCGCTGAACGAGAGCTGCCAGATGAACAGGAACGAAATCAGCCGGCCCAGCTTGTTCGGCCCGTACATCTCTTTCAGGTAACGATAGGATCCGCCCGAACCCGGCATGGCCGCGCCAAGTTCCGACCAGACGAGGCCGTCGCAAATGGCAAAGAACGCGCCGAGGATCCAGCCAAGCATGGCCTGCGGTCCGCCCATCGCGGCCACGATTAACGGAATCGTTATGAACGGCCCCACGCCGATCATGTCGATCATGTTGAGGGCAGTGGCCTGCGAAAGCGAGAGGCCCCGCTGGAGATGAGGCACTGCGGTGGTCGGAGATGTATTTGTGGAGGTCAATTAGTAAGTTAGTAAGTGAGTAAATGGAAGACTCGTCCAGAACTCTGCAAGCAATTTACCAACTTACTCATTTACTAATTTCCTCGTGTCCAGCGTCGAGTAAGTTTACATACAACCTTATCGCCCCCGGCACTCCGGCCGGTAGCTGACGGAAGAACGCCCAGGCGTTGAAGATGTACGTGCCCTTGCCGTAGTTGGCAATCAGCAGACCGCCTTTTTCCGGTGGATCTCCGGGGTCATGCGACGACAGCAGCGGCGTGTAGTGGGTGTCCCACTCGGTCGGGCAATAGAGCGCCCGCTCCTGCACCCAGCCGTCGAAATCTTTCTGCGTGATCTGGTTTGGCGCGTGAAAGACCGCATTCTGCGGATCGAGGACTTCAACAGGCGCCTCTTCCACCGTCACCCGATCCGTGTTGTTGCGGCTGATTGTCATCGGGTAGGGCGCGAAATGGCCCTCGTTGAACTGTCCGGTGTTGTAGATGTACTGCACCATCAGAGTGCCGCCGTTTTTCACGTAATCGAGCAGACGCTGATTTTTCTGGCGCAGGTCTTCGCGGGCTTCGTACGAGCGAATGCCGAGAACGATGGTGTCGTACTTCGATAGATCGCCGGACTTGAGTTCTTCGGGTGAGATGATGGTAACGTTCAGACCCAGGCTGTGGAGCACGTCGGGGATATCGTCGCCCGCGCCCATGATGTAACCAATCTTCAGGCTCTTGGGAACATTAACGTCAACGATACTGACCGGCTGCACAGCCTTGCGGAAATAGTAGGCGGTGCCGAGATCCTCGCGGGTCACGACGGTATAGCCAATGTTGAAGTCCTGGTGCTGCCCCTTTGCCGTGAAGTTTAGAGGGAAACTTTGTTGGTGATCCGTGAAGAGCACACTGAGTGTTTGACTAATCTCAGCACCCGGCGTTACTGGATTTGCGAGTTGGCCGCCAATCGATCCGGACTGTAATTGCGATGTCCCTGGGCCGGAAGCGAAGACCAGAGGTACCGATGGACTTCCATCCAGGTTCGCACGCAGTG
>CAYWSM010000437.1:0-6399 GCA_964460935.1 uncultured Terriglobales bacterium | reverse complement strand
AGCCGGGCGGCGGCGGCGGTCGGTCCGAAGATGCGCATTCCACGGCGGCGGAATTCGTCGACAACGCCGAGCGAAAGAGGCAGTTCCGGCCCGACGACGGTCATCTCGGGCTGCACCTTGCTCGCGACCTGAAGCAGCGAGTCCACGCTCTTGAGATCGCCGAAGAGGCACTCCGCTTCATCGCAGATGCCGGCGTTGCCCGGAACGCAATACACCTGCGTCACGTTCGGCGACTGTTTCAGTTTCCAGACGATGGCGTGTTCGCGGCCGCCACTGCCGATGACCAGGACTCGCATGCTTTTTCCCGATGCATCAGAGTAGGTGCGCCTGCCAGCAATGTCAAACCGTGACGGAGAACACCTCGCAATTGGCTATAAACACCCGGACACTGAGCACTAAGAAGTAAATTGAAATAGGAACGGAACTTTCAGTCCGCAGATCCGTCTAATTCAGAAACCGGGGCGTATCCATCGACTGCAGTTAGTTTTTCAGCATGTATGATCTAAACACGGGGTGTTTTCCATCGTGGTTTGGGGTCGTGTTGCGATACAGGTAATGATTGCGTTCGTACTCGCGTCAGGTGCGATCGCTCAAACTTCCGCCAACTCAAAGAACGACAAGACCGCCGCCGAGGTTTACAAGAATATCCAGGTCCTGCGGAATTCCCCGGCCGATGCGTTGATGCCTTCCATGCAGTTCATGAGTTCGTCACTCGGGGTTCGCTGCAATCACTGCCACGTCGAAGGGGCCTTCGAGAAAGACGACAAGAAGCCGAAGCAACAGGCGCGCGAGATGATGCGCATGGTTGCGACACTGGACCAGAACAACTTTGCCGGACAACGGTCGATCACCTGCTACACATGCCATCGCGGGCAATTGCGTCCACAACGCACTCCGGCGGTGCTCGACAACAGCCAACGCGCCGCCGTAGCCGCGCCAAGTGCAATTTCGGCAACCGCTATTCTCAACCGCTATTTTCAGGCGGTTGGTGGGCTTCCGGCGCTGGCGAAGATCAACAGCGAAATGAAAAAGGGCACGATGGAACTGAGCCACGGCGTTCAGTTCCCTGTCGAGATCGCGGTGAAGCAGCCGGACCTTCGCAACGTGCGAGTACAGTATCCGAACGGCGAAAGCGTGGAGGTTGAAAGGGGCAATGACGGATGGTTGCTGGTTCCGGGACGTCCACTTCACGCGATGAGCAAAAGTGAAATTTCGGCTGCGCGCGAAGAGGCCGATCCGTCCTTCATCACGCATCTGCAACAGGCGTTTCAGAAGTTTGAAATGCGCCCCGACACGCAGATCGGTGGACATACGGTGAGTGTCATTCGGGCCAGCAGCCCGAATCTGCCTCCGCTCAAGCTCTACTTCGACAAGGAATCTGGGCTACTGGTGCGGCTTGTCCGGTATGTCGAATCGCCGTTGGGACGCAATCCAACCCAGATTGATTACTCGGACTATCGTGAAGTCGCGGGAGTTCGCCTGCCTTTCCGCTGGACCGCTGCCCAGCCGCAGGCGCAGGTCACAGTTCAACTGACCGACATCCAGGTGAATGTGCCGCTTGACGATTCGCGATTTAACCGGCCGGCGGCCGAATCCGCGAGTGGGAACTGAGGGACGCTCGGGCGTGGTGATCCGTAAAAAAGCGGCGCTCTCTTTATTGTTGCTGCTGTGCATTGTGCCCTGTGTGAATTCGGAGCAAGACAAAGGCCTTGCGGACCAGATGAGCACCTCCGAGCGGCTGGCAAAGAATGCGTGGTGGCCGACTAAACCGGCTAACAGTGATGATAAGTACGTGGGCAGCGCGGTGTGTGCCGAGTGCCATGCGGACATTGCGCGGTCGCAGAGCGAGTCGGAAATGGCCCAGACGCTGATGCCGGCAAAGCAAGCAAAAGTGGCGGAGTACGCCGGAAAATCTGTCACAGTGGACGGAGTCACCTATAACTTCCTGAGCGCAGGTGATGGAATTGCCTTCGAGTTGAAAAGCGCAACCAACTCCTCCCCGAAGTCGCTGGGCTGGGCTTTCGGTTCGGGTGCGATCAGCCAGGTGTATCTCACGCAGGAATCGAACGGATACAACGAGAGCCACTTCAGCTACTTTGAACCGATCCACGGCTTCGATGTCACTCCCGCACAGCCGAGCCTGCGTGATCCCGCTCGCAACGAAGCGCCCTCACCAGCCGTGGAGCAGGCGCTGGGAAGGACGATGGCTACGCCGGCAGCACGACGTTGCTTTGCGTGCCACGCGGCGAATGTTCCAGCCGATGGACCGATTGCGGGATTCATTGCCGGCGTCACGTGCGAAGCCTGTCATGGTCCGGGGGCAAATCATTCGGCGGCGGCGCGAGCGGAATTGCCGGGCCACACGGCGCTCATCTTCAATCCTGCGCGGCTGAAACCTGTCGATCGAGTGGACTTCTGCGGAGCGTGCCACGCTACCTCGGTGGACGCGCAGTTGGGTGGAACTATGGGACAGCCGTCGGTGCGCTTTCCCGCATATCGTCTGCAAAACAGCGCCTGCTGGAGCAACGACAAGCGGATTCAATGCACTGCCTGCCACGATCCGCATCAGCCTCTGCTGAGAGATTCGGCAGCCTACGATCAGCGCTGCCTTGCCTGTCATCAGTCGAGCGCTGGCACGAAGCCCGATGCGACCCATCCCGGTCCCGCGTGTCCCGCGGGTTCGAAAGACTGTGCCGGTTGCCACATGCCCAAGTACGACTTCCCGGATGTACACCATAAGTTCACCGATCACCAGATTCGCGTGGTGAAACCCGGCGAACATGTGCCCGCGTAACATCGTCTTCTCGCCTGTAGTGGCTGACTTTCGCACAGGATACTGAGATCGGCGTCACATCCTCGTTAGTGACTGGTTCGTTAGATTGCCTGTTTCGTAAAGGGCCGAACCATGCCGTATCGGAAGATGATTGTTTGCCTGGCAAACTCCCGCAAATATCAGGGGCGCTGCGTGGCTGGGCTGGAGTGGAACGCGCAAAAACCTGGCCCGTGGGTTCGTCCAGTGACATGGCTGCCGAAAGGCGTGCTGATCAACGAGCGCTTCTGCGGCAATGCTAATGGGCGCGACCCGCGACTGCTTGACCTGATCGATATCGAGTTTCTTGTCCCGCAGCCACACGCATATCAGGTCGAAAATGCGCGAATCGATCCGGGCAAACGCTGGACTTATCGCGGAAATGTTAAGCCGCAGCAACTGTATCCGGCGGTGCAGCGAGTGCATGGTCCGCTGTGGATCAATGCCGGTTCGACGAAGTTCGGAAGAAACGACTTGATTCCGGAAGAGCAGGCGAAGGCTCTGACCTGCTCGCTGATGCTGATTCAACCGGAAGACCTCACCATCACCGTGACCATTGAGGGTGAAAAGAACGGAGAACCGCGGAGACGGATTCGGGGAGAGTTTGCATTGAACGGCTGCCGTTACATCTTTTCCGTTACGGATTGTGCGATCGAGCCGCAGATGCAGAAGCGGGAGCCCGGGTTCGAGATGCATTTGCGGCGGCCTCTGCTGTGTGTCAGCGTCAGCGAAGTGCTGGAATCGACGCGAGCGTGTTACAAGTTGATTGCCGGAGTGGTTCCAACCGGCGCATAGCATGGAGCGGCAGGTCTTCACCATCGGGCATTCGAACCACGAGTTTGCGCAACTACTCGCGCTGTTGCACCAGCACGGCATCACGGCTGTGGGCGACGTGCGTTCGCAACCGTACAGCCGACGCTATCCGCAGTTCAGCCGCGAACCGCTGGAAAAAGCGCTGAAAGAGGCAGGGATCGCATACGTGTTTCTGGGGAAGGAGCTCGGGGCGCGATCGGACGATCCGGCATGCTACGAGAACGGCAGCGTGAGATACGAACGGCTGGCGAAGACGGCGCTGTTTCAGTCGGGACTCGACCGCGTAGAGCGCGGCATGGAAGTGTATCGGCTGGCTTTGCTGTGCGCAGAGAAGGAACCGCTTCACTGCCATCGATTTGCGCTGGTCAGCCGCGAACTGGCACGGCGTGGAGTTCCGATCGTTCATATTCTCGAAGACGGGCGTCTAGAACTACATGAGCAAACGGTCGGCCGTATGTTGCGGTCGTTGCATCTGACCGAACCTGACCTCTTTCGCACTCACGACGAAATCATCGCTACGGCTTACCAGATGCATGGAGACAAGATCGCATACGTCCGCGAAGAGAAAGAAGACGAATGAAGGTTTACACCATCGGATTCACCCGGCGTTCCGCGGAAGACTTCTTCACCACGCTGGCTGGATCGGGCGCCAAGCGATTGGTGGACGTGCGCCTGAATAACTCATCGCAACTGGCGGGCTTCAGCAAGCGAGACGACCTGCGATATTTCCTGAAAGCGATCTGCCAGATGGATTACCTGCATCTACCCGAGCTTGCGCCAACCCAACAACTTCTCGACGGTTATCGCAAAGGCAACGACTGGAGCAGGTACGAGCAGGAATTCCTGGCGCTTATATCGGAGCGGCAGGTGGAGAACACAGTCGCGAGAGAGGTCATCGACGGAGCTTGCCTGCTGTGTAGCGAGCCAACGGCTGACCACTGCCATCGGCGGCTGGTCGCGGAGTATCTGCGGTCCCATTGGGGGAATCTGGAAATCGTTCACTTGTAAAGGCTTGCTCCGGGTCTCTGAAAACGGGCGTAAAATAGAGCTATGCGGCGGGTAATGGCAGTCACGGCCTTTCTGCTGATGGTGCTGCTTCCGGCGATGTCGCAGGTGCGTGGCGGACATGCTGCTGGGGGCTTTCGGGGCGGTGCAGGCAACGGAGTTCACGGCGGTCGTGTTGGTGGTGCGTTCCGCGGCGGACCGGTGGTTCGCTCGCAGGTTGTTCCTCGCCGGGGGTTCGGATTCAGCTTCGGGGTTGGTGGATTCGCCGGGCGCCCATTCTTCCCGCGTCGTCACTTCTTTCCGTATCCCTACTATTACCCGTATGTCTATTACCCGTACACCTATGCGTATCCATACTACGGTGTGTCGATCTACGATCCCGGCGCGTATGGCGTTTACGGCAACTACTACTCGAATTACGACAGCGAAGCGTACGCAGCCCAGCAGCAACAGCAAGAATTGAACGCCCAGGTGAACAGCCTGAATCAGCAGGTACAGGATCTGCGCGAACAGAACGATAATTTGCAAGCTTATGTCGAGCGCACCGACAAGTACTCACGACCGGCGGCTCCGCAGCCTGAGCGCCAGGTTCCCGAGTCGATGAGTCAGCCGGTTCCGCGCGAGAACCCGCTCACGGTTCTGGTGTTTCATGATGGTCATCAAACCGAGACGCGCAACTACGCCGTCGTGGGAAACACAATCTGGATTCTTTCGGAAAAGCGGTCTGAGAAGATTCCACTGGCCGATCTCGATTTGGAAAAGACACAGCAGGTGAATGAAAACCGCGGCGTAGAGTTTACGATCCCGCAGAAGAAGTAGTTTCGGCACAATTTCGGCATACTTGTGGCGCGTCTAGAGCCCGCCCCGCTACACTAGCGCCAACGGGGTGTCCGCCACATGAATCTCCTTACCAAGTTCAATCTCATACTCGTAGTATTGTTTGGCTGTGGTCTGTTCCTGGTTTCACAATTCGCCAAGGACTTCCTCGTCCAGAACGCTCGCCAGCAGGTGGTGCAACAGGCGGAACTGATGCTTCGCAGTGCGCAGTCAACGCGCAGCTACACCGTCGAAGAGTTGAAGCCGCTGCTGGACAAGATCCCCGATCAGCAGGAGTTCATTCGGCAGACAGTTCCGGCCTACGCGGCGACGGAGACATTCAACCGCTTGCGCAAGGAAAATCCTGAATACTCGTACAAAGAAGCGACATTGAACCCAACCAACCCCCGCGACCGGGCCGTGGAATGGGAAGCCGACGTCGTGAATTACTTCCGAAATAATCCCGCCAAGACCGAGTTTATCGGAGAACGAGATACGCCCACCGGACGTTCGCTCTATCTAGCGCATCCGATACCGGCGAAGAAGGCGTGCCTCGTCTGCCACAGCGTTCCTGATGCCGCGCCGGCGTCGATGATTCGGATGTTTGGTCCCAACAACGGTTTTGGGTGGGGAGAAAACGAGATCGTGTCGGCACAGATCGTCTCGGTTCCAATGTCGTTGCCGATGGGAATTGCCGATAAGGCCTATCGTCACCTGCTGGTTTACCTGATCGGTATTTTCGTTGTCACTCTCATCGCGGTTGACCTGCTGCTTGTATTCATCGTCATTCGACCAGTACAGAAGCTGGCCGCCACGGCAGACCGCCTTAGCACAGGCGATATGGATGCACCCCAATTGCAGGTGAAAGGCAGCGACGAAATCTCTGCGCTCACGAGGTCGTTCAACCGGATGGACGTAAGCCTCCGCAAAGCGCTGGCGCTGATTCAGGAAGACTA
>CAYWSM010000436.1:0-17501 GCA_964460935.1 uncultured Terriglobales bacterium | reverse complement strand
GTCACGCCGTCGAACTGGAGATATAGCGTCTGCAACCCCGCTGCCTTCGAAGCATGCGCAAACTCTTCGTCGGCAAACATGATTCCGTTCGTCGCCGCCTGGACATGCGAGAACCCCATGTCGCGTGCCATGCTTAAGATTTCCAGCCACTGCGGATGGATGGTCGGCTCGCCGCCCGAGAACTGCACCACGCGTCCCGCCACTGGCTTCTCATCGCGCAACGCTTGCAATTGCTTGCGAACCAGGTCGATGGACGGCTCGTACACATAGCCTTGCACGTTGGCATTCGCGAAGCACACCGGGCACGTCAGGTTGCAACGATTGGTCAGGTCAACGTTCGCCAATCCCGTGTGCGAAGTGTGCATCCCGCACATGCCGCAGTCATCCGGGCACTTCGTGGCATTTGCTACCGCTGGATTCGCAATCCCGCGGTTGTCACCAAACACCCACTGCTCCATCTTCAAATAGAGCGCCACGTCCGAGAACACGATGTCGCGGAACGTGCCGTGCTCGGCGCAGTTCTTCTCCATCACCACTTTGCCCTTGTCGGCAAAAATATCCGCGCGGATCACATTCCCGCACTCCGGACAAAGCGATTCGGTAATCTTGGGCAGCCCTTTCTGGATAGGCTCGATCGGCGCACCCGCATATGTCGTGTTTGGCTGAATGATCTTGAAGTCGGGACGCAGGCCGGCGGCTGCATCAACGCGGTCTCCCATGACGGGGGCAAACACCTGTTCCGGCGTGAACGATTGCGTGCTCACTGTGCACTCCTCTGTTTGGGTGCCCCATCCTCGTCTTCCACTGGCGAAGGTGGGTTTAGATTTCGAAATTGATTCCACCATAGTTAAGCAGCGCAACGCCCTAAACCCCAAAACCCATTCCCTGCAAGGATTCACCATTCGCTGAACACAGCCGCAGTTCCACTTTGGAATTCGCCCGAAATGACCGACTTATCACTGTTCATTGTGAGGTCGCTCACAATTAGTGTCGAGTAGCGAGTACCGAGTACTGAACATGAAGAACGCATTCTGATGTCCATCGAACCTGCTCTTTTGGTTGATAGTCTTTGCTTTTACTCGCTACTCGGTACTCGCTACTCACGACTTACACTTGCGACCCAACCTCCTTCTATGTCATCTCTATCTCCCATGAAAGCGATCCAAGTCTCCCAGCCCGGTGCGCCCGAGGCCATGCAGCTTGTCGACATTCCCGTTCCCGAACCCAAAGCCAACGAAGCCCTCGTCAAGATCGAAGCCATCGGCGTTAACTTCATCGACGTTTACCATCGCGAGGGCCGTTACAAACTGCCCATTCCGTTCATTCCCGGATCTGAAATGTCCGGAACTGTCACCAAAGTCGGTTCCGAAGTAAAGGATCTCCGCCCGGGCGACCGTGTTGCGCAAACCGGTGTTGTGGGTACTTACGCCGAGTACCAGGCCGTTCCCGCTGACCGCCTCGTGAAACTTCCCGATCACGTTGACTTCAAGACCGCTGCCTCTGCCATGCTTCAAGGCGGAACCATGCACTACCTGATGCGCAGCACATATCCGCTAAAAGCGGGCGAGACCGCCCTCGTCCACGCTGCCGCTGGAGGCATGGGAACCCTGCTCACGCAGTTTGGAAAGAAAATCGGTGCCCGCATCATCGGCACTGCCGGTTCCGACGACAAGGTGAAGCTGGCAAAGCAGAATGGCGCCGACGAGGTGATCAACTACTCGAAACAGGATTTCGTCGCCGAGGTAAAGCGCCTCACTGACGGTAAGGGCGTAGACGTGGCCTACGATGGCGTAGGTAAATCAACCTTCGAAGACAGCCTCAACTGCTTGAAGCCGCGCGGATACATGGTCCTGTTCGGAGGCGCCAGCGGAGCCGTCCCGCCATTCGATCCATTGACTTTGACCGCGAAAGGCTCGCTCTACCTCACTCGACCCAGCCTTAATCACTACACGCTCACACGCGAAGAATATCTCTGGCGAATGACCGAGGTGCTGAACCTTATCGCAGGTGGCGACCTGAAAATCCACATCGGCCACGTCTACAAACTGGCTGACGCAGCCCAGGCGCATCGCGACCTCGAAGGACGCAAGACCACGGGCAAGGTGCTATTGCTTCCCTGAGCGCGGCTAATAGAACCACTCCGTGCCCATGTTGTCGTCGGTAATGAGCCGGCTGTTTCGAACTCGCTTCGCGAACTCCGTCCCCGGCTCAAATCCTTCCAGTTTGCTGTTAGGTCCAACCTGCTGGGCAAAACGATACGATCGTATTCAAACTTGTAAGGTCTTCAGTCCTATCCAAGCGAAACCGGCTTGCCGTCGATCTGATAGCTCGCCAGCACCTTGCGCCAGCGCTCGTGATCGATTTGAAACGGTGAATCGCTCAAAGCGACGAAGTTGAAAAATCGCATGGAATAGGGAAAACTGTCGCACCTGTGCGCAGCACCTCATTCGACCGCGCCGTGTTGTAGTAATGAATCCCACCCGGATTCAAGTGCAGACGAATGATCTGCAGGAAGTCCTCCGATAATAGAGAACTCGCATGTTCCCGGAAGTGGTATGTCGTGTTCATCACGATTGCGTCAAACTTTTCATTTGGATGAGCAATTAGCCAGCGACGCCCGTCGTCGATATACAGCTCCACCTTTGGGTTCTTCAGCAGGCTTGCCACTTCCGTATACTGTTCGATTATTCGCAGATAGCCAGGGTTTCGCATCTTTTCTGCTTTGCCTTCTCTGGCCCAGCAGCAGGGCATCTTGGCGACATCGCAAATAATCCTAAGCCTAAACCGAAAAGCAAATCCTGCAACTCGGAGGAGAGGAACCATGAAACGCATCCTCGTTATCGTGGCTGCTCTGGTGCTTGCACTGGGGCTGTCCATCGCGATGGCACAAACGAATTCTAACCAGAGTGGAACCAATAGCTCAGCCAGCGGCTATAACGGCCAGACCACTAATACGACCGGCACTAACGACACTGGCACTACCAGGTACAACAACGGGTACAGCTATGACAACACTACCGGTACCAACAGAGCGACGACACGCACTGGCGGCGGTCACGGAGGGCTTTGGGGACTGCTCGGACTCCTGGGGCTGTTTGGTCTCGGCGGCAGAGGCCGTCGCGCAGCCTCGTATACCGACACGCGTCCTGGAGAAGTGCGTCGCGTAGCGTAACGGGCGAGGAAACCTGGTTGCACGACAGGTGCCGGACATCCCTGCACCTGTTCGGCTTTGCATAGTGTGACAGGAATCACTGACACGTTATATCGCGATACGATGTACTGATCAGGTTCCTTACGCTTATGGTGAGGACGCCAACGGCACTCACGGACACACGCCAGAGTCCGTGAGTGCACCCCTTGTGATCCAATCAGATAATCAGCTCAGACCAAGACTCCAGCAAAAAACATGTAAAGGCAGGCGGGTACCGCCACAGGACAGAAGCTTCATCGCGGGGCGGACGTGCGTGACTTGGGCTTCGGTACGATCATCTCGTGCTGCGCCAGGATGCGTTCTGCATTCTCGCCGTTAATCGAGGGTAGGATTTCGGAAAGTGCATGATCGATTCTATCGACGGCATTGGTGATGTCCTCAAACTCCCCCGCATTGTTATCGAGGTTGGCTCGATAAACAATCACCTGTAGGGCGTTCCGAATGTGGTGATTCATCAACTCGATCACCGCAATCATCTGGCGCTGGCGGCGCAATTCTCTTTCATGCTGCCATTGCAATAGAAAAACAAGGACGGCGACCGCGATTCCGAGCAACGCGTCGTCAACGTACGTGGACTCGGCATGCAGGCCGAGGTGCGCTAACAGAGCGTCGATCAAGTACACGAGTACGGCGATAACGACGCCTGCACAGGCGGCAGAGATATACTTTCGCGACACTAAAGCTCCTCGCCCCTTGCGCCATTGTCCGACCTATGAAGAGCGAGGTCAAGAAGCTGATTCTGCCGGTTTTCGTGACAGCAGAAATAGCTGAGATTGCATACCGATGGGGAACTAGATAACCGAGAAGTTACAGAACTTCGGCGCCCTTAAGAGTTCCCCGAAAGACCCGGAGCTGGATTTTTTGAAATAAGTCGTCGAACGACATGTCCTTTCCACATCCAGAGCCCCGAAAGCAGCAGTACAGGAAGAAAGACATACCTGACACTGAAAGCGTAGTTGTGAGTATCCGCCGGCGAATCATAAATGTAACCGAGTATCGGAATACCACAGACGACGTGAATCCAGCGAAACACTGAACGCTTGGTGGCTTCTGTCATGGTCAATTTGTCCTCCTCCTATCGGTGTAACGGGTCATTTACTGACTGGCCTAGGCGGCCAGTTGGGCGTTTCGATTCCGAATTGCTTGGCGTACTCCATGTTCAGACGCTGCCAGCCGAACTTCATCGCCTCTGGGCCAACAATGCGTCCAATGGGATTTCCACTGAGAAGGTGATCCAGAACATCGAAACAAATGTGCCATCCGGCGGCGCCCATTGCGATAAAGCGGTGACCGATGTTGGTCCATAGCGTCAGGCGTGTGCCGCCGGCAACGGCTTCGAGTTCCCATCGCATATCGAAGTCACCCCACTTGTACTCGAGCAGCTTGGGAGCGTCGGCTCGCGTAACAGTTGTTTCAGTCACGTGCAGTTGGGGAGCGCCCACCGTTATGAACTTCACCGTAGCTCCAACCATACCCAGGCTTCCGTCGGCGTCGAAGGGCGCCCACTCGCGCAGATGCGCCGGATCCGTCAGCGCCTGCCAGACTTTTTCCGGCGAGTGGCGCAGTTCTTTGACCAGAATGAGCGTCCACTTCTCTCCATCCTTTCGTACTTGCGCTAAATTGGCCGGACCCGGTGTGTATTGCGCACGATCGGTCATCGTCTTCTCCTTGTCTTCTTTTGGGCTGGGGTTAGCGGATGCATGCGGTCAAGATGGCGTTCAAGCGCATCGACGTGAGCAGACCAGAACCGGCGAAACTGCGAGAGCCAGGTATCCAGTTCATGAAATGGTTCGGGTCTCAGACGGTAAAGACGGCGCTGCGCATCTACCGTCGCTTCCACAAAACCGGCCTCGCGCAGCACGCGCAGGTGCTTGGACACAGTCGGCTGCGGCATGCGAAGTTGCCGCTCGATCTCTCCCACCGACTGTTGTGACGAAACCAGAAGGCTCAATATGGCGCGGCGGTTCGGCTCGGCAATGATCTCGAAGACCGATTCCATGCCTCTTTATATACTTTATGAGGAATATACATGTCAAGGCATATAATAAGCACGGATATGGCGGAAATCGACCGCGAGCCGAAACGCTTCATCAGTCGACATTTCGGATCGGACAGGATATTGTAACTAATTAGTTATACAATGAATCCACACTATCCCACTGTATTTTCCCAAAACGGGAACCATGCGGCACTGCCTCCCGATAATTTCATCCAGCCTTAATCCCCAGGACACAAGCCAATAATGTCTCGCCGGTAGCATCCAGCCAGTCTGTACGCAGGAGGCTACAAGACATGAAAAGCATTCTCCGTATCAACGTGCTATTCGCGTTCTTGCTGCTTGCACTGGCAGCAAACGCGGCACAGCCGATCAAGAGCTCCAGCAAAAAACCTCAAGCCAACGCGAAACGCAATGTCATTATTTTCGTGGTTGATGGACTTCGTCCCGGTTCCGTCAATCCTGTAGACGCCCCCACCCTGTACGCTCTGCGTAACAAGGGAGTTAATTTCGTCAATAGCCACTCTCTGTTCCCAACCTTTACTACGCCGAACGCTTCGGCCATCGCCACTGGGCATTATCTGGGCGACACCAGCGACTTCAGCAATACCCTGTACGCTGGATATCCCATCTTCAATACCGGTAACTTCGGAAACCTCCCCGGCACTCCCGCACCATTCGTAGAGAATGACCAGATTCTCGGTGACCTTGACGATCATTACGACGGCAACTGGTTGAACGAAGAGAGCCTGTTGCAGGTGGCCCGCCAGAACGGATACAACACCGCGTCCGTCGGCAAAGTTGGGCCGGTTGGACTTCAGGATGTATCCCAATTGCAGCCGGTCGGCGGAGTTTTTGTAACCCCAACGACTGTCTTTGTTGACGACTCCACTGGCCGCTCGAACGGCATTCCGCTCAGCAGCGCCATTACCGCTGCGATTACTGCTGCCGGACTTCCCACTACCGCGCCCGATCGCAGCAACGGATGCGGACCTACCGACCAGTGCAACAACGGCTACGCTGGCGACAACCAGCATCCCGGAACGACTTCGCCGAATACCGTTCAGCAACAGTACTTCACCGACGTGCTCACGAAGGCCGTGCTTCCGGTTTTCGTGCAGAATGGACAGCCATTCGCGGTGCTCTTCTGGTCGCGCGATGCCGACGGTACCCAGCATAACCAGGGCGACAGCCTCAACAAGCTGATACCGGGTATCAACGGTCCGAGTTCCAGGGCATCGGTTAAGAATGCCGACAACAACCTCAAGCAGATTTTGGACTTCATCAACAACGACCCGGATCTGGCTGCCAACACGGACATCTTCATCACGGCTGACCACGGCTTTGCCACCATCAGCCGGCATGAAATCGACGCTCAGGGTCACGTCAGCCAGAGCTACTCCACCCAGTTCGTTTACAAGGACCTTACTGGCCGCGTGGAAGTGAATCCAGGATTCCTGCCTGCGGGATTCCTGGCAATCGATCTGGCTCATGCTCTGAACATGCCCCTGTACGATCCCGATTCCATCATCACCAACGACCAGAATCAGCGCGTCTACGAACCGGTGGATCCGACCATCGGACAGCAGACCCCTACCGTGCGCCAGCGCCCGGCCAGCGGAAATGCCTTGATCGGAGCCAGCGGTCTGATCCTGGATAATCCCGATGCCAAAGTGGTCGTTGCGGCCAACGGCGGCTCCGATCTTGTTTACATCCCGGATCACGACGCCGCACGTCTCCAACAGGTGGTTCACTTCCTCGCGCAGCAAGACTACGTTGGAGCGCTTTTCGTGGACGATTCGTATGGACCGATCCCCGGGACTCTCCCTCTAAGCACCATTAACCTGGCGGGTGACTCGCTGCTGCCGCGGCCTGCCATTGCCATCGGCTTTAAGACCTTCTACACGCCGGCCCAATCCTCGTCTTCCGTGCTGCAGGCTGCTGTCCAGGTCGCAGACTCAACCTTGCAGGAAGGACAAGGCATGCATGGTTCCTTCGGCCGCGACAACACGTTCAACAACATGGCTGCCTTTGGTCCGGACTTCAAGCAGAACTTTGTGGACGTTTCGCCTATCTCGAACGCCGATGTGGCGCCGACGTTGGCGAGCGTCATGGGTCTGCAGCTTCCTGCCAACGGCAAGCTGGTAGGCCGTGTGCTGACGGAAGCTCTGGTCGGGGGTCCGGACAGCGTCCCGTCCAACAGGCTTTCCGTAGCATCGGACCCTGACGGCGGAAAGAGCACCGTCCTCTATTACCAGAGCGTCGGCAGCCAGTTGTATCTGGATACTGCCTGCTTTGGAGACCTTGCCCATCTTTATTGCCAGCGGTAGAGACTTCAATCGATGAATAAAGCCCCCGGCCTTCCGGGGGCATTTTTATTGCGCTGGAGCCTGAGTCGCGGAGCAAAGAGATATTTGGCCTCGGGGCGTCTGCTTGTCCGGACCTGAGTCGCCCAAGCGACGACAGAGAATAGTCCGAGCGTCAGCCCGGAGTACGCCATCCCTGCCATTTTGAGCTGTCTTCAGCCGGGCGACACGCTAACGATCATGTTTGTTCCATTTTCGTAACAGCCGTACGAATCACAAAGTAGTTACCACCATTCACGTTATAATCCGCGCGCAATTCAACTTGCATACTAAGGGGCCCATTCATGCGCGCACTCCGTTCGGTAGTTGCGATTCTTCTTGTCTATTCCACCATTGCTTACGCCCAGGGAAACAGTTGGGACAAGGTTCGGTATAACGGCGGAACCCTGCAGACCAAAGTCGATCCACACGACTGGGATAACAAGCTCACCGTCACGTCCGATCTGATCACGTTCAATTTGAAGGATGGACAGAAGGTTGAGATTCCGACAAAAGACGTTACGGGCCTGAGCTACGGGCAGGAGGCGCATCGTCGTGTTGGAACGATGATCGCGCTCGGAATCCTGGTAGCGCCGGTCGCGCTGTTCGGACTGTTTCACAAGACGCGCTTGCACTATATCGGCGTGGAATACACCACGAACGGCAAAAAGGGCGGCCTGCTGCTGCAGGGACATAAGGACAACTACCGGGCCATCCTGCTGGCGCTGGAAAGCACCACGCACGCACCGCTGTCCGTGTCGGAGAAGGACCGCGAATTCGTTCCCGCAACGGTGCAGGCGACCGTAGTCAAAGACTCCGACGAAGACCAGGGCGAGGTAAAGACAGCAGCAAAAAAGGAGACAGGAACGCTGTCGTTAACCTCGGACCCAAGCGGAGCGGAGGTTTCCATCGACGGCGAATTTGCCGGAAATACTCTGTGCAAGCTGACAGTGGATGCCGGTAAGCACACGATCAAAATTACGGCAAAGGATTACAAGGACTGGTCGCGTGAAATAACGGTACGCGAAGGCTCAGAAATGACGGTGAATGCGGGGTTGGAGAAATCGGGACTCTAAAACGAACGCCCCTGGCATTTGCCGGAGGCGTTTCAGGTCGCTAAATAGCGTTGCCTTACGACGAAAGCTTACTAGAATACAGCCGAGCAATCGCCGCTCAGATACACTGTGGCGTTTATAACTCGGTGGTTTTATGGCTGTCAAGGAGCTTCAGCGTGGATTCATACATTCTTGGGCTCGACTTGGGCTCAGCATCCATCGGGTGGGCAGTAGTTGAACCAAACAAAAGAGTCGTTGATAGCGGGGTGAGGATTTTCGATCCTGGCGTGAACCTTGAAGATTTCGCAAGAGGCGCAGAGGGATCATCGAATAACGTCGTACGTCGCACAGCACGTCTTCATCGGCGACAGTTGCGCCGACATGCCGCGCGCCAACGGGATCTATTTAGGCTATTGCAGGAACACAACCTGCTGCCGTCCGGTTCAAACGACAGCGCCGGCAGACACAAGCATTTAGAACAACTCGACACCTGCCTCCGAGAACGCTGGCGGACTCGCTTACAAGAAAACGGAATTCCCGAACAATCATTGGTTTACTTCCTGCGCAAGTGTGCTCTCGACGAGCCACTGAAAGCCGATGAGTTCGGGCGCATTCTGTACCACCTTGGCCAACGCCGCGGCTTCAAGAGCAATCGTCGGGATGAAGCGAAACTCGCGGAGGCCAACGAGAGCAAGAAGGAAAAGAAGACAGAAAAGCAGAAGGATGATCTTGGAAAAGTCAAGGCAGGAATCCAGCAACTCTCTGAGGCCATCGCTCACTCCGGTACACGGACGCTTGGAGAATACTTTGCGACTTTGTCAGTCGCTGACCAACGAGTACGCTCACGCTGGACCGATCGCAAGATGTTCATCCATGAATTCGAGGCGATCTGGAATGCACAAGTAGTACATCATCAACTGCACCCTGGCCTAAGAAGTAGTATCTACGATCTCCTTTTCTTCCAGCGGCCAATTGCTCGCAATGACCATCTGATTGGCATGTGCGAACTGGAGCCAACCGAGAGGCGTGCTCCGATGGGAAGTTTGGCGGCACAACACTTCCGACTGCTTCAAAAGGTAAACGACCTTGAATACGGCGATGACGTCAAGACACAGCGGCTCACACCCGAACAACGGACGCTGTTGCTCCAGAAGCTCGATGATGAAGGCGACCTAAAGTTCGAAGCCATTCGTCAGTTGTTCGGGCTCGGCAAAGGCGTGCGCTTCAATCTTGAGCGCGGCGGGGAAAAGAAGCTTCCGGGCAATCGTACTAACGCGGCGATGATGCGTGCCATCCCCGATCTATGGAAGCAAGTGCCCCTGGCTGAAAAGAACTCCATAGTATCGGCCTGCTTGGATGTAAACGATAACGAGGAACTGGCTTCCGTTCTGATGAAGAATTGTGGACTTGCCGCAGATGATGCCATCGCCGTTTGCGGTGTACACCTCGAAGATGGATATCATCGGCTCTCCCTTAAGGCCATGCGCCGCCTGTTGGAGTTGATGGAATCAGGTATTCATTTCAAGACGGCCGAAGATCAGATTTACGGGACATCGTTTTCTGGCGGGAAGATCTATGAATTGCTTCCGCCTCTCGAAGATGTCCTCCCTCAAGTGCCAAATCCCGCTGTGACGCGAGCACTAACCGAATTGAGAAAAGTAGTTAACGCTCTTGTCCGCAAATATGGCAAGCCTGCCGAAATACGGATTGAATTGGCGCGTGATCTGAAACGCAATGCAAAACAGAGGGAAAACGATTGGAAGCAGATGCGGAATCGCGAGTCCGCCAGGAAAGCGGCCGTGAAGAAGATTCTCGACGAGGCGCATCGGCCGCAACCATCCGGATTGGATATCGAGAAAGTTCTTTTATTTGAGGAATGCGGGGGAATTTGCCCGTACTGCGGCGAACAGATTAACTTCAAACGATTGTTTGACGGCGATATCCAGGTCGAGCACATTCTGCCTCGCAACCGTTTTGCCGATAATTCTTTCGCCAATAAGACTCTCGCACACCGGCTGTGCAATGAGCGAAAGCTCGGACGCACGCCATTTGAGGCATTTGCCTCTAACGAAGAGGAATGGAACAAGGTGCTAGCGCGTGTCGCGAAATGGAAGAACCCGGACAAACTCGAACGTTTTAAGATCAGCGATGCCACCGAGCTTGATCCAGATAAGGCGGATAGCTTTGCGGCCCGGCGATTGAATGATACACGCTACGTAAGCAAACTCGCCGCGCGCTACCTGGGAAATTTGTACGGCGGCAGGGATATAAAGCAGCCGGACGGAACCGGCAAACGAGTGATCTTTGCCAGCAGCGGGCTTTTAACGGCGACGCTGAGGCGGGAGTGGCAACTGGAAGCAATCCTAAGAGAAAGCGAACCAGCACCCTCCAGCCCAAAACGAGGAAAGCCGCGCACTGACCATCGCCACCATGCGGTAGATGCCATTGTGATCGCCTTAAGTTCCAACCATGCAATACAACGGCTAAGCCTTGCCGTCTCCGCAGGCTCTGCAACCCGCTCGATGCCCCGAGTACAGCAACCTTGGAGGGATTTTGTGGACAGCGTTCGACCTACTATTGAACGAATGGTCGTATCGCATCGTCCCTCACACAAGTTACAGGGCCCGCTGCACGAGGAGACAAATTACAGTGCTCCGCGCCAAGTTCTCGTGGCCTCAAATGGCAAACGAAAGGCACAAACCAAGACGGTAGTCCATGTCCGCAAGCCTGTGCATACTCTTTCAGAAAAACAGATTGCGGACATCGTTGATCCGACGGTTCGTGAGGCCGTCCGAGCCAAGGTTGAAGAACTCGGCGGCGACCCGAAAACACTGGAGAGCAATGTTCCGATGCTGATAACGCACAGAGGCAAGCAGGTACCGATCCGGCGCGTCCGCGTGCGGGTGAGCACTCCTGTCAGTGCAACAGGACACGGATACGTGGCTTCCGCAGGAAATCATCACGTCGCCATTTTCGAAACACTGGACAAAAAGGGCAATCGGGTGTGGGAGAGCCCAGGTGTAATGAGTCGTCCGGAAGCCATTGGGCGAAAACGAGCTGGATTGTCTGTGATCGAAAAGAAACTGCCAGGCGCTGAAGATGCTCAGTATCTGTTCACGCTGATGAGCGGCGATCTTGTTGAGATGGACGACGGTAAATTCGGACGCCGCAATATATTCGTAGTGCGAACAGTCAGTGACGCTGAAATAACTTTTGTTCGACATACGGAAGCCCGCAAGTTGGCAGATATGGAAAGAGGTTCTGATACAACGGCTGATCTCGTGAGAACTCAAGGCGTTGGCAAGTTTGAAAAGTTGAAAGAATGGAACTGCCGCAAGGTGTTCGTTGATGCTCTCGGAAAGATTCGTTCCTGATGGAGCGCATCCTCGACATCTCGGACCGGCCTGCGAGATTGAGCGTGCGTCTTTCGCAACTGGTGATCGAACCCGACGGAGCTGACGCCGTTACGACGCCGATGTCGGAAGTTGCGGTGCTCGTGCTGTCGCAGCCGCAGGTGTCGCTAACGCAAGCGGTAGTCAGCGGACTGGCCGAAAACGGCGGTTCTGTGGTCTTTATGGATGGGAAACATCTTCCGTCGGCCATGACTCTTCCTTTGCAAGTCCACAGCACGCAGACTGAGCGCTTCGCGGCGCAGATCAGCGCTTCACTCCCACTGCGCAAACGGTTGTGGCAGCAACTGGTGAGGGCGAAGATTTGCGCTCAGGGGCGGCTTCTGAGACAACTGCATGGAAGTGATGATGGCTTGCTTGTCATGGCAGAGCGCGTTCGCTCAGGAGACGCAGGGCATCACGAATCGCAGGCGGCGCGGCGATATTGGCCACTACTGTTTGGCGATCCTCATTTCCGGCGCGGAAGCCAGGGACCTGACCAGAATTCTCATCTCAATTATGGTTATGCCATTCTGCGCGCAACAGTTTCACGCGCTTTGTGTTCCGTCGGACTTCATCCATCATTCGGACTTCAACACCATAATCGCTACGATCCATTCTGTCTTGCCAACGATGTGATGGAGCCTTTTCGGCCCGTGATTGATCGCGCTGTTTATCACTGGGTCCAAGATCACGATCCGACAGAGCCTCTCGACAAGCACGCGAAGGCGGCGCTGCTCGCACCGTTCCTCGCCAGATATGAAATTGAATGTGAGTCTCGCACGTTGTTCGATGGCATGGCGCGCGTGGCGTCCGATCTTGCCGCCGCCTTTATGCGCCAGGGAGAAAACTTGCATATTCCCGAGGTCTAGAAATGGAGCCGGCGCCTCTTTCCGCCTTTCGTCCTATGTGGTTGATGGCCATGTTCGACTTGCCTGTGGAGTTAAGGGAGGACCGACGAAACTATACGCGGTTTCGCAAAGCGCTGCTCAAAGATGGATTTATGATGCTGCAGTATTCGGTGTATGCTCGCTATACTCCAAGCGAAGAAGCTGCCGAAGCCCATCGAAAAGTTGTCCGCTTGGCAGTGCCGCCGTTGGGGCAGGTCCGGATCATCGCCGTGACCGATCACCAGTTTGGAAAGATGGAAGTTTTCTATGGAAGGAAACCAAGGAGCCCGGAAGAACCGCAGAATCAGCTTCTCTTGTTCTGACACAAGACTGGTTTTTCAAGGGGTAAGAGATGAAATGTCCCGTGCAATGAGTAACTTGCACGGGACATAGTGTATCTGAGCGGCGACTCTCGGCCAATTCCAGCCGTCAGGATCACAGCCGCACGGCTTTCGGCAGTGTATCTGAGCGGCGACTCTCGGCCAATTCCAGCACACAGAAGGGGAGAGCGGAAATGTTCGGAAGTGTATCTGAGCGGCGACTCTCGGCCAATTCCAGCTGCACAGGATCGCGTCGAATTTTGTTGACAAGTGTATCTGAGCGGCGACTCTCGGCCAATTCCAGCGAGTTCGAGACTGCATCGCGTGAGTTCATCAGTGTATCTGAGCGGCGACTCTCGGCCAATTCCAGCGTAGCGGTTCAAGGCGTTGGCGATGCGCTAGTGTATCTGAGCGGCGACTCTCGGCCAATTCCAGCTCGTTGAAGAAGGTATCAGCCACAAGGCTGAGTGTATCTGAGCGGCGACTCTCGGCCAATTCCAGCAGGAGTGTACAGTGGCAGCTAAACAGAAAGAGTGTATCTGAGCGGCGACTCTCGGCCAATTCCAGCGTTGAGCCGCAATCTATGCCAACCGGCGAAAGTGTATCTGAGCGGCGACTCTCGGCCAATTCCAGCTCGACGAGGTGCTGGAGGAGCTGCATGCCGAGTGTATCTGAGCGGCGACTCTCGGCCAATTCCAGCGATGATCTGCAGATCTCGATCATTGATCAGAGTGTATCTGAGCGGCGACTCTCGGCCAATTCCAGCTGTGCTTGATCTTGATGCCCTTCTGTTCGAAGTGTATCTGAGCGGCGACTCTCGGCCAATTCCAGCCACGCCGCTGTTTTTTGGGAACATCAGATGAGTGTATCTGAGCGGCGACTCTCGGCCAATTCCAGCTGGAATGTTGCAGCAGTTGGCGCAAGCCATAGTGTATCTGAGCGGCGACTCTCGGCCAATTCCAGCCGGCGGGGTTGAGTGGCAAGCGGGTGTCGCAGTGTATCTGAGCGGCGACTCTCGGCCAATTCCAGCAACGCAGGTGGGACCCAAGTCGATGATTCTAAGGATTGAGCTCAAGGGGATACCCCCTATTTCCTGCTTACAAACTTGTAAACAGCCTGTGTGGAGCGGACACTCCTGTCCGCCGCCTTTGCTTTTCCTTGCCTTACTCCGCCTGGAAAACAAAAGGCGCGGCCGCAGCCGCGCCTCGTAGGAACGATAAGAGTTAGTCGCCCGGAACGCCGGCCACTTCGTCTTCTTCGACCGTAGCCTTCGGCTTCGACGGAGCGCCCAAAGTCGTCAGCGGCACGAAGCCTTCCGGCTGCTTTTCGCCCAGCACGACTTCCTTGTAGAGCTTCATCATCTCGCGGTTCTTGGCTTCCTGCTTCGGGTCGATGACGTTCAACTGAGCATCACGGCGGCGGAGTTTTTCTTCGCGCGCGTTCTTGGCGATGCCGAGTTTGTCCAGATCGCTCTGCTCGGTTTCGGTGACGAGTTCATCTTTCAGTTGCAGCAACTCAAGATGGCGCTCGTTGCCGCCAGCCATCGCGACGCGCTTGCCGCCGGCGAAGATCTCGTGGCGTCCGTGCTCTTCGTACCACTTGGTGAGCGTGGCCGTCATGTGCATCTTCTCGACGATGTTGCGCCAGCCGATGCCCGTGTTATACGCGCAGAAGCTGATTTCGCCTTCCACCGTCGCGTACGGAATGATGCACTGCTCGGTGCGGCGGAAATCGTAGTTGAACAGGTCCTGAAACCACATGCCGGCGATCATCAGCACGTTCCAGCGATCCTTGCGGCGCTTCTCGATGTCCTCGAGCGTACGATCGCCGCTGACTTTGCCGTAGGCGCCGGACTGCGCTTTCTTCGATACTCCGAACGTCTTATCCATCTTCTTGAGGAAGGCGAAGATGGTGAAGTGGCGCGGCGTCTCGAATGGCTTGTAGTTGCGCGTGAGCGACAAGGCCATACCGAGCGCGGCCCAGTTCTTTGACCAGCCTGCGTCGTTGATGAACGCTGTATCTTTCGCCAACTGCACAGCGTTGAGGAACGCAGTGATAGCTTTCGCTTCCTTCGTCTCCTTATCGACCATGACGGCCATGCCGGTGCCGCAGTTCGGGTGGCATCCGCAGGAGAGCTGCCCCCAGTCCTTCTGCGGTCCGTGAACGACGTCGGACCAGTCGGAGAACGTGGACATGAACGAGATCGGGAACCAGTCGCGGGCGGGCTCGCCGATGCCGACCTGGTCCTTAACGTCGTGCGCCAGGTGCGACAGCGTGTAGCGCTGCGCGGCGCGGCGCTCGTCGGTGACCTCTTCGTCGCGTCCGGTGAACGAAACCGGCTGGAACGAGAGGAACGGGATAACTTTCGGGTTATCCAGCGCGAACTTCACGATCTTGCCGACCTGCTCGTTGTTGATGCCGTTGACGATCGTGATGACCGGAATGATATCCACGCCGGCCTTGTAGAGGTTCTCGATGGCGCGGAGCTTCACGTCGAACAGGTTGCCGACCTTGCGGTGCGCGTTGGCGGCGTTGCCGATGCCGTCGAACTGGAGATAAACGTAGCGGAGTCCAGCTTCGGCGGCCTGCTGGGCGAACTCGAAGGACTTCGCGAACTCGATGCCGTTGGTCGCGGCCTGAACGGAGGTGTATCCGACGTGGCGCGCGTAACGGACGGCGTCGAGGAAGTACGGCGAAAGCGTAGGCTCACCGCCGGAGAACTGAACCGACATCTGGCGCTTCGGCTTGATCGAGACGGCGTTGTCGAGGAGCTGCTTGATCTCGGACCACGAGAGCTCGTGCACGAAGCCGACCTGGTTGGCGTCCATGAAGCAGGGATCGCACATCATGTTGCAGCGGTTGGTCAGGTCGATGGTGAGGACCGATCCGCGGCCATGCTTCACCGTGCTGGTGCCGTGGTTGTGGAGCTTCTCGTCGTTGTGGGCGCGGATGTCGCGTCCGGGGAAAACTTCTTCCAGATGCTTGGTGAACGCGGGATCGATGGACATGGTGTCCTCGAAGTGCCCGTGGATGGGGCAGTCCTTCACCATCAGGATCTTGCCGTCGCGCTCGATGATGGTGGCCTTGATCTCGCCGGCCTTCTCGTTCTTGAGAATTTCCTGCGGCAAGTGGCCGTCGAGAATCTGCTTGCGGATCTCGGGCACGCACTTGGGGCAGAGCGAGTCGGTGGTGCGGGGCCAGCCTAGCGGCGGCTTCGACTTCTCGTATGACTTGAGAATCGGTTTATCGGACCAGGCAGGAGTGAACGAAGGGTTCGTCTTGCGGCGGGTGATGGCGGCGTAGCCGACCCATCCCACTTTGGCAACTTGCACCAGAGCCCACTCCAAGAACTTGACCGGTTTATGCATTCTGAAAGATCTCCCTAAGATGACTCGATTCCCACGTTAGGTCCAAAAGATGGACCGAACGCGGGGCACCACAAACCATGGACGGGGAAGAAGATAGTTCCCCACGCGTCACATGGTAATGTGACGAACCGCACCACCCAACGTTCATTTCGTAAAACGGCGGAAATGCGGGTTCAGTGGCGAACATGTGCATTGAACGGGACGTTAACGTTCGGTCCTAAATGCTTGAAAAACAACGGTGAAGGACCCGCCGGAACGTTGCAGATGTGGTGCATGTACTACAGGAGGAGATTCGGCGGGGATGGAGTGGGATGTCCTCCGGGAAGTGAATTAGGTTCAACCTTCCGGCGCAACGGACGGCTGATAGAATGAGCGCTTCGCATTACGAGGTTGGTGGAGTCAGGCTCGGATGGAGCACGGTCGAGGCGATCTACAAAAATTGTTTACAGACGCATTAAAGAACGCGTCGGCGGATCAGGCTCCGCTGCTGGCATGGCCACTGGTGTGTGGGCCGGGCGTGTCGAACCGGACGCGAGTAATGGGCTTCGAGGGAGGAACGCTGCGCGTGGAAGTTCCTGATAAGGAGTGGAAGTCGCAATTGGAATCGCTGGTTCCGGATTATCTGCGGGCATTTGCAACATTGGTCGAGAAGAAGAAGGTGGAGCGAATTGAATTCGTGATACCAAACCTCAGACGGCAGGAACCGTGGGCACGGTAGCGGTTAGGGGTTGGGAGTTAGGGGTTGGGCTTCGGGGATAGTAGCTAGGGGGTAGGGGATAGGAACGGAATGAAGGTTACGGAAAAAGATGTGCAATATGTGGCGGATTTGGCGAATCTGGAACTCACGCCGGAGGAGCAATCACGCATGGTGCGCGATTTGAATTCGATCCTCGGCTATGTCGATAAGCTGAACGAACTGGATACGAA
>CAYWSM010000435.1:0-12455 GCA_964460935.1 uncultured Terriglobales bacterium | reverse complement strand
CCCATGCCGCGTAGCCGGGATACGCAAGCACCTCCGAAACTACACGCATCGTGCAGCCCAAGGTTGCCAGCGCCATAGCACCAAACATCAGCCTGGTGCTGAACAACAATCGCATGCCCGAGAACGCGGGCAACACGCGCTGGCCTACAGCAAAGATCATCATCGATACGAATCCGACGGTAAGGGCATGCCTCGATGCCCCGCCGATTCCGCCCGATGGATCACCACTGAATGCAGACCAGATTCCCAGCGAAGCTGCAATCAGCATCCATACGTATGTCATGCGGATGAATACCGGCATGCTGCGATGAACTCCGTTCAGTTTGGGAGCTTGAATGGATCGTTCGAATATCCTCAACGCATAGCAAACCAGCACCGAGCCCATGAGCAGCACCACGGAAGCCGTCCGGAAGAGCCCGAACTGCGAGCAGGCAACCGCAAGCACGTTTGTGACGGTTGCGATCAGTAACCAGCGGTCGTGCGGAGCAGCCAAGCCGAGGAATACAGGAATCCAGCGGGCGGTGAATCCCCAGATGGTCGTGACGAGGAAGCCCCACGCGATCAAAACTAGAAATTTCTGGTCGAAGCCATGTTGGAAGGCTGGTAAATTTCCGGTCAGCGCAGTAGTGATTACGCCGTAAGTATTGGCAATTAACGCAGCCAAGAAGCCGAAAGTCGCGATGACAACAACGAGCATCCAAACGGCGGGCTTCTCAGATTTGCCGCCCTTTGCTGGCTCGCGGCGGTGTCCCGATACGGCGCGAAAAAAGATAAGAAATGCCGTCAGCTCCAATAATGCTGATACTGGCATCATTAGCCGCCAGTGCCATCCATAGATGTTGCTGAACCAGCGCAGACCAACACCGCTGCACCACAGCGCAAGGGCGATCCATGGCTTGGAAAGCACTACGCGGTCGCCTCGGCGGAGTTTGGGGATCGAATAAAATCCGATTCCCAAGATGAAAGTCCCTACCCAACCAAAGATCTGGGCGTGTCCGTGCGCTTGCATCCAGGCAGGCGAAATGTGTTGTGCATGCCCACTGATCGAAAACAAGTTCCATACGCCGAGGAAGGTACCGGGCAGGAGCATGAACGCCAGCCCCGTGCCTATGTAGGCCATGAGCATGCGTGACAGACCAACCTCATGCTGGCGCGAGATCGCAAAGATCTCTGTCGGCGACAACTGCCTGCCGCTTTCGTTTTCGATACGCGTGGGGAATGCGTTCATGGGTACTACCGTCCCCTCGACTCAAGGTCTATGGCCCGCGGGAAGAGGATGTTGTTCTCGAGGTGGATGTGCTGGTGCAGGTCAGCTTCGAATTCCCTGAAACCCTGATACAGCGTTTTGAAACTGAAGCAGCCGTCTTCCGGCGCGGTGAAACTGTTCGAGACAGCGCGCATTTCTTTCAGTATTTCGCCGGCGGAATCGTGTTCCAGTTCCATCATGTGGATGGGATTCCGAACGGTTCCGAACATCGGGGGGTGTATGCGTCCTGACTCGCGCATGCTGCGCTCACAATCGACGATGTAGGGGAACAGAACCTGTTCTTCCTTCATCAGGTGCGACGTAAGCTCAGCACTGACAGCCGCAAGCAGATCGCTCATTTTTGCGAGTTCAGGGTGATTCGAGCCGTGCTTGGAAGCTACCTTGTTCATCAGGCTATCGAGCCGTGGCAGTTCCTGCCTTACATAGGTGTGGTGTTTGGTGACGATGTGGTCGACCAGATCGGTAAGATCGGCTTGTGTCCAGTCACTCTGACGAGGCTTTTCATCTGCTGCGTTCAAGCCCTGCAATACCTCGTCGAGCGATACGTTTGCGAGAGTGCAGGCTTCCTGCAGCGATTTGCCGCCGCCGCAGCAGTAATCGATGCCGAGTTTTTCGAAGAGGCGCGTAGCCTGAGGGTTTTCTACCGCGAATTCGCGAACGGTTCTATTGGTGTCCAACATTGCTTCTCCTTAAGTACTGAAACCCGCGCTCACCAGCGGAAAAGGGCCACTGGTGAGGCGTAATCAGGAGGTATTGAGTTGGTTTCTGTCTTATCAGCAATCCAACTTCGATTAGCAATGTAGGCGGACACGGAGCGCGGCCATATGACTTATGTCACAAGGATCACAACACGATGTGACCTTCGTTCGCAGGCAAAGTGACTCTTCGCACTTCGTGCGGGGATTCTGAGTCAGCTCGCGTGCTAAACTCAACGGTTATCAGGCGAAAATCCCTGGCTAGTATCCCTTTGATACCCAATATTTGGGAGGAAAACGCATTGCGCAGCGATCGTAACCTCGCAGTTTGTTCCTGCTCTTTGATCCTGTTTGCGGTAGCTTTACTCGTCTTCACCGGAAACCTGTACGCCCAACAGCAAAACGCCCAAGGACAGAAGATAGAAACGCGCAGTGCGGGCGGTGGTAATAAAGAGGAGTTGGTTCGCAATGCGGCAGGCGACGTGGTCGAGACGCGTACGATTGATGCGAACGGTGTTTTGAGGACGCGCACCAGCAGCGATTATGTTCTGGGAAACTTTGTCCCGAACACAACAACGACCTCATACTATGATGACGGCAAATCGATTGAACTCACAACAACCGTCAGTTACGACCAGAGCGCAAATTTCCTGTCAGAAGTGAATCAGCATTTCGATCGGTCGGGAAAGCAGATTGCCGGCCACAAAGTGCTACATGATCCGATAAACGGCATGTATCGTTGCTGGAACTGGAATCAGAAAGCACAGAAGTATGACCGCGTGGTTTGTCCCGCGGGAGAAGAGAGCGGAGAGAAGCCGCCACCGTGGAAACCCCTCACCCAGGACGAAGCCGTAAAGATGTTCGAGGCAGCACGCACAGCAGCGGCTGCGCAGCAGAAGCAACAGGGCATGGTCCCGAAGAACCTAGTGACACCGCCGGAAACGGCAAATGAAAGCACCTATACGGTTGTTCTGCCGGCGGACCTGACGCCGGGCAAGAAGGTGTCGGGCAGCGTAGTGCAGAACGCCTATCTATTGCGAATGAGGCCCGATCTCCTGTTACAGGACATCACCCTGCCCATGGTCGTGGGCAGTGGCGCCGCTAAGCTGAGCGGCTGGCAAATCGAAGTCGCGGGATCGAAGCCGCAGCGGGCTGACCTTCCCTTCAGCTTCACCGTTCCACAAAATGCTTCCCAAATCGAGGTCAAGATTTATCCGGAAGGCGACACAGCAAAGACGATTACAAAATTGGTGACCGTGCCAAAGTCGCCGAAGCCTGGTAATGCAAAATCCGGCTATGTGGCGCAGGCACTTTGCGCGGCTGGAGATGTTTGCCCCATCGGCGGCGTCTTCAATGGCGATGCCACGGGCGCATTAGCGGCTTTTGATGATAAGCCGACTACGATCGTGGCCGAAACTAACGATATGGTGTTTATACGCGTGCCTGAAGACCTCGTTTACGATCACCAGTTGCTATTCAACGAAGGAAACGAATTACTGGTCTTCCATGTGGTGATCGCCACCATTGATATCGTAGCCGATGGGGAACACCTCCTGACCTTCGATAAACAGATCAAGGAAGGCGAGAAGAAGCTGGTCTTCGCCGGTCTCATCGGCGCACAAACTCTTCCCGAAGATAACTGGGCGGAAGGGATCTTCCCCAAGAGCAACCTGGAATGGGCACAGCGATTTGTTCCCGGCTTCAAACCTCCTCGCGAAAGCCACGCCGCGCGTGAGGAACGCGAGACGATGGAAAAGATGGCGCTCCGGGAGAAAGGCGTCAAGGAGCCGCCTAAAGAGAAAGAACAGAGAATGGGGAGCGCCGTGTACTTCATCAAGAACATGACGCCCGATCTCGTGTCTTGGCGGGGCTCCAAGGACGGCATATTTGTCCTGCCGCTCAATCCTGAATCGTTCTCGCAGGGCGACTTCCGCTACAAGCTTGTGGTTGAGGCTCACAAAACGGGAACTTATTCCATCGCTGCGGCCCTGATTCCCTTCGTTGCTCCGGTGCAAGGTCAGAAGTTCACCTTGCCGGCGGAGTCGCAAGGACGGTAAGAGCTGTAGAAGGCGCTCATATTATTGCCCCGAAGGAAGTTGCAAGACCACTGGGCAAACGAAGGTGGTCGGGGAACGATGGTAAACAGTGCTTGCCAACGGCTGGCGGTTGGGAGACAACCGCCAAAGCCGATGGCTTTAGATTCCCTAGTAAGCTAAAGCTCCTTCCCCTTCATGAGCCCGGAGTGAATCTCGTGCAGAATTTGCGTCGTTAGAGGATCGCTTTTGGGCTACTTCGAGGGCATCTCCTTCAGGCCGCTGCATCTGTTCTACGGACATTCCACCCTAGATCAACAACCTATACTTATATAAACAAAAAGAGAGGCTGCCCTTGCGGGCAGCCTCTAGTAGTTTCGGAGTCAGTGACCGTTAGGCCACCAAACTCGGAAAACTAGTTGCAGGTGTCGAACTTCAGGACGGCGTTACGAGTGCTCCAGTTGAACGAGCTGTTCGTCGTGTAGTACTCGCCAGTCGTCACGAAGGTGCAAAGGTCAACAGGCGACAGAGCCATGTTGTAGTAGTCGCCCCAACGATTCGAGGTATCGGTCTGTGAACCGGTGCCCGTGATGACAATTGTTTCCGCACCCATCGTGCCGGCCGGATCGCCCGGAGCACGGCCCGTGAACGCGACCGTCGGGTGGACGTTCGCGGACGAGACCGTGTAGGACATCGCGATGTTGCCGTGCTTGTCTGCCGCCAGCGAGCTCATGAAGCGGCTGGTGGAGTCGGGATCATACGTGCCCTGCTGGAACACCGTCGGAGTGGTGCTGCCAGAGGGAGCGCGGAACTCGTACCAGCGAACTGCCGCATGGCCGCCGCTGTTGACAGCGTGGCTCACCAACCAGCTCTGGATCGTTGAAGAAGGAACGAGATTGTTCGGAACCGGCAAACCAGGGATGATGCGATACGCGAACCGATACATGAGGCGGTCGCTCAAGGTATCGATGACGCTGCCACCCGGTTCGGGAGCTGTGCCAGGAGCGTTCTGGTAGGTGTTGACGGCAATCTTGCAGGCGCCGTTCACGCAATCGAACGTCGAGTTGTTGTAGTTCGAGGTGTCGAAATGGAAGTGGTAGTAGTAAATGTTCGAATCCTGGCTAAAGTTGTCGATGCTGCCCACGAAAATGTTGGGTGTTCCACCCGGGGGCAGGTTATTCGGCGAATCCACGTCGGCAGGCAACATGCTGTCGTCAAACAGCGTGCCGTTCGAGTTGTCCAGGAAGCAAACGCCGCCGGCAGTCGGGTCGCCAGCCAGCATCTTCACGCGGTCATAGGCGCAAGGCATCGCACCTACGTAAGCAGCCAGATTGCGGAAATCGTTGTGGGAGACGTAGTAGCCATCCGGCCATACGCCGACCTTCGGATAATCCGGGAAATCGGTGCTGTTCATGAACGTCGGGAACTCGTACAAATTCCAGCCGCCCAAGAAATCACTTGTCTTGGAAACGGCGAAGCAATCGTAGTATGGAGCCGAGAAACGGGGCTGATACATCACCCAGCGGTGCGCCATCTTGTCGAACTGAACAATGATGTCGCCGCTGTTGGTGCTGGCACAGTGCGCCAGACCGGTGAAGAGCACGTTGCCGTTCACGAAGTGCGAACCGTTGAAGAGCAGGTTGTTGCCGCTCAGATCGAACACGGCAAACTGAACGTTTACCCACTGAACGATCTGCGTGTCACCAATCGAAATCTGACCATCGGTCGGAGCGTCAGGAACGCTGTAACCGAAGAAGCCGCTGCCGACTCCCATGAAATCCAGCAGTTTGGTCGGAATAGTCGCAGAGGGGTTATATTTCGAAGCAGCGTCCTGGAAGGCGCCGAGCTTCTGGTTGTTCAGCCGCTGCTGCAGCTTCGGATACTGTACCGGGCTGGCAGTGTGATACCCGAAAATGGGCAGCAGGTTCTGCGGTTGGTTCTCGATCAGGTTGCGAAGCGAATCTATCGTGGCAAAACCCGCTTTCGAAACCTGAGGATTGGTAAGAACGTTGGTCGCGGCTGACATCGAAACCACACATGTCAGACAGATTGCTACCACGAGCAACGAGAGACAGGTATTTCTCATTGATCCTCTCCTCGGTCCATTTGGTGTTCGCGTATGGAAGTGCCGCTTCCTTTAGGTACTCCGTAACGCGGTAATTTTTTATCCGGAAATCAAGCTACGTCGTTCTTGCAGGGGCCCAAGTACGGATTTCGTGGTACTTACCTATGCAATTCCTAGGCCAACTACCCCTGAGTGCAAATTGATGGGCTATCAACTACTAACGCTCGTACTACGTGTGGAATTCACAAGAATATGTGAAAACAATTGCAGACTTTGCCTATATATTTTCTTCTAGTGCGATAACCTTATCGCGCACGAGCAACGAATCCTGCCACGCACTATTCACTGGATTCCAATTGAGCTTGCAACTTCGCAACATCTGGAATCACCAGCGTTTTGCCTTCGATGACGATTAATCCTTCCGTCTGCAGGCGGCTAAGATTCCGCGATACCAACTCGCGCACTGTTCCAATATGGGAGGCGAGTTCCTGGTTGCTGGCGGGCAATGACGCTTCGACTCCGCGCACGGTTTTGTTTCCTTCATGTGCCAATCGAAGCAGGAACGATATCAGCCGTGAGCGCACTGTCGTGAACGAAAGTTCTTCGATAATGCCAACAAGCTTTCGCAGACGTGCGCCGACAACCTTTAATACTTTCAGCGCAACTTTGGGATGCACCAGGCATAACGAATAGAAATCCTGCTTGCTGACAAATAGCACCCGAGAAGGTTTAGCCGCCATTGTCGACGCGGGATAGTTTCCGCCATCAAAGACCGGCAACTCTGCCACCGAACTGCCCGGGCCTTCAATGGATAAAACCTGCTCTCGCCCACTTGCCGAACTCTTGAAGATTTTTATTGCTCCCGTTTCGACGATGAACAGACCGGTGCAGGGCTCGCCTTCGGCGAACATTTGCTCGCCGGTATCGTAATCGCGCGGCACCGCGCGCTCGGCCAGGAATTGCAGTTCGGTTTCCGAGAGATCCGCAAAAATTGCCACGCGACGTAATGTCTCCATGGCATTGGTGGGTTTGGTGGGAGGCATGCGGCCATTGTACGCAGTGGTTGCGGTGGAAACAAAAAACCGCACCGGATCCCAGCAGTCACCGGTGCGGCAGCAAAACAGCCTGAACCTCAGGCTTTGCTTGTGGCAGCACTCATCTTTGGCTCATACACGCAGAAGGGTTCTTGATCCATCATGTCGCCGGTTGCTGCGAATGCACGCGCGCGGCATCCCATGCAGACGTTGCGAAATTCGCAGCAGCCGCACTTCCCTTTCAGATTATTCGTATCGCGCAACTGTTCGAATACCACCGAGTCATTCCAGATCTCGGAGAATTTCTTCTTCCGTAAATCACCCGCCAATACCGGCAGGTATCCACAAGGAAAAATTTCGCCTTCATGCGAGATGAAACAAACGCCTGTTCCGGCAAGGCAGCCCTTCGTCATTGCATTCATTTCCGGATCGCCCGGGTGCCCTGACGGATGTCCCGTGTGATGCCCCTTGGGCTTGATAACCACGGCGTTACTGCCCGGCATCGCCATCTCGTCCGGGCCAATCGCCGGCTTGCCGCCTCCATATGTCATGGTTCCAGCCGCTACCGCTTCCCGGCGTTCTGCCGCCCGGCGCTGGCGTACCACGCGGAAATAGTGCGGAGCGCATGTCGCTTTTAACTCGATGTCGCCGGTTTTCGACTGGTCGTAGAACCAGTTCAACATCTGCTCATATTCCTGCGGCGAGACCATCTGCTCCGCCGCGATATCAACTCCACATCCCACGGGGACAAGCAGGAAAGTATGCAGCGCATCGGCTCCGAGACGGCGCGCGAGTTCCAACACTCCAGGCAACTGCTTGGCGTTGTGTTTTGCAATCGTCATGTTGATCTGCACCGACATGCCGAGTTCCTGCAGGTTCTTCATGCCGTACACGGCCGCATCAAATGCGCCCGGGATGCCGCGGAAAGTATCGTGCGTAAGGGCATCGGCTCCGTCGAGACTGATCGAGACGCGCTTCACGCCCGATTCGACGATTCTCTTCGCCACTTGTTTTGTGACGAGCGTGCCGTTGGTTGCGAGTGCGACACGAAGTCCCCGCTCGGTGGCGAAGTGCGCCAGATCGAAAATATCGTGGCGGTACAGCGGCTCTCCCCCGCTGAGCACCAGGATGGGGTTAGCGAAATCGGAAATCTGCTTGATGATGTCGATCGCACGCCCGGTCGCGAGATCGGTAGGCGAACTGAGTTCGGTCGCCGTTGCTCGACAGTGGATGCAACGAAGATTGCAGCCCTTCGTTACTTCCCAGAAGATCAGCCGCGGCTTGAACTGCATGGATTGGGTTTTGCTGGGATTGACTGCCACTTGCGTTTCCATCGTTACTCTCCTTCATCCGGCTTCCGGCCGGTACAGGTGTGTTCCCCGTAAGGAAAGCGTAGAAAAACCATGAACATTAGGGCCGTGATCCATATCACAAGCCGGAGTGAGATTTGGGCATTCATGCAAAAAGCAAGGGCGGCTGCGCGCCGCCCTTCCACCGTACGCCCGATCCCGGGTTACGGTCCTACGCCTCCATTGTGGCAATCCGAGCAATTCACCGCCGTCATATCGCCCAGGTCCACGGGATGCTTGAATGCCGCTCCTTTCGCGGAGCCGGCGATCTCACTTCCAGCTGCCGCTTCGGACATCATTGTGTGGCAGCTCTCGCAATCCTTGCTGATCACTTTGCCATCAGCGCTCACGTGATTGCCGTCATGGCAGCGGAAGCATCCTTGTGAGTAGAAGTGCCCGATATTGTTGGGATGCACCCGCCAATCAACCTTCATCTCCGGAAAGATAGTTGTCTCGTAAATGCGTTGCGTCTCCGCCACCGCTGCGACCACCGCCGCATGACGGCTGTTCCACACATTCGGATATTTCTCCTGGTAGAACTTCTGGAGCCCTTCGGAGATCGCGTTCTTGGCTTGATCGGTCGTATTGTAGGACGCTGTTAACAACGCCACTGTTTGAGCCTTCACGAACGGCAGCGTGGGGTCGATCTTGCCGGCCACCATGGAGTTGTCCACCGAGCGGTCTGGCGGAACATAGATATGTGTCGGACGGTTGTGGCAATCGACGCAATCCATCCGCCGGTGACTCGCCTTGTCGATCTGATCCTGCGTCAAGGCAGCGTCTTTCACGGCGTAAACCGTAACTTTTCCGGTAGCGCGGTCTTTTGCCTGCACCCACGGAATCGTCTGCCGCTGTTTGTCCGTCGCAATATAGGTAATCTCGTTCGAGATGTTCATGTGCCAGTGAATACCGGAGGGTTGACCGGTCGAGGGATCGCCGCCTCCAGTCTTGATGAGCATACGGACCTGCCGCGGCGTATTCTGCTCGTCACTACCGTAATGATTGAAGACCTTCAGTTGCGCTCCCCAGAACTTCTTCGGCCAGTGGCACTGTTCGCAGGTCTCTTGTGCCGGGCGTAGGTTCTCGACCGGAGTGGGAATGGGACGAGGGAATTTATTAAAAGTTGCGGCGTATACCTGATAGGCGCCCGACAGCTTCGATTTTACATACCATGTGGCCCCGGCGCCGACGTGGCAGTCCACGCATGCCACACGCGCGTGCGGCGATTGCTGATATGCCGTGAATTCCGGGTTCATTACCGTGTGACATAGCTGTCCGCAAAACTGCACCGAGTCCGTGAATTCGTATGCCCGATAGCTTCCGGCGGCGCTTATCACCACGAACAGCACCGTAAAGGCGGTTACACCAGCGATCATGTTTCGTTGCTTGGGATTGTTCAGGTCAATGCGCGGGAACTTCGGGATCACACTCGGCGCACTTTTACGGCGGCGGTTTCGCTCAATCAGCATGCCCACCGGAATCATCGCTAAACCAACGACCATGACGCCCGGCATCAGCATGTACGCGAAGATTCCGAGATAAGGACTCGGATGCGCCGACATGAAATCGATAAATACCAGGAATGCGATGTTGGCGGCAGCCACAATGGCAACCGCGATTCCTACGAGGCTCACCAGGTTCTTGATTAACCCCGGGGTCTTTTCCCGGAGTTCACTATTCTGCGGTTCTAGAGGTTCCGACATTCCCTTCTCCGTCGAGTTCGTTGTCCGTGCCGCGCCGGCCCGGCTTCCTTGCATGTGTAACTAACCTAATGCCTAACACAAACACGAGCGCGTGATGACGGTCACAAGTTCTTGTGTATGTCATCACGCGCTAGTTTGCCGCTTCAGTCGTGGTGCCCTGCCGCCGCTTCCGATTCCTTTTCAGCTTCAGCTTCCGTCTGCTTGATCGCAGCCTGCACGGTCTGACGGTCGTCCGCGTGCTCATGAGCATAGGTTTCGACCGACATTTTTCCGTCCCACCAAGCCCAGTTCATCGGATAGATGTCCGGATCGAAGATCACCTGGTAGAAGTGCCATACCAGAATGGCAAGTGTTGCCAGGATCGCCTCATAGAAATGGATCGCCGTAGCAACGTCGAGCCACCAGCGCGGAACCAGATTGCCGGACGACACCTTGAACCAGAGCATCAGGCCGGTGCTGGCCATCACGAACGTGCCCCACACCAGCGCCCAGTACTCCATCTTCTCGCCATAGGTAAAGCGGCCAAACCGCGCCGGCTTGCCGCCGAGCCCGAAGTAGTACTTCAAATTGGTAAAGATGTCGGTAGCATCCTTCGGTTCCGGCAGCATACTGAACAGCATGCTGCGTCCGCTCTTGCGCGCGGCAAGATAATAGACGTGGTACAGCGAAACCGCAATCAACATGGTTCCGGCGATACGGTGAACTATACTTCGCACCGTTTCGCCCATCAGCAGCGCGCGGGCAAACATCGAGTCGGGGAACTTCAGGGCGAAACCGGTAATCACCAGGGTGATGAACGACACCAGTAGAATGATGTGCTGGATTCGCTGCTCGAGTTCCATGCGGACGACGATCCGCCGTGGATCCTTCCTCAATGCGGTTGCTTTCTTCCGCCAGATCAGGAAGTTATGTAGGACCATGAAACCGATCGTACCCACGATCAGCATCATGTAAATGCGCCGTGTCCAACTTACGGCGATACTGCCCACGTCAGCCGACAGTGGCGCCTGGATGTGGACTTTACCCTTGATGAAGTTCTCGTTCGCGCCAGGATGGCACTGGCCACACGTCCTGGCGAGGTTCGCTTGGTTGATCGTCGACTTCGGGTCCGAGGATGGCAGAATGTTGTGAACGCCGTGACAACTGGCGCAATTCGCGACCGTTTTCGATCCGAGCTTCGAGGCTAATCCGTGATAGCTCGCCAGATAAGAACTCGCGCGTCCGCCGGCGATGCCAAAATCCTCCGACAATCTAACGCTCTCGTGACACTTGGCGCAGGTGGTTCGAGCCAGGTTCTGTGCCGATACCGATGAGTTCGGATCAACGTGCGACTTGATGCCGTGGATTCCGTGACAGTCGGTACATACCGGCGCCGACGATACGCCCTTGGCAATCGCCTGGCCATGGATGCTCGTCATGAACTCCGACTTAACCTTGTCGTGACATTTGGCACAGGTGTTGGGTACGTTGAACTTGAAAATCGTGCTCTTGGGATTCGCTGCCGTCAGGATCTCGTGCGTGCCGTGGCAATCCGTGCAGACTGCAGCTTTGTCGGAACCTGCCGCCACTGCCTTGCCATGAACGCTTTCCTGATAGGAATAGAACGGTGCGGCAGAGACCCCGTTCGATTCCATTACGAATTTCTGGCCGTGGCATGTGCCGCAGGTCTTGGGGATGTTTTGGTGTGCGACTGGCGAAGCCGGGTCACCAGCTGTCACGATTTCGTGGGGGCTGCCGTGGCACGACAAGCAAGTAGCCACCTGCTTATTCCCACTTGCTGCCGCTTGGCCGTGCACGCTTGATTTGTAGCCAGCCACTTCGTCGGCATGGCAGGTTTCGCACTTCACAACCGCGGGAGCCGGATCGTGCGGGAATCCCTTCACGTCCGTGTGGCAGTCGGTGCAACCGAACATGCTGCCGTGAATCGAGTTCTTGAACTTCCCTTCGTCGACATGAAGGCTGACAGGTTTGCCGTTAACATCCTTGGCCAAGCTGGCGTCGTTATGACAAGCGAGGCATTCGGCCGACTTGTCTTGAGGCGCAGGCGCGGCTTTCGTTCCTGCATAAGAAATTCCAACCAGCAATAACAAGCAGAAGATGACGCACCTGGCGGATCGCATTATGACTCCCAGCAAACAATGACAAGAATGAAGAACTCGCGGAAAGGGTGACGCGTTCATGCACTCACCGTCCTTCCAACCCGATTTCCCGGGTCGTCTCATTCTTGCGAAACCATGACGCAAGGGGCTGTGAGTGGACTCACCCGCGGAAGTGATATCCGACACGTCACCTATGTTTGGGCGAGGCAG
>CAYWSM010000434.1:0-6576 GCA_964460935.1 uncultured Terriglobales bacterium | reverse complement strand
CACGCACAAGCGCCGCCTGTCGGCTCTTGGGCCGGGCGGTCTGTCTCGTGAGCGCGCCGGATTCGAAGTCCGCGACGTTCACCCGACGCACTACGGCCGTATCTGCCCGATTGAGACGCCGGAAGGTCCGAACATCGGTCTCATCTCGTCGTTGAGCTGCTACGCGCGTATCAATGACTACGGCTTCATTGAGTCGCCTTACCGCAAGGTGAAGGCCGGACGCGTGATCGACTACGTGACGGTGGTCAACGCTGGTGACAGCGATTACCATGTCGGCGATCACATCGAGAAGTCCGAGATCCTGAAAGCCAACGAAGACCTGCGTGGCCGCAAGAAAAAAGCCATCGAGTGGGAGCCGTTCTCGTTTTACTTGTCGGCGTGGGAAGAAGATCGCCACGTCATCGCGCAGGCAAACGTTGAACTTGACGAGAAGCTGCGCATCGTGGCCGAACTGGTGAACGCCCGCAAGGCCGGCAACTTCGTACTGACCAGCCGTGATGAAGTTGACTACGTTGACGTCAGCCCGAAGCAGCTCGTTTCGGTCGCTGCGTCGCTGGTTCCGTTCCTCGAGCACGACGACGCGAACCGCGCTCTGATGGGCGCGAACATGCAGCGCCAGTCGGTGCCGCTGCTCCGTGCGGACGCTCCGTACGTGGGTACCGGTATGGAAGGTGTTACCGCCCGTGACTCCGGCGCCGTGGTTCTGGCCCGCCGTAACGGCATCATCGATTCGGTCGATTCCGAGCGAATCATCGTGCGCGTGGAAGGCGAGCATCACCCGACGCAATTGTCGCGTGAAGTCGGTAGCGATATCTATCAGCTCACGAAGTTTAAGCGTTCGAACCAGAACACCTGTATCAACCAGCGCCCGATCGTGCAGAAAGGTCAGCGCGTGGTAAAGGGGCAGGTGATCGCCGACGGTCCTTGCACCGAGATGGGCGAGTTGGCTCTCGGACGCAACGTGCTTGTGGCTTTCATGCCGTGGCGCGGCTACAACTTCGAAGACGCCATCCTCGTCAGCGAGAAGCTGGTGAAAGAGGACTACTACACTTCGGTCCACATCGAGGAGTTCGAGATCGAAGCGCGCGACACCAAACTCGGTCCCGAAGAAGTCACCCGCGACATCCCGAACATCTCGGAAGCCGCGCTGCGTGACCTCGATGAGAGCGGCGTCATTCGTATCGGCGCAAAGGTGAAGCAGGGCGACATCATCGTCGGCAAGGTAACGCCGAAGGGTGAAACTCAGCTCACGCCGGAAGAGAAGTTGCTCCGCGCGATCTTCGGCGAAAAGGCCGGTGACGTCCGTGACGCTTCGCTCTACTGCCCGCCCGGAATCGAAGGCGTGGTGGTTGACGTTAAGATCTTCTCCCGCAAGGGGCAGGAGAAGGATGAGCGCGCCAAGGCCATCGAAGCCGAGCAGGTCGCAAAGCTCGAAAAGAACCTGTCGGACGAAATCCGAATCCTCACCGACGAGCGGTTGAAGCGTCTCGAAGGTCTGCTGGGCGGCAAGGAAGTTCAGGCCGACCTGCACGACGAGCGCACCAACAAGCGCCTTCTGGTAAAGGGAGCGATCCTCGATCGCGAGACCATCGAGCGGATTTCCACCCGCAATCTGAAGCGCATCAAGTTCAACGATAAGGATCCGCGCATCAACGAGCAGATCGACGAGATCGAAGAGATGACTTCGCGTCAGATCGACGTTCTCCGCAAGATCATGCGCGAGCGCGTGGAGAAGCTGCAGAAGGGCGACGAACTGCCGCCGGGCGTGATCAAGCTGGTGAAGGTTTACATCGCCATGAAGCGCAAGCTCTCCGTCGGCGACAAGATGGCCGGACGCCACGGTAACAAGGGCGTTATCGCGCGCATCCTGCCCGAAGAAGACATGCCGTACATGGAAAACGGCACGGCTTGCGAGATCGTCCTCAACCCGTTGGGCGTCCCCTCCCGTATGAACGTGGGTCAGATTCTTGAAACCCACCTCGGATGGGCGGCCAAGGGTATCGGCGAAAAGGTCGGTGAACTGGTTGATGGCAACCTGCGCGCTGAAGCGCTCCGCAAGGAGATCAAGTCGCTGTTCAAGGACGTTGCCTTCGCTCCGGTCTTCGACGATCTCGACGACGAGCAACTCGAACGCGTCGCGAGCAGCATCCGCACCGGCGTCCACTTCGGAACGCCAGTGTTCGACGGCGCTCGTGAGTTTGAAATCAAGTCGCTGCTGGAAAAGGCGGGTCTCCCGACCTCCGGCAAGACCACGTTGTTTGACGGCATGACGGGCGACAAGTTCGAACAGCCGGTCACGGTGGGCTACATCTACATGCTCAAGCTGTCGCACCTGGTTGACGACAAGATTCATGCTCGCTCCATCGGACCGTACTCGCTCATCACACAGCAGCCGCTGGGTGGCAAGGCGCAGTTCGGCGGGCAGCGTTTCGGAGAAATGGAAGTCTGGGCGCTCGAAGCATACGGCGCGGCTTACATCCTCCAGGAACTGCTGACCGCGAAGTCCGACGACGTCTATGGCCGTACGAAGATCTACGAAGCCATCGTCAAAGGCGAAGCCGCGATCGAGCCCGGTGTGCCGGAATCGTTCAACGTGCTGATCCGCGAGTTGCAGTCGCTCTGCCTGGACATCGAGTTGGTAAAGACCAACGAACGCCGTCCGCAGCAGACACCGACGCCAACGATGACGACAGCCGCGGCCGACTAAACAAGGGGATAGGAGCTAGCGGTTAGGGGCTAGCTCCGGTCCGAACGAGATTGGATTGGGTGCCCCACTCAAGCTTCTTTTGCTTGAGTGGGTGACACAAAAAGTTCCGTTGATTGATGCGCACCGGGTTCTGCTCCGGGGCCCGATGCGCCAGTAAGAGTTTCTAGCCACGAAGCACGAGTGACTAGCCACTGATTCTCCGGGGCCGCAAGCGTTCGGCGAATGAGCGCACGGAGGCAACTTTGTACCGTTCTAGCCCGTTTGACATGGCATCCAACATCGCCGACTTCGATGCGATCCGCATCAGCCTTGCCTCGCCGGAGAAGATCCGTAGCTGGTCGCATGGTGAGGTAACGAAGCCGGAAACGATTAACTACCGCACGTTCAAACCGGAACGCGATGGTTTGTTCTGCGCTCGCATCTTCGGACCGGTCACCGACTGGGAGTGTCTCTGCGGCAAGTACAAGCGCATGAAGCACCGCGGTGTGATCTGCGACAAGTGCGGCGTGGAAGTGACGCTTTCGAAAGTTCGCCGCGAACGTCTCGGCCACATCGAGCTGGCTTCGCCCTGCTCGCACGTGTGGTTCTTCAAGGGCCTGCCCAGCCGCATCGGCCACTTGCTCGACATCTCGCTGCGAGACCTCGAGTCCGTGCTCTACTTCGAAGCCTACGTCGTGGTTGATCCCGGCGACGCTCCGGTGAAAGAGCGCGAGGTCATCAAGGAAGAGTCGAAGTTCCGCGAACTCGACCAGCAGTACCGCCCTGCCGGCTTCAAGGCCATGATGGGCGCGGAAGCCATCAAGGAACTGCTGAAGCGCGTCCAGGTGGACGAACTCTCCACCGAGCTGCGCGACAAAATGAAGAACGAAGCTTCGCTGCAGAAGCGTATGAAGTACGCCAAGCGGCTGAAGGTCGTTGAGGCATTCCGCAAGTCCGGCAACAAGCCGCAGTGGATGATCCTCGACGTTATCCCGGTGATTCCGCCGGAGCTTCGCCCTCTGGTTCCACTCGATGGCGGCCGCTTCGCGACCTCCGACTTGAATGACCTCTACCGCCGCGTCATCAACCGCAACAACCGGTTGAAGAAGCTGATGGACCTGCACGCTCCCGAAGTCATCGTGCGCAACGAAAAGCGTATGTTGCAGGAAGCCGTCGACGCCCTGTTCGACAACGGACGTCGTGGCCGCGTGCTGCGTGGCGCGAACAACCGTCCGCTGAAGTCGCTCTCTGACACCCTGAAGGGCAAGCAGGGGCGCTTCCGTCAGAACCTGCTCGGCAAGCGCGTCGATTACTCCGGCCGTTCCGTGATCGTCGTCGGTCCAGAACTGAAGCTGCACCAGTGCGGTCTTCCCAAGAAGATGGCGCTCGAGCTCTTCAAGCCGTTCATCTATCATCGCCTTGAGCAAACCGGACATTGCACCACCATCAAGCAGGCAAAAGAAATGGTGGAGCAGCAGGAACCGATTGTTTGGGACATCCTCGAAGAAGTCATTAAGGACCACCCGGTTCTGCTGAACCGCGCTCCAACGCTTCACCGCCTCGGCATCCAGGCGTTTGAGCCTGTGCTGGTCGAAGGCAAAGCCATCAAGATTCACCCGTTGGTCTGTACGGCGTTCAACGCCGACTTCGACGGCGACCAGATGGCCGTGCACATTCCGCTTTCGCCGGAAGCCCAGGTTGAAGCCAGCGTGCTCATGCTCGCTTCGCACAACATCCTGTCGCCGGCGTCAGGACACCCGATCACCGTTCCTACCCAGGACATGGTGCTCGGCCTGTACTACCTGACCAAGGCGAAGCCGGGCGCAAAGGGTGAAGGCCGCGCGTTCGCCAATGTTGACGAAGTCATGCTCGCGCTCGAAATGGGCGGCGTGGAAACGCTGACCCCGATCCGCCTGCGGTACACCGGCGATGTCATGGACCTGACCCAGGCTTACGACGATCAGGACATCGTTCACACCGAGCCGGTGAAATTCGACCGCCAGTACATCAACACGACGGTCGGACGCGCCATCCTGAACGACCATCTTCCCGAGGGCATGCCATACATCAACGGCCTGCTGAAGAAGAAGGGCGTCGGCGCGCTGGTCAACTACACGTACCTGCAGTTCGGGCTCGAGACTACGGTCCAGATGCTCGACAACATAAAGCAGCTCGGCTTCCTCTACGCGACCAAGGCCGGCCTGTCGATCGGCATCGACGACATGGTCATCCCGCAGAGCAAGAAGAAGGTCGTCAGCGACGCCGAGAAGCAGGTCATCTCCGTTCAGCAGCAATATCTGGACGGCGCTATCACCAACGGTGAGCGTTACAACAAGGTGATCGAAATCTGGTCGAACGTGACCGAGCGCGTGGCGGACGAAATGTTCGACGCAATGGAAGAGGACGACAAGGTCGGATCGATGAATCCGATCTACGTCATGGCCGACTCCGGTGCTCGTGGTTCGAAACAGCAGATTCGCCAGCTCTCCGGTATGCGCGGACTGATGGCCAAGCCGTCGGGCGAAATTATCGAAACGCCGATCACAGCGAACTTCCGCGAAGGGTTGACGGTGTTGCAGTACTTCATCTCGACCCACGGCGCCCGTAAGGGTCTGGCTGACACGGCGCTCAAGACCGCCGATTCCGGATACCTCACCCGCCGTCTCGTTGACGTGGCGCAAGACGTCATCATCAGCGAGTACGACTGCGGAACCGTGGACGGCATCTACGTCGGCTCGATCGTTGAAGCCGGCGACATCATCGAGCACATGCGCGATCGCATCGTCGGCCGCGTTTCGCTGGAGAAGATCAAGGACTACGAAGGTAACGTGGTCGTCGATATCAACCAGGAAATCTCGGAAGAACTGGCCATTCAGGTTCAGGCCACTGGAGTGGAAAGAGTCAAAATTCGCTCCGTGCTCACCTGCGAGGCCAAGCGCGGTGTTTGCGCCCTCTGCTACGGACGCAATCTCGCCTCCGGCCGCCTGGTTGAACTCGGCGAAGCGACTGGCGTTATCGCCGCACAGTCGATCGGCGAGCCCGGCACGCAGCTCACGATGCGTACCTTCCACATCGGTGGTACCGCGTCGCGAGTCAGCGAGCAGTCGCGCCTCGATGCCAAGAATAACGGTATCGTTCGGTTCCTGAACCTGGTCACCGTCCGCAGCAAGGCCGGCGACCTGGTTGCGATGAACCGCAACGGTCAGATCATCATCCTCGACGAGAAGGGTCGCGAAAAGGAACGCTACTCGGTCGTTTACGGCGCCAAGCTGAAGGTGGAGGAAGGACAGCAGGTCACTCTGGGCCAGATTCTGGTCGAGTGGGATCCGTACACGTTCGCCATCCTCACCGAAATCGGCGGCACCGTGACGTTCAAGGACCTGCACGAAGGCCTCACGCTTCACGAAGAAGTGGACGAAGTCACCGGCCTCTCGCGTCTGGTCGTGGGCGAATCGCCCGACGAGAAGCACCAGCCCGCGATTGTCATCAAGGGCACGACGAAGGCCGGCAACAAGCGTTACCTGTTGCCGTCGCGTTCGCACCTCATGGTGCAGGACGGCGACGAGGTCTTCCCGGGCGACGTGCTGGCGAAGATCCCGCGCGAAACCACGAAGACCAAAGACATCACGGGCGGTCTGCCGCGCGTGGTCGAGTTGTTCGAAGCCCGCAAGCCGCACGAGCCGGCCGTCATCACCGAAATCGACGGCGTGGTTCGCTTCGGCGAAGTGAGCAAGGGACAGCGCAAGGTTTACGTCACGGCCGACAACGGCACCGAGAAGGAATACCAGGTGCCGAAGGGCTCGCACATCAACGTGCAGGAAGGCGAGCGCGTCCGCGCTGGCGAGCCGCTGATGGATGGTCCTCTCAACCCGCACGACATTCTCGCCGTC
>CAYWSM010000433.1:0-10022 GCA_964460935.1 uncultured Terriglobales bacterium | reverse complement strand
CGCATGCGAACCGTTGATGACGCCGATCAGGTTCGTCTCGATGACACGCTCGTGATCTTTAGCAGAAACTTCATGGAACTTGCCCACGACACCGACTCCCGCGTCGTTGACCCAGACATCGATTCTTCCGAACTGCTTCACCGCCGCAGCGGCCAACTTGTCCACCTGCTTGCTGTCGCTAACATCCGTCTGGACGGCAATCGCTTCGGCTCCCATTTCCTCGATCTCTTCCACCAGGTCGTTGAGCAGATTCTTGCGGCGTGCGGCCAGAACAAGTTTGTCACCATTGCGGGCGAAACGCAGAGCGGTGGCTTTTCCAATACCGCTGGACGCACCCGTAATTACCACCACGCGGTCAGCTTCGTGATTCATTCCGATACTCCGATGATGAGATTTCTTAGGAGAGATGTGGAACGGAGAGGTAGAGATGGCTGGGAAATAATCATGTTTGGTTGGAGTACGTCTCACGCACCCTCGCGGAGTTCTCCAAGTAGAAATACCAGAGAGCAGTAGGTACGATTGGGCCTACCACGTGATACCAGCCCATTTGTGCGAGACTCAGGGTGTCGATAGGTTTGACTACTACAGACCAAAAAATGAAGTAAGCGATATTTGCTGTCAAATATCCGAAGAGATATTTCTTAGCGAACCTATCGGCATTTGGGCGTACCAGCCATAACTCCAATCCTGCCCACACGCTACAAATCGCAATCCCGAGAAACATGACACAGTAGACAGTCAGCAGCAGCATCATGTGGCTAGTTGAAGTGGCAACGGTCAGCTTCGCAAGAGCGCGCCAGACTGAGTAAACCACTGTCACTGGCGATACGAAAACAAGTATCAAGCACAGCACCAGCAGCCAGCCATCAACCCTTGGTTGCGGCCGTGCTACACGTTTTTGTTGACCAGAATCAGGGAGCATTAACGACCGGTCTTGAACGGGAAATTCGGAACAGATTTTATGTTTTCTGGGCAATAGGTGTCGATAACAGGCGCTTCAGCTCACTATCTCAAACACGAAAATCCATGGATATCAGTGTCGCTATCACATCAATCCGAGATAGTTTAGATCACTTGGCGGAATCAGACTGACAACGCCAGCAACAAGAGCATTCTTCCAGCAAAAAGCCCCACCGCTTTGCGGCAGGGCTCGCTGACTCCTAACTCCCAACTCCTGACTACTTCTTCTGGCTCTGCGCCTGCGTCTCCTGGATAATCTCGTCCACATTGTTCTTATCCACGAGAGTCGCTCCGGTATCCACATAAGCGGGCAGTGGCGACAATGGACCCTTGGTCGAGGCCATCTTTGCGATGTCTGCCGCGCTGTGATGATAATCATCCACCAGCTTCACCCCGACGTACCCCATTGTGTACGGCTTCTGCGCGACGGTCGCGGCAATCGCTCCCTTTTTGACCCAATCCAGCGTCTTGTCGTCGGTATCCATCGCGACAATCACCTTCTTGCCAGCAACGTGATTGTTGTCCAGAACTGTTGCAACCTCCTTGCCAGCCTGGGCTTCGAGGCAGACAAACCCATCGACATTCTCTTTCTTGTCGAGCATAGCCTGGGTCTGATCGAACGCGATGCGAGGATCGCCTTTGATATCGATCACCTGTGTGATTTTGATTCCCGGATATTTTTCCAGCACATCCTTGTATCCATGCATGCGCTCATCGAGGTTCACCTGGTTTGGCATGGTGTAGACCACGACGTTGCCCTTGCCGTTTAACTGCTTTGCGAGCACCTGCCCACCGAGCTGTCCCGCTTGGTAGTTATACGTGCCGATGAAGAACAGGCGACTGCTGTTGGGAGAGTCGGTATCGATCGTGATCACCGGAATACCGGCCGAAATTGCGGAATCGATCTCCGGCTTCATCATCTCCGGGTCGGCAGGCGAAACAAGGATCCCGGACGGTTTTGGATTCTTTGCCAGCAATTTGTGGAATTCATCTCTCTCGCTCGCTGGATCGTAGGTATCGGGGCCCACGACTTCCGCGCGGACGTTCATCTGTTTTGCGCCTTCAAAAAATCCGTTGGAGGCGCTTTGCCAATAAGGAATGCTTTTATTCGCGGTGACTAGGTAGTATTGCTCATCCGCATCGTGCCTGTGGCCACAACCAAGTAGCAAAGCAACTGTAGCAAGACAAAAGATAAGGACGGAGAATTTCCTTGCGAAAGCCATAGGGAACTCCTTACACAGCCAATCATTTGGGGGTTCTATTACAGCGGCAGAATTGTAGATGCGCAGCGGCGTTCAATACAAATTGATTTGCGCATCAAACGCCGACCGGGAAGGGTTTGGTGTGCTGTTCTCCCGTTTCAGTGCGGAATCCGAGCCGCTCGAATCTCCCTTGCAGAAGCGACATTAGCCCTGTGTACCAATATCCGATCACGAACAGGAACAGGAATGGCACCGTGAAGTAGTTCTCATTGGTAACGGCATACCAGACCGTGAGGAAAAAGTATCCGCCGATCAGGAGTTCAAGATAAGGAACCCAGCCCAACCGTTTGCGGTACTTCTTCGCCGCAATCGCCTTGTCAGCTTTCGACACCACACGATACTTCGGCGTGCGCGCAAAAGCCGTCTGCTTTCCGATTAGAGCTTCCATCACGGCTTTCGTGTTTGTGATCGTCAGGCCGATCCCCAACGACATCAGGAAGGGAAGATAGAGGAACGTCCGCAGCCAGGTCTTCGGATACAGTTCCTTCTGCGAAACCAGATAGAAGCTCGACACGGAGAACGTTGACGCCATGAACAGCGGCACGTCGATGTACAACATCTGGAACCATCCCTGATAGAAGCGGATGATCATCGCCGGTAGCAGCAGCGTCGAGAGCACGATCATCAACGGATAGCTGATATTTGCTGTCAGGTGATACCAGGCTTCCAGCTTCTCGCGGCGCGAGATGGTCTTGTCCTTCAGAACGAACGGCAGGTCTTTAATCGCACACTGGATCAGTCCCTTCGCCCACCGCGCCTGCTGCGTCTTGAAGGCCGTCATCTCGATCGGCAGTTCCGCCGGACACTCCACGTCCTGCAGATAGACGAACCGGTAACCCTTCAGTTGGCAACGATAGGAGAGATCGGTGTCCTCGGTCAGCGTGTCGTGTTGCCACCCTCCGGCATCCACAATCGCCTGACGCCGCCACATGCCGGCCGTGCCGTTGAAGTTGAAGAACACGCCCTTGCGCGATCGCCCGCCGTGCTCCAGCACGAAGTGTCCGTCGAGCAGAATCGCTTCCACTTCCGTCAGGAACGAGTATCGCCGGTTCAGGTGTGTCCAGCGCGTCTGCACCATCCCGACCTTCGGATCGGTGAAATGATGCACGACTTTTAGCAGCCAATCCTCCGGAGGCATGAAGTCGGCGTCGAAGATGGCAATGAATTCGCCCTTCGAATACTTCATCCCATTCTGCAGCGCGCCGGCCTTGAATCCTTCGCGATTCGTGCGATGAATAAACGTGACCGGATACCCCATCGCCGCATAGCGCTCCACTACTCCGCGCGCGACTTCGGTGGTTTCATCCGTCGAGTCATCCAGCACCTGGATTTCCAGCTTCTCGCGCGGATAATTTATCCGGCACACCGCTTCCACCAGCCGGTCGATGACGAATTGTTCGTTGAAGATCGGAAGTTGAATGGTGATTGTGGGCAGTTCCGAAAATTCTCGCGGAGGATCCGTCGCCTTGTTCTTGCGATGCCGGTAGTACATCCAGACAAGTTGGTAGCGATGCAGTCCGTAAAACGCCAGTGCGATCAGCACGATGAAGTACGGAATCAGCAGCATCATGTCGAACGAATTGGCCCGATACAGACCCTTGAAGGTCGTATCGAGCACATGCGTGCGCACCCAATGGCCGAAGCCGCGCTGCTGTGAAAGAACGAAGAGTGCGAGAACAGAACTCAGACGATGCCCCTACCGACAGGTTATCCGTGTGGTTCGTTCATTGTACCCAAACTTGTGCAGCGTTTGTGTGACGGATAACCGTTTTAGGAAGTACTGGCTATTGCGGAAAGATGGTTTCCATCAGCTCGCCTTCCGTAAATCCCGGAACTGTGTGATTTCAATCTTCCCGTGTGGGAACACTGCGTGGATTTCAAGCTTTCCGCCCATAGCCTGGATGATTGATTGCAGGGTGCTGATATACATATCAGTGCGTCGTTCCATTTTGGAAATGGCCGACTGATTGACTCCCAGGAGCTTGGCGAGGTGCTCCTGTGTCATACGCTGGGCTTCGCGGAGTTCGTCGAGCGCCATCTCCGCAATCAACTGCTGCGTTCCTTGCCGTGAACGCTCCTGAGCGGCGGGAGACATCTTACGACGAAGTTCGTTATAGTTCCTTGCCATCCTCATTCCTCCTTCGCGATTTCCTTTAAGTGCTCGTCGAACAGTCGATCCGCAACGGTACGAATTGCTCGTACCATCCCGGATCTCCTGTCTTGTCCCCACCAATCAGAAGAAGAGCGGTGCGCCGTGGATCGAACGCATACAGCACACGCAATTGGCGATCATCCACCTTGCTTCGAGCTCCTTCATATTGGCGTGCTTCGAAGTGGTTATTACGTCCGCGTGAGGTCGAGGTAGAACCGGACCAAATCGCTGGAGCAGGCTCACCTTCATATCGACGGCTACTTGTTCGTCTTAGGATAGGCTATTCCACCAGATTTCGAACTCTTCGGTGAATTCGACCAGCCATTCCATTGAAGGAATATTACTTCAATGGAATGTTGGCGGTCAAGGGAAATGCGAATGTGCCTGCTTTATGATTCCGATTGATTAGTGGTGCGAGCTTAGTTCAGGAAGTACTGCCGGTAAAGTGTGTCTCTCTGTGCCGGACGGAACCCCGCGTCGCGGATCATGCGACGCAGTTCTTCCTCGGTCGTGCAGTTCGATGTCCCGGCAGCCTTCACGACGTTTTCTTCCAGCATCACCGACCCGACATCGTTTCCGCCGAACCGCAGGCCCATCTGGCAGACCTTTAGTCCTTGCGTCACCCAACTCGACTGGACGTTGAGGAAGTTCGACAGATACAGCCGCGAGATCGCCAGCGTCTTCAGATATTCAACGGCGGTGGCCTCATCCCAGCCTCGTCCGCCGAGCGCCGTGTTCTTCGGCTGGAAACTCCACGGGATAAATGCCGTGAACCCGCCGGTTTCTTCCTGCAGATCGTAGATAGCCTGAAAGTGATTAATCCGATGTTCAAAGCTCTCACCGACGCCGAACATCATCGTCGCCGTGGTTCGCATGCCGAGCTTATGCGCCGTGCGGTGCACAAGCAGCCAGTCTTCGGTCAGGCACTTCAGCCGTGCGATCCGGTGCCGCACTTCATCGTCGAGAATCTCCGCTCCGCCGCCCGGAATCGAATCCAGCCCCGCATCGCGCAGCCGCTTGATCGTGTCTTCCACGCTCAGTTCGCTGTATTCCGCGATCGCCAGAATCTCCGACGCCGAATAGCAATGCAGATGAATCTTCGGAAAGCGCTCCTTGATGCCGCTCATCAGCTTCTCGTGCCACTCGATCTTCAGGTCCGGATGCAATCCACCCTGCATCAGCACGCCGGTGCCGCCCATGTCCACCGTCTCGCGAATCTTCTCGTAGATGGTGTCGAAGTCGAGGATGTATCCCTCTTTCGCCATCTTGCCCTTCAGCGGACGATAGAACGCGCAGAAGGTGCAGTACTCGGTGCAGAAGTTCGTGTAGTTGATGTTCCGGTCAATGATGTACGTGACGGTGCCTTCCGGATGCATCTTGCGGCGCACGGCATCGGCTTCCATGCCAACGCCAATCAGGTCGTCGGACCGGAACATTTCGAGGGCTTGAGCTTTCGTGAGCGACATCCCTCCAATTCTAGCCGTGCCGAACCGATTTCGGGAATATGTCGTACGCGGAAGGTTGCTTCACGCGGCATTCTTCTCTTTACGACTCGTCCTGGGCCGGTGCTCTTCTTTCCAACGCTTGTAGTAGATCAGAGCTCCGATCCCGCTAACCACGGCCACTCCGATCAGCGTGTACAGCGCCGGTTTGTAGTACTGCGAGAAGAAGCCAATGATCGCATGGCCGAAGAACACGCCTAGCAATGCATCAATCGTGAATCGTATTGCGCGTCCTACCGCTACCGCTGACAGGAATCGTCGTAACGGGATTTGCAAAGTTCCCGCCGCGAGCAACACGGGAACGATGGGAAACGGCGGCGGAATCAGTACGCTGATCGCCACCGACATGAAACCCGCGCGCTCAACTTTCTGATACACCTTCGCGGCGCGTTTCTTCCCGATCTTCCTTTCCAAGGTTTCTTTCCCACCCTCTTCGCCTATTTTGTAGGTGAGGTACGCTCCGATCACCGCGCCCACCGTGGCCATGAACGTGTAATAAGGCCAGAGTTCATGGTGGCCCGACGACAGCAGGATGGTGAATACGTCCAACCCACCGGGGATGGGAATGAAGGAGTTATCGACCAGGCCGACCAGTACCAGGCCTATGCCGCCAAGGCGAAATACCCACTGTCGCAGTCCGCTTGTGAACAGCAACGCGATGATCGCAGGATGTCCCACCAGCCAGTCTTCCACTCCCCTTCATCTGATGCGTACAAAGTGCAATCGGTCAGTGTTCTGGCGTGAAAGGAGCTGGAGTAGGCTTCCTGCCTGAAGGCCATGCTTGCTGTCCAGTTCCTTTTCTCGAAATTCGGCTAGACTTATCTTCGTGCCGACTCTCGACGAACTGTTACAGGCAGCGGCGGAAGCTCACGGCCATCTCTGCGCCGGACAGGTGCTCGGCGTCCGTATGGCCATGCTTGGCCTGCAGAAGCTCGGGATCGATGATCCTCGCGGAAAAGACCGCAAGCGTCTTGTCACTTACGTCGAGATCGATCGGTGCGCCACTGATGCTGTCGCTGTCGTTACGGGCTGCCGGCTCGGCAAACGCGCCCTGAAGTTTCGTGACTGGGGAAAAGTGGCAGCTACGTTCGTTGATCTGGAAACCGGTAAGGCAGTCCGTGTAGCGGCCCGAGAATCATCAAAAGCTCTCGCTCGCCAGATGCATCCCGAAATTGAAAACAAGAACCAGCAGCAGATGCTCGCCTATCGCGAGATGCCGGATGCAGACCTCTTCGATGTCCAGTGGGTGCGGGTTCAGGTCGCGCCAGAGGAACTTCCGGGTTACAAAGCCGAACGTGTCGTATGTGACGATTGCGGGGAAGGGATCAACTTCAAGAAAGAAGTCTGGCGCAACGGCCGTACGCTGTGCCGTTCTTGCGCTGGCGAACGCTACTACGAGCTCCTATAAAGATGAAGCGCGGACGCCCTCGTCCGCGCTGAAAACGTAGCGACTGACCACCGACCACTATTTTCCCTGTGCTGGCATCGGGTGAACAGGTCCGTGTGGATGCGGTCCATTCGCGTGCGCCACGGGTACAGGATGTGGACGGGGTCCCGGCGCATGATGGTATGTGGCGTGGTGTGGATTGTTGCGTCCCTTCTCCCAGCCCACGTGCTTGCCGTTGTCATGATGTTCCCGAGCCCATTCCCGCCGCTCATGTTGACGATGCTCGGCCGCTCGCCGTGCCTCATGCTTGCGGATTTCGTGGTGGCGAAAATCTTTGTCGTGGTTGTCCGCCACCGCCGTTCCCGACAATCCGAGGATTCCAATCAAAACAAGTGCGCAATACAACGAAGCCTTCTTCATCAACGCCTCCGTTCTGTTCCACCGCACGTGAGTGGCCGATATTTGTGTGTGCAAGTTCAGCTACTTACGTCTCCTCTGTGGAAACAGGTGCAGGTAATTTCTACCCCGAATGAGTGAGTTTTAGGTTGTTACGGAAGGAGGATGAACGAAAAGCAGTGGATAGTGGGTGTGGGATAGCGGACAGAAAACGCGGCGGTTACTAACTCCCAACTCCTAACCGCTAACTCCTGACTCCTGCCCTCGAATGCTCATACGCATGTGCCACTCGCAAAACGGTGCTTTCGTCGAAGTGCTTCCCGAGAATCTGCAACCCGATCGGCAGCCCTTCTTTCGAGTTCCCACAGGGGACCGAAATTCCCGGCACACCGACCAGATCTGCGGTCACCGTATAGATGTCGTTCAAGTACATCGCCACCGGATCGTCGGTCTTTTCGCCAAGCTTGAACGCCGTCGTTGGCGTAGTCGGGCAGACGATCGCATCTACCTTCTTATAGGCCTCGACAAAATCATTCGTGAGCAGCGTTCGCACCTGTTGGGCTTTGAGGTAGTAGGCATCGTAGTAGCCCGCGCTTAACGCATACGTTCCGAGCATGATGCGCCGTTTCACTTCGGCGCCGAATCCTTTGTCGCGCGTGACGCGATACATCTCCGACAGCGTTTTCGCTCCCGGAGCGCGATAGCCGTAACGCACACCATCGAACCGCGCCAGGTTCGCCGACGCTTCAGCCGTCGCGACGATGTAATAGCAGGGAATCGCATACTCGGTGTGGGGAAGGGATATCTCGACAATCTCAGCGCCATCTTTCGCCAGCGTCTGGATCGCCGATTCGACGGCAGCGCGAACTTCCGGATCGAGTCCTTCTCCGAAGTATTCCTTCGGAACGCCTAATTTCAGCCCTTTCACCGGCTCGCCGATTGCTTGTTCATAATCCGGCACAGGAACTTCCGCCGAAGTCGAATCCAGCGGATCGCGTCCCGCAATGTGTTTCAGCAGAATTGCCGCGTCCTTTACCGTCTTCGTTACAGGTCCAATGTGGTCGAGCGACGACGCAAATGCAATCAGCCCATACCGCGAAACTCGCCCATACGTGGGTAGCAAGCCCACCACTCCACAGTAAGCTGCCGGCTGCCGCACCGATCCGCCAGTGTCCGATCCCAATGCTGCGACCGCCGTATTCGCCGCCACCACCGCCGCCGATCCGCCCGAGGATCCACCCGGCACCCGCGTCACATCGCGCGGATTCTTTACCGGCCAATATCCCGAGTTCTCATTCGACGACCCCATCGCGAACTCGTCGCAGTTCGTCTTGCCGAGCACGATGGCGCCGGCCTCTTCTAACCGCTTCACCGCCGTGCAGTCGTATGGCGAAATGAAATTATCGAGTATTTTCGATCCAGCAGTCGAGCGCACGCCCTTCATCACCATTACGTCTTTGATTGCAAGTGGTACTCCCGCGAGCGGCGGTAACGCATCGCCCTTGTCGGCCAGTGCCTGAATTTCATGAGCTTTCGCCACTGCGCGATCTTTCAACAACGTCAGGTACGCCCCAATCGCCGGATCTTCGGCTTCAATCTTCTGGTAAAACTCTTCCGTAAGCGCGACAGGGTTTAGCACGCGCTCGGTAACAGCAGTGCGGGTGGACTCAATGGTCAGATCAGCAAGATTCATTAGTACATTCTTCTATTCTGACGGTACTTCATTGCGAAACTGAGAATCCAAACGAAAGCCAAATACCAAACCAAGGAATTCAAGGCCACGGCTGCGACGATATAAGCGCCACCATGCTCCCCGTGGACGCCGCTCCAGAATATGAAAGCCGCAAGCACGAATCCCGGAACCCAAAAAGTGTTTACGATGTCGAATCGGTTCGACAGCAAGTATGCCGTCCCCGTCAATACGGCGGTCGACACTAGAGGCACTCCGAATTGAATTGATCTCTTATTCAAGCGTTTCTCGATCGGCTGGGTGGCCGGAGCGGTCTGTTCACCAGATCATCAGATCACCTGATTATTTCTCTATCACCTTCGTCACCTTAAAGAACTCCCCATCGCTCAACGGTGCGCCCTTCATCACCACATCGCGATCCAGGCAGGGTCTCACTTCATCTTCGCGCCACGCATAGGAAAATCGCTCGGTGCCCGTCTTCGACGCATCGACGCCAAACCGCTCTGATACCTGAGCCATCGGCGGAACATCTTTCGTATCCAGTTCGTTCAGCTTATCGACATAGCCGAGGATCGAATTCAAATCGCGCACCATGCGTGATTGCTCCTCCGGCGTGAGTTCCAGATTCGCCAAATCCGCCACATATTGCACATCTTTTTCCGTAACCTTCATT
>CAYWSM010000432.1:0-3687 GCA_964460935.1 uncultured Terriglobales bacterium | reverse complement strand
GTTGAACCTCCCATCAGCACGCGAGCCCAGGGTTGCGAGATGGCGCGAAACTGTTTTTCGATTTCAGGCAGGAGCTCTTTCGTGAGCGCGTCACCATAGGGGCCGACATTGGCGGAGTTCACGGCGTAAGAATCGTCGTAGTACGGATTGGGATGGATGGGATCAACGATGATCATGTGCGGCAGGCGGCCGGAGGTCCAATCCAGGTACATCTGGTACTTGGATTTGGCGAACTCCAACTCGCGACCCTTGAGGTCTGGGGAGGGAGGCTGTTCGCTGAAAAAGCGGAAGTCGGGCGAGAAATGGTCCTGATAGACGAGGACCGGGTAATGTGCATTCGGGCGCTCATCATATCCGGCGGGCAACAGCACGTAGGCGCCGATGAACATGGGGCGTCCCCAAAATTCGCTTAAAAGCTTGCTCTGCATGCGGATGTGCTTGATGTACTTCGTGTCTTTCGGCGGTTCGATGGGAGGGATTTTTTCGGTCAGCGAGATACGGATAACGCCTTCGTTACGGTCCACGTGAAGCTTCTGCGGCTTGCTGTACAGGTTTCCGGGTTTCCGGTTCCACTGCTGGCCTTCGCCCATGTCCGGCGGAAGCTTAACGGTGTGTCCGTCGGCGCGATGGAAGGTTTCGTAAATGTTCAGGACGGCCTGCACGTAGTAATCGCCGGCGGGCAAGTCGGCAAGACTGCGGATCGGATAGCCAAGAGAGCTGGCGTCAATGATGGCCGCCTTCCCGGGAGTGAGCGCATCGACATCGACGGCGAAGAACTGCTGGCTCTCGGCTTCGTTCTCGTCGAGCTGGAAGCGGGGTTCTTCCTTGTTGTCTTTCGAGAGACCAAGCATCAGGCGGCCGTCGAGCGGCTTATCGATGAGCTGGGCAGGAAAACTGATCTCGAAGCGGAGTTTCTGCTGGGAATTTGCGGCGGACTTGCGGTGCTCGGCACTCGTGGGAACAACGACCAGCAAACAAAACAGAGTTGCGGCAAGTGAGTTCAAGAAACGCAAGCGAGTCATCTACTCTCCATTGGAACTGGGTAAGTACGATACAACATCGAGAGCTGCTGAGGAGTGCAGGCATCCATCAGCACAGGCCGCCCATCGCATAGAGACGGAACAAAATCCTAAGGAGGAAAGGTTTCGATGCGTAAAGTTGGTATGACAGGAGTGCTGTTGCTGGCAGCGTCAGCCTGGGCGGTAGCCCAGACGGGTGGCAGCGCCGGAGCGGGCGCAGGGAGCACCAGCGGAACAGGCGCGGGTACAACCGGTACCAGCAGCGGCGTGAGTGGACAAAGTAGCGGCGTGGGCGCCACCGGCAGCATGAGCGGGCAAACTGGCACGACCACGGGAACCACCGGAACTACGGGATCTACCGGCACGATGACCGGAGATCAGACGACGGGAACAACCGGATCGACGACCGGCACAACCGGAACTACAAGCGGCACCACGGGAACGACCGGCACGACAGGAAACATCGGCGGCACGACTGGCGACCAGAGCACGACTGGCACCACGGGAACGGGATCAACCGCTACTCCGGGTGCAGGTACGGCGACGCCGGGCGCGAGCACCGCTACTCCTGGCGCAAGTACTTCCGATCAGAGCGGAACGTCAACAACGGGCACCGGCACAACGGGCTCGACTACGACGGGTACAGGAACAACGGGAACTACGACCCCGAATGACACTAGCTCGGGCGTGGGTAGCACGAGCGGAACCACCGGAACGAGCACTGGCATGGGTAACACCACCGGTACCGGCAGCACTACACCCAGCACTACACCTTCAACCGGCAGCACCAGCACCACGCCACCACAAGTGTAACGATTAAGTTAGCCATAACATTGCAGGCCGGAGGAGGCTCTCTTCCGGCCTGTTGTTTTTGGAACGAAAGAAAAACCCCACTCAACGAAAGGAACGTTGAATGGGGCACCGTTCTATTGTTACTACGAAGGGTTGCGCTGAAGATGGCGGACGCCGGCGGCCCCGGCGATGACAATGTCGGTTGCAAGGCCGAGGAAGAGGCCGTGCTCGATGATTCCCGCGCGGGAGCCGAGATTCAGAGCGAGAGCGTGTGGATCGGCAATTGGTCCAAAATTGCAGTCGAGGATGAGATTGCCTGAATCGGTGAGAAAGTTTTTGCCATCCGGCAGTTTGCGCGTAGAGACTTTGGCTCCCAATGACGCGAGATACTGCGCTTGCGACTGCCAGCCGAACTGGAGCACTTCTACGGGCAACGAAAATCGGGTTCCGAGGCGATCCGAGAGTTTGCCTTCATCGGCAACGACAATCATGCGCGCGGACGCCTGGGCGACGATCTTCTCGCGCAGCAGCGCACCGCCTCCGCCCTTGATGAGGTTAAAGTGCGGATCGATTTCGTCAGCACCGTCGATGGTGAGATCGACCAAATGCGGCAGGGAGTCGTCCATCAGGGGAATACCAAGCTGACGGGCTTCCGCATCGGTTTGCCGAGAAGTCGCGATGCCAATGATGTCCTTGAGTTCGCCGCGATGAAGCAACTCGCCGATCTTGCGGACAGCGAAGATCGCGGTGGACCCGGTGCCCAGTCCAACCACCATACCCGAGTGTACGAAGGTGACGGCGCGCTCAGCCGCCGATTGCTTGAAATACGCCTGACGGTCCTGCTGATGAGAGGGGCTGTTCATGGGCGACGTGGGAAGCTCCTAATCTCGCGCGATGGTACGCTCATTATCTATACGGAACTCTCGTTATTACAATAGGTTACCGCGATAGACGGACTCCTGCTCTCTCACATAACATAGGTGATTGTCATCACAGCCGGGGGTGACTCAGTAAGCATAGGCTGGTGATGCTGATTCTCATTTAATTCAGCAGGAGCTCAACACGATGAAGAAACCCCTAGCGGTACTCGCCGGCCTGGCGCTGGCAAGCACTATGGCGATGGCTGCGGACCTCGCGGCCAATCCGGATTACAAGGCGAAGTGTGCGATGTGCCACGGCGCCAATGCCGAAGGCAAACCTGCCATGAAAGTGGCTCCCTTGAAGGAAGCTGCCGGCAAGAGCGCTGACGAACTTACGGCCACGATCACGAAGGGCAAACCACCCAAGATGCCCGCGTTCGAAGGCAAGCTGAGCGCTGACCAGATCAAGACCCTGGCGGCCGATATCAAGTCGTTGAAGTAAGGGTAAATCCTCCTGAGAAAACACTGGGCCGCCTGCGGGCGGCCCAGTGTTTATTTGGCCAATGCTGTTTTTTAATCCGAACGGCTACTTCTTCAGTGCCCGATATTTCTGGATCAGCGCATTGGTCGAGCTGTCGTGCTTCAGCGCTGGTTCCTGCTTTGCCTCGAGTTCCGGCACGATGCGCTTGGCCAGCGCCTTGCCGAGTTCGACTCCCCACTGATCGAACGCGTTAATGGACCAGATCACCGACTGCGTAAACACCGAGTGCTCGTAAAGGGCAACGAGCTTGCCTAGTAACTCTGGTGTTAGCTGGTCGGCAAGAATGGTGTTGCTGGGACGATTCCCTTCGAACACCCGGTGCGGAACCAGCCAGTCGGGCGTGCCTTCCTTCTTGACGTCATCGGGAGTTTTGCCGAAGGCAAGCGCTTCGGATTGGGCGAAGACGTTGGCCATCAGCAGGTCGTGATGATTGCCGAGCGGGTTGAGCGATCTGGCGAAGGCGATGAAGTCGCAG
>CAYWSM010000431.1:0-42128 GCA_964460935.1 uncultured Terriglobales bacterium | reverse complement strand
TTTTGAGAACAACGGCATTTAAGCGCCGCAGGCGCGACATTCCATAGCCCGGCTCGTGAGAGCCGGGTTGAGAGATACAGGAGAGATTCGAGTCCCGTTAGGGACGACAGAAATGGCGAACAACTTCAATTCCGCTGTCCTTCTCACCAACATCGCCCAACTTCTCACGCTCCGCGGCCCTCACGCCCCACGCCGAGGAAGGGAACTGCGCGCGCTTGGTATCGTCGAAGATGCCGCTATTCTCTGCGTCGCAGGCAAGATCGTCTCAGTCGGCACGCGCAAGGAAGCCGAACGCGACGTCTGGGTGAAGAATTCCGAGGTTCTCGAAATCGACTGCCGTAACGGAGTTATTACGCCTGGCTTTGTCGATTCCCATACTCATCCGGCATTCATGTCACCGCGACTGGTGGATTTCGAAAAGCGTATCGAAGGCGCAACCTACGAGCAGATCGCCGAAGCCGGAGGCGGAATCCGCTCCAGCCTCAATGGCTTGCGTGAAGCGAAGAAGAAAGATCTCACTGCAAAGGTTGTTTCTGCTCTCAACCAAATGGCCGCGCAGGGAACGACAACGGTTGAGGCCAAGTCCGGTTACGGACTCTCGTTCGACTCGGAACTCAAGTCGCTCGAAGCGATCCGCGATTCAGCCAAGCAGTGGCCCGGAACCGTCGTTCCCACGTTGCTCGGCGCGCACGTCATTCCACCGGAATTCAAGTCCAACCCCGACGAGTACGTGAAACTCATCTGCGAACAGATGATCCCGCAGGTCGCGAAGAAGAAGCTCGCGCAGTTCGTCGATGTCTTCTGCGAGCACAACGCCTTCACGGTCGAACAAAGCGAACGCATCCTCTCCGCCGCAGTCGCACACGGCCTAAACACACGTGCCCACGTCTGGCAACTTAGCCCCGCCAATCTTGAGTCGCTTTACCGCTTCAAGCCCGCGAGCTTCGACCACCTCGATTTCATGTCCAACAACGATATCGCTACGCTCGCGAAAACCGATACGGTCGCCACTCTCGTTCCTGGCGCCAACTTCTTTCTCGGTCTGAAGCAGTATCCGCCAGCACGCAAGCTCATCGATGCCGGAGCCGCCGTTGCTCTCGCGACCGATTTCAACCCCGGAACCTCGCCTACCATCAGCATGCCCTTCGTGCTCTCGCTGGCATGTACTCACATGAAGATGTCGCCAGAAGAAGCGCTCGCCGCAGCAACGATCAACGGCGCTTGGTCACTCCGCATTGCAGATCGGAAGGGAAGCATTGAACCCGGAAAGGACGCTGATCTGGCCATCTTCGGCGTGAGCGATTATCGCGAAATTCCATACTGGTTTGCCTCAGACACCTGTTCCGGCGCCATCCTGAATGGCGAGGTGCGATTGAGATCGTAAAGGTTTCCACGGGTTAGATTTGAAATCGTGGATGCTTCCACAAGTTCAGATTTGAGCGAAACCGATTCGATTGCTACAATGTTTCAGTCCGTCAGCGAAAACAGCCTTGGAAGTACCCCACCTAAGGTCAAACGGACGGCCTGCATTTCCTGCGCAGCGTTCATGCGCAACAAGCGTGGCCAGGTAGCTCAGCTGGTAGAGCAGCGGACTGAAAATCCGCGTGTCGGCGGTTCGATTCCGTCCCTGGCCACCATCATCAACACTTCGCAAAGTCCCGCTTACCAAGCGCGTTATTTTGATGTGAGCACTGCTACGAAGCGGAAAAAGAAACCTGCTTGCTTCGGATGGCGATCCTGGAAATTAGTTCGTCCATACGAAGCCCGATTCGCGCAGAAATCTCGATAATGGGCATTTGCGGGCGCACGGAATGAATGTTTTGGATGATTGCGTCTCGATCGAAACCAACTGCCTCGGCGAGATCTATTTTTGTCACGATGGCCAAGTCTGCTGTGTTGAAGATGGTGGGATATTTCAGCGGCTTGTCTTCGCCTTCGGTTGTGGAGACCAATACAATTCGCAGGTCTTCACCTAAGTCAAAGCTGGAAGGGCACACCAGATTTCCGACATTCTCGATGAACAATATATCTATTGATTCCAAACTCCAGTCCGCGAGTGCACGCGTGATCATGGAAGCGTCGAGGTGACATACAGTACCCGTAACGATCTGTTTTACTGGAGCACCTGACCGCGCGAGTCGTGCGGCGTCGTTTTCGGTCGCCAGATCTCCTACAAGAGCAGCTACGCGATAATCGCGACTCAAGTCGGAGAGTAGGCGTTCCAGTAGCGTTGTCTTGCCGGCGCCTGGGCTTGAAACCAGGCTGATTACCTGAACGCCCGCTTTGTGAAAGCGCTCACGCAAGGATTGGGCCAGCCGATCATTTTCCTTCAGAACGTTCCGCCGTACTTCGACGATGCGAGGCTCGGTCATGCAGCGATCTCCAGTTGGCTGATTTCCAGTTCTTCACCGCAAACGACACTTTCTCCCGGTGTGCCGCAAACAGAGCACCGCAGCGCAGGAAAACTGCTTGACGGCTGTGGTCCACCGCATTTCGAGCACATAATTACGACCTCGATATCTTCAATGACGAGACGCGAATTCGCCAACGATGTGTCCTGGCACGCGATTTGGTATGAGAAGAGAAGCGCTTCTTTATCGACACCGCTGAGGCATCCTAACCGTAGATAGACCGCCTCGACTCTAGCAGCGTGATGCCGTTGCGCTTCCTCCAGCACGCCGTCAACGATACTGAGAGCGATGGAGAGTTCGTGCACCGGTTACATCCGCTTCATTTTGACGTAACGTTGAATGTCTCCGCGAAAATAAACCAATACTCCGATGGTCGCGCTGAGGGTACCCCATTTCACGATCTTTCCTAAGGACATTGCATTCTCCTTCTGCTGATTATGCTGCTGTGGCTCGAGCGTTTGTTGCGATGAGTTCCTGAACAACAGTAATGGCTTCTTCGACTGCCGCTTGTACCGGCGGACTCAATCCGATTCGACCGTCTTCGCTGGGCTCAACACTTGCTGGTTCACACCCGACGACGAGTATTTTTCCAACTTTGCCGCCGAGAGCATCAACCAATCCGAGTACGCTCGCGGGATTCATGGAGTGCGCATCCGGCACAGCATCCACGTTGCTGGCAATTTCGGGTTCGATAACGTACACCGTACCTGGGGCCTGTTCCCGAGGCACGGCATCGACGAGGATTGTCATCTCCCAATCGTCCATGAGTGCATACGCGAGATCGAAGCTGCGGATACCGAAGTCCCTGACAATGACATTCTTCGGCAAATTTGTGTGAACCAGTCGCTGTCCGACCTCAACGCCGAACGCGTCGTCGCCAAGAAAGATATTGCCAACGCAAGCTATCAGGATCTTACCGTTCATCGACTGCCTCGCGAGTGGACGACAAGGGTTCAACTTCCTGGGGAGAAAAGAAAAAACGATGACCGGGTTGGCGCTGCATCCCGAGATCACGACCCGGGTCGTTTTCCAGAACTACCGCGAGGTGGACCTGATCCTCGAAGTCGCGCTCGATCGCTTCAATGATGGCGACTTGACCTTTGAGTGCCATGTCCATAATGTCTGCCGATTTCTGCGGCCACAGCCGAACACGATCGCCAACAAGCAACTCGACGCCAAACGCTGTCACCGTTGTGAGGGGAGTTGGAGTTGGTTCGAGCGGATTCCATTCGCTATTCATGATCGGTCACCGCCCGCATACTCCGAATGATGCCGTGGGTTCGGATGAGTTGTTCCCGAGCCGTCTGCTCTGTGCGTTCCAACAGAAGACGGGTGCGATCATTGGCCATCCGCATTTCTTTCTTTTCGTCGTCGGTCATGGTAGTTACACGCAAGGTGAGCATTTCATCCATTTCGGTGCCGTCGAAGAAATCACCGGCACTTTCCGGCGCAACCTGCGGATAGTCGTAGAGGATGATGGGCGAACAGAGCATCATGTTGCGCTGGTTCTCATTGCCGACTAGAACGGGGAAACATCCGGCATTAGCGCATGCTGCTGAAAATTCGCGTGCTTCATTAGGTGGATCAAGGAGAGATAGGAATTTTCCTGACTCCAAGCACAGGAGCAGATGGGCCGATGCCATCGCGTGCAGTAAAGCTTGCTCGCGAGTCGATGCCTCGGCGTTTGATTCGTTGACGAGATCCAGACAGATTTTTCGCAGGTTATTGCCGAGTTGTTCAACGCTCAGGTGAACGGAACCCTCTATCGAGCCCAGTGCTCCGGGAAAGTGAAAGCTCTGCCTCGGAGTACTGCCGTCCAAACTCATGGTGAACGCCAAGGCACGCTCGACGGCCTCGTCCCAACTCTGTGGAACCTCGCGAACTCCGAATTGCAAAAAGCGGACACGAATGCCTAATTCTCCAGCGGGAGTGCCGCCGCGAATCAAGCATTCGGCGTGCAAACTCGAACGCTCCGTGCCATCCATGACCTCTTGAAACCGTTTCGGATAGAGCGTCCCAAAACTCCAGCGTTGGCGATTCTTCAAGGCTGACGGGCGATAGGGATAGAGCATATATCCCTCATACAGAACCGCATTCGCGATTTTTTCAGCCGCATCGTAGTTCACGACTTCATCTCCGCAGTTTCGCCCAGCATGCGCTCCAACGTTTGTTCCCAGGTTGCGATACCATGTCGTACTTTGAATTCGTACAGACGATCGAATATGTCGCGGCGCAGCGGAATCCAAGCGGTATTTGGATAATAGCTGTCCATCATCTGGCGCCACACCTGTATCGGAAGCCGGTAATTCGCGCTACGGTCCCACGGAATTTGTGTTACCTGCAACCCTGTGCGGCCTGCGTGGAACACAGTTCCGCTGAACAGAAGCGTCGTAGGAATCTCGCCATTTTCCAGACCGTAGGCATACTTTGTGACCGCAATGTTGAAGTCAAAAGTGCATGGCACAGGCACTTCCACGAGGATGCTGCGGCTGAAGCCCGACACCGGCACACTGAGGTTGGCCCACAGCAGCGGATGCAGCGATGTGCTCCAACGTTCAGGCTCACCAAACAATTCCTTCAGGTGTTCCTGTTCAGCAGCCGTGTAACGCCGCCGTGCCGGCTCGATTTGTACCTGGACGCGCAAAGCAATCGAGTGAACAGAATCCTGCTCTTTGTTATCAATATGGAGCTTAAAAGCAATCTGAGGTGAGGCGGCATTGGGAGTCGCTTCGGCGCCTTCAATTTGAAATTGCAGGTCAGGCACGCGGGGCCTCGCCACTCAACAGACTGAGTTGATCGAAAAAGCGGTCTATCTCCCGCCATACTTCGGTCCCGCCGGAAAGTCCGCGCCAGTGCTTCCGGATCAGTCCAACGAGACGGAAGCATTGGTCGATGGGTACGCGATAGTACTGCGGTTCACCGGAGATGCGATTCACGAGCAGCGCTTCGACATCCCGCTCAAAATTTTTGAGCACTGGATTACGCTCGACAATCGCGTTCCAGTACTCCAGGTCCAGAAGCGACTCCATCGCTCCTCCCGGACTAGGGTATTGGGCAACAGTTTTGCCGGCGGAGCTGACATACACGAAGTAAGCAAGATTGATCGGAATCAGCAAACTTTCCCATTCGTAGTCGTCCATTGCAAATGCCGATAGCCGCCGCACCTCTCGCGGAATACGGCGGTATCTCTGCCGTGCATTGCCGTCAAAAAGAATGGCACACGGATCGCAGGCGCATGTAACCTGGCGTTTCTCCAATTCCAGCAGGTGCTGATGATCGGCCGTGAGCGCCGCAGCACATAGCTCACAGCGTTCGACTGGCGTTTGTGGCTCACGCACAAACTGCTGCAATGTCGCCAACGAACTGCGTTGCGTATTGTTAGGGTTCAACCTCATGCTTCATGCCGGCGGGAGATGGGGCATCCTCGGATCGATGGGCTTCCGCTTGTCAGCATTGATGCCCGTCGCATCGCGCGATGTGCGTCCGTTGCCTTCGCGACCCGGCTCCTTCCGGCCTTCGTAGGTCCATTCCTCTCCTCGCTTGGTTCCTTCGGTGTGCGCGTCAATGTCAGGCCGCGGATTCTTCATATTTCTTCTCCTCACTTGGAGTTGATTGCAGTTGGGTGAGTGGAACAAATGCGGATGTAGTTAAAGCTTCGTTTCGTACTTCAACTACTTCTGGAGCCGCCTCGCGGATACTCTGCTCGACAACGTTCAGCAGGGCATCCGGCGATGAGTGGCATCCGTTGCCGGTACTGTGAATTGCCAACCGAACCACGCCATCATCGATGCCAAGCAGTTGAACGCTCGCGCTTTGTTTTCTGAACTGAGGCGCAACGCTCTCGATGGCGGCTGTAACACGATCGTTCAGAGGTACAGGATGGATGCCGTATAAGACGAATAATCCACAGATGAGCGGATCGTTGCCAAGCCTGGCAATTAAGTTTTGGCCCGACTCGCCGGCATTCGTGAGAACCTCGACAATGCGGGTCAGCCCCGCACCGTGGAGATCCATCAGCGATTGCATCAACTCCAGCGCTGTCGTGCGCGCCGTGTCATCTTCAATCGACGATGCCCGCTGAACCAGTCCTTCGACTCTCTCGGCATGTTGCTGAAATTCAGTGTTCTCCATGAAAGGCTATTTCCCTCCCATGTTGCCAAACATCGGCACGTGCCGAGCCTGAAGCACTTTGCCATCCCCGACGTACATGTGTACTCCGCAAGGGAGACAGGGATCGAAGCTGCGAACCGCACGCATGATATCGATGCCCTTGAACTTGTCCGGTCCGTTCTCTTCGAATAGCGGAGTGTTCTGCACAGCATCTTCATACGGGCCTGGAGTTCCATACACATCGCGTGGATTGGCGTTCCAGCACGTCGGCGGATACGGGTGATAGTTTGCGATCTTGCCATCGCGAATCACGACATGGTGCGATAGCACGCCACGCACCGCTTCGTGGAATCCACAGGAGATCGCATCCTCGGGAACTTTGAATGTCGCCCACGTTTTCGAGCGTCCAGCCATCAGCTCTTCCATCGCCTTTTCGCAGAAGAACAGTGCCGCTGCGGCTGCGTAAGCCTGGAAGTACGTTCGCGCACGGTCACGCTCGATGGCGTTGCTCCATTGTGGAATCTTCCATTCGAAGGTTGTCTCCGGCAGTGTGGCTCCCTTAGGGAGATTGATAATGACACTTCTACCGGTAGCCTTGATGTAACCGATGTCTACCAGTCCCGACAGTGCAGTGGACCACAGACGCGCGATCGGGCCGCCGCCGGTGTCGAGCGGAAGGTGGTCGCCTGTTCGCTTGTCGTACCAGCGTGGCGACATCACCCACGTGTAGTTTCCGTTGAAATCGCGTTTCTGCGGTCGTGGAGTTGTTGTCTGATTCCACGGGTGATGTTTATCGATCGCATTCCCGAGTGGGTCGGTCCTTACGAACGTCTCTTCGTTCTGCCAGTCGTCATAGTACGAACTACCCAGCAGGATTCTCATTCCAACATTGATGTCCACCAGACTGTTGGTCACAAGTTGGCCGTCCACGACGATTCCGGGAGTGACGAACATCCCACGTCCCCAGTCGGCCATATGCTCGTAGCGATAGTCGCAAACCGCTGGATTGTTGAATGCTCCCCAGCAGCCGAGCAGTACACGGCGCTGTCCTACTTTTTCGTAGCCGGGCAGAGCTTCGTACCAGAAGTCGAACAGGTCGTCGTGCAACGGCACACACCTCTTCATGAATTCGACATATTTCATGAGGCGCACGAGATAGTCGGTAAATAGCTGTACAGTCGCGACTGTTCCGACTCCGCCCGGATACAACGTCGATGGATGGACGTGTCGCCCTTCCATCAGGCAGAACATCTCGCGCGTCAACCGGCTTATCTCGAGTGTTTCGCGATAGAACGAACCGGTGAATGGATTGAGCGCCGTCATGATGTCGGCAATGGTGCGGAACCCATGCTTGTCGGAGTTGGGCGCGTTCTTACGTTGCGCTTTTTCCCATAAGCTCGGATTCGTCTCCTTCACCATCTGCTCGCAGAAGTCCACGCCGACCAGATTGTCCTGGAAGATGTTGTGGTCGAACATGTATTCAGCGGCTTCGCCGAGGTTGATGATCCATTCCCCGAGATTGGGTGGCTTCACACCGAACGCCATGTTCTGCGCATAGCAGGCGCAGGTCGCGTGGTTATCGCCACAAATGCCGCAAATGCGACTGGTGATGAAGTGGGCGTCGCGCGGGTCCTTGCCCTTCATGAAGATGCTGTACCCACGGAAGATCGAAGAGGTGCTATAACACTCGGCGACCTCTTTATTTTCGAAGTCGATCTTGGTGAATATGCCGAGACTGCCCACGATGCGGGTGATCGGGTCCCAGCTCATTTCGACGAGGTTACGTTTTTTCGACGTAGTTTCGCTCAACGGCTCAGTAATAGTCCCCATGTTTCCTCATCCTCTCCGCTATGCAGCTTTGCGATCGATGCGTGATGGCTTGTAGGCGCCAGGCTTTGGCTTGTAGCCGGTAATGAGTTCGCGTCCACGACGACGCCATTCAGGCTCGCCATTTACAGTGTTGTTGGTGATCGCACGGAGTGCGCGGATCATCTTTCCGTACATAGTGAGGGCAGCGGTCGAGAAGCGCGCTCCGGACGGCTCGTCCATGAATGGCATGAACATGTCGGGGAAGCCTGGCATCGTGCAGCCGATGCATATCCCGCCGACATTTGGACATCCGCCAATGCCGCGCATCCAGCCGCGTTTGGTTACGTTGCAGTTGACCACCGGCCCCCAGCAGCCGATCTTGACCAGGCACTTCGGAGTGCCATACTCCAAACCGAAGTCGTCCTGCTCGTAATAAGCGGCGCGGTCGCAGCCTTCATGTACGGTCTTGCCGAACAACCATGTGGGTCGCAGTTTGTCGTCAAGCGGAATCAGCGGAGCAAGTCCGGCGGCCTGATACAGCAGGTAGAGGACGGTCTCCATGAAGTTGTCAGGTTGGACCGGGCATCCCGGGACGTTCACGATCGGGAGTCCAGCCTTGGAGCGCCAATTCCAGCCTAGATAGTCCGCGAGTCCCATCGCCTGCGTGGGATTTCCAGCCATGGCGTGAATTCCGCCATAGGTTGCGCAGGTCCCTGCGGCCATGACAGCCAGCGCCTTTGGCGCAAGGCGGTCGATCCATTCCGTGGTCTTGATCGGCTGGCCCGTTCTCTGATCCGTGCCCTGCGCTGCCCAGTATCCTTCGTCCTTGATATTTTCGTTCGGAATGGAACCTTCTACGACAAGTACGAAGGGATCAATTTCTCCGCGCTCCGCCTGGTAGAAGTACTTCATGAAATCGTCGCCGACTTCATAAGCCAGCACCGGATTATGCAGGTGCACCTTTGGCAATCCGGGAATCGCTCCGAGAACGACATCCTCGATACTCGGCTGCTCGGCGTTTGTGACGGATACAGAATCTCCATCGCAACTCAGTCCTGCGGTGAGCCAGACGATGTGGACTTCATTGACTGGCGATGGGGCGGAATCTCTTCGACGTTGGAAGGGAACAGGTTCAGCGGGCATCAGGACTCCTTTCAGGGATGGCGGTCGCAAGAAACGCGATCGGCGGGAGGGTTATACCTGATAGCGTGAGGTGTAGGAGAGATATGGCTTCAATGAGGAGGCGGGCGGAGTACCCGTTTCGACCTACATATCGGATTGCGATACCTGTGCAATCCCCACCTCAATGCAACTATTGCAACTATACGGACCTGTTTACAGATGCTGTAATGATGGACGGTGTTGCCCTTTTAACAAATTCGCGGCAACTGTTCGCCGAATAATGTATCGACGATCCGCGTGCCTCCAATTTCGGTCTTCATCCGCACCATGCCGGGATGTTCGGCGACGACTTCGCCGATGATCCGCGCGTCGCGACCTAAAGGATTGGCCCACATTTTGTGCAAAACCGCCTCAGCCGCGTTCGCCGGAACTGTAGCGATTAGTTTTCCTTCGTTAGCGACAAAGAGCGGATCTAATCCCAGAATTTCGCACGCGCCACGCACCCGGTCGCTGACCAGAATCTCGCTTTCGTGTATCAGCATTCCTACTTTGGATTGGTTGGCGATCTCATTCAGGACGGTCGCCACTCCTCCACGAGTCGGGTCGCGCAACGTGTGGATATCCAGCGTGGCCTCGAGCATATCTGCCACAAGTCCGTGTAGAGGAGCGCAGTCGCTTTCGATCACTCCTTCAAATTCCAGATTCTCTCGTTGCGAAAGAATCGCCATTCCGTGGTCGCCGACATAGCCGCTGAGAATAATCTTGTCGCCGGGACGGGTGCGAGAAGCAAAGATGTTGACCGGCTTTTCGATGAGCCCGATCCCAGTGGTCGCGATGAAGATCTGATCACCCTTTCCTTTGTTCACGACCTTCGTGTCGCCGGTGACCAACTGCACTCCGGCGTCGTGCGCACTCTTGCTCATTGATTCCACGACGCGGCGTAAATCGGCCGTGGCAAGCCCTTCCTCGAGAATGAAGGCCGCCGCCAGGTAAAGCGGGCGGGCGCCACTCATCGCGAGATCGTTCACAGTCCCGTTGATTGCCAATCGTCCGATATCGCCGCCAGGAAAGAAGATAGGCGTAACGACAAACGAATCCGTCGTGAACGCTAGTCGCGAACCGCCGATTTCCAAGACTGCCTGATCATCGAGTTTGTCGAGCAACGGATTACGAAATGCCGGCAGAAAAACGTTTTCCAACAGTTGCGCACTAAGTTTCCCGCCGCTGCCGTGGCCAAGAACGATGTGTTCGCGTTGTGTTACCGGCAAAGGACACGCGGACCCGGGAAGCGTCGTATCGTCGGTTGCCGCTGCCGGGATTTTGATTGCCGCTCCGCTCATCAGATCACGTCCTCCTCACCCATCGCGACATGTGTCAGGTCCCACAAAATGTGCAGCAATGCAACATGCGATTCCTGTATTCGGTGAATACTGAAACTCGGGACGGTGAAGCAGTAATCCGACACCTCCGGCATGCGTCCGCCGTCTTTTCCGGAAAAGGCGATGGTCAGCATTCCTTTTTCGCGGGCAGCTTCCATCGCATAAATCAGGTTAGGAGACTTGCCGCTGGTCGAAATCGCCAGCGCCATGTCGTCTTTTTCGCCCCACAGTTCGATCTGATCGATAAAAACCCTGGCAAAATCTTTGTCATTGGAAATGGCGGTCACAACCGGAATTTGACTAACAAGGTCGAGAGCAGGCAAGGCCCGGCGTTTTTCAATAATCGGATGAATGAATTCCACTGCCACGTGCTGTGCGTCGCAAGCGCTGCCGCCATTGCCCATGACCCACAGCCGGCGTCCACGGGAGAAGCGCTCCGCCATCTTTTGACTGAGTTCTCCGATCTGCTGCGCGTAACGTTCGAAGAACTTGCTTTTGATCTCGATGGATTCTTGACACTTACGCATGACCTTGTCGTGCCATTCCTGCGGCGAGATGGCCGGAACTGGAGCAACAGACGGGTGGCTCATGCGGCGCCACCGATCTGAACGGGTTTAGCTGCCTGCGCGCGTTGTTTGTCGAGATGACGGCCATAGGCGTAGTACGCGGCGCACGCGCCTTCGGCAGAAACCATGGTCGCGCCTAGCGGTGTCAGGGGAGTGCAGACAGTTCCGAACGCCGAACAGTCATGCGGCTTCTTAATCCCTTTCAGAATTTGTCCACTGATGCATATCGCCGGCTCCTGAGTATCGATTTCCTTCACTTCGAAGATGCGCTCCGCGTCGTAATCGCGATATTCCCAGCGTAGCTTGTAGCCGCTCTTCGGAATCCATCCCACCCCGCGCCACTTGCGGTCCGCGACCTCGAAGACGCTGTTCACCAACTTCCGCGCTGCGACGTTGCCTTCGCGATCCAACACGCGTGAGTACTGGTTCTCAACCGAAAAGCATCCACTTTCGAGTTGGCGAACCACCATCAATGTCCCTTCGAGCAGGTCGAGAGGCTCGAAACCCGTCACGACGATAGGTACCTTGTATCTTTCGGCGATTGGTTCGTACTCGCGATATCCCATGATCGTGCAAACGTGCCCAGGTCCCAGGAAAGCCTGCACCCGGTTCTGCGGAGATTGCAGAATGTAAGTGATGGAAGGTGGCACGAGTGAGTGCGACACCAGAACAGAAACATTCGTCACGCCTTCTTGTTTGGCTCGCGCCGCGAGCATCGCATTGGCCGGCGCAGTCGTCTCGAAGCCGATGGCAAAGAACACAATCTTCTTGTCGGGATTTGCGCGTGCGATCTTCAGGCAGTCAAGCGGCGAGTACACGATCCTGATGTCAGCACCTTGAGACTTGAGCGTGAAGAGATCCCCACTCGATCCAGGAACTCTCAGCATGTCTCCGAACGAACAGAAGATAACCTCGGGTCGCGCGGCAATTGCATGTGCTTTATCGATTGTTTCCAGCGGAGTTACGCAAACTGGGCACCCCGGTCCGTGGACAAGTTCGATTCCTTCCGGCAACAGGCGGTCAATTCCATGCTTCACGATGGAATGCGTTTGACCGCCGCACACTTCCATGATTACCCACGGCTGGGTTTGAATTCGCTGGATTTCCTGAATGATGGATTGCGCAAGGCGTGCGTTACGATACTCATCAACGTATTTCACTGCACTTTCCTCGACGAAACTTCTTCGACTACCGGCGCATTCAATTCGGTGAGTTGGTCCATTTGTTCCAGAAGTTCGTACGTGCGCGCCGCTTCTTCAGCATTGACGATACTGATGGCGAATCCCACATGGACAAGAACATAATCGCCAACTTTTGCGTCAGGCACGTAATCGAGTGAAGCCTCCCGTAGGATGCCGCCAAACTGCACCTTCGCCATACGCATGCCGCGTTGGTCGAATTCTTCGATGACCTTGCCCGGTATCGCCAGGCACACGGTGCACACTCCTGTTTTCTTGGATTCCGGTTGGCAAGAGCACTGCCATAGGTTCCTGATGCAAAAACATGAAGGGGAGTTGCCGGACACGATCAAGACTTGGTCGATTGCACCGAGGAACAGCAAATAAAGAAACGTCGATCAGTATTGCTACACGTCAAAGATCACAACTCTGCAATGAGTTTCTAAGCATAAACTGATGATGTTTGTGCTCCACTCTTGGCGAGTAACGATCTCAGACCGTCCTAAACGGGATCTATTTTCGTTTCTCCCGCACAGCCTGCAAGACGGTTGCCGGAAGGCTGACGATCCGGATATTGGTGTCATCGATTGCTCGCACCTTGATTGCGATTCCGTTTTCAACCGGAAATGGATCGGAAACCACTATGAATCTCTCGCCATACATATGAATACGATTGCCTGTGGTGTACCCCAACTTCTTTACGCGTTCACAGATTTCCGATGGGGCAATTTCATTCAAGCTGGTCACATAATCTCCTCAGCTACATGGGTGATGAGTTGAGTTGAATGGAATGGATGAATTATGCAGTCAAGTAATTTCATCGCAGATGGAATGAAGTCCTCAAGGAAGGCGCTCACTATTCATAGTGATGCGGGTAAGCATGTTTCCTATTTGGGAAATCTGTGATCTGCTGCCGTTGTCCTTTAATGCTGGTTTAACGAAGGTAGGCGATCATCTGATTGGGAGATTGTCATGTCGAGTGCAACTAGCGCACTTTGCCAGACCAGAGATCGGTTGTACGAGGAATACGAAAGAATCACTCTAAAGCGTGTTGCTCACAGCAAGAATGGTTTCGCACTCATGAACCCATCTACACTTCGGAGCCTTGATGTTGAGATCGCTCGAGCCTTGCGCCAATTGCAGGAGCACGAACGAATTCACCGCTGTCGCTAAGAAGTACGTCCATACGGTTTCAATAGTGGTTTTGTTGGGGGAAATCCCAAAGAGGCCGTTTTCTGACCAGCCCATTGGTGAAGGTTAGCACTCCTTATTACTTTGTCTGAACGCTCATCAATGCCCGAATTTTATCTGCCAATCCCCGCCAACACTGCGAATTTGGTCATATTCATTCGAAGTTCATCTCTACTTCATCAGCCGTAAAGAATCTTCATGCAAACTGTAACCGTCGCGAGGGCACCGAGCAGTTAAGGTTGTCCAGCAAGGAGCGGATATGGCCAGATTCATCCGCTGGGCTGTTGATGTCATTCGGCTATGCGACTTTCCTGAACAAACGCGTACTGCGTTGTCGAGGCTGACACCCGGTAGCTACACAGTGATAGCAGTCTCGGTTGATACGCATCTGTATGTAAAACGATTGAGCCCGACAGCATTTCAACTGGGGCTGGAAACTGACCCGGAATTCCGTGCTATTTCTTCGAGTGCGCTAGCTCCGTCCAACATATATCGTCCTTTGCCGAACCAGGTGATGGCAGACGAATCCGTGCATTGCTGATCACTGCACATCAACTCCTCGCCAATATGTGATGTTGCAGGCGATCAAAAGGTCAGACGTAGCGCGAACTGCATTTGCCTCGGGGTTCCTGTTCCAACTGGTCCTGTGTTAACGGTTGAGATAATCGAGCCGAAGACCGGACCCGCGGAAATATTTGCCTGCGGAATACCATACTGCGGGTGATTAAAGATATTGAACGTTTCCGCTCTGAATTGGAGCTGCATTCTCTCACTGATCGCGATGTTCCTGGCGAGACTGAGGTCGATCTGCCACACGCCGGGAGCGCGCACGAGGTTCCTCGGTGCATCGCCCCAAGTTCCTGCGGCAGGGATGGCGAACGCAGCCGGGTTGATCCACAGCCACGAGGTTTGTCCGCCCGGAGGCGTGAGCGAAACACCTGGAACGAGATCCGGGCGCTGGTTGTTGGTATTTCCATCAGGCACATCGGCGGAACTGCGGTCCACGGTGACATCAACCGGAAAACCGGTGTGTGCGGTGGCGATCGTGCTCATTTGCCAGGAACCGAAGATGGCGCGAAGCATACCCGGCTCGTTCAGGTACGGCTTTCCAGCGCCAAATGGCAGTTCATATACCGCGCTTGCATGTATAGAGTGACGAGCATCGAAGGCGCCGCTTGCTTTTTCGCAAGGTTGACAGGCGACATTTTGTGCTGTGAGGGAATCGCCGTCGCCACTTCCGTTGGATCCGTCATCGATTTCGTGTGACCACATGTAACTGACCGACAGCAATAAACCTTTGGTGAAAGTGCGCTTCACAGCAGCGGACAGGCCTTCATAGCTGCTGTTATTTCTAGTACCGCGCCAGTCGATCTGGCCAAAGTCAGGGTAGGGGCGTTGTCCCGTCACGGGATTCACCACGTTGACTTCCGACAGCGTTAACAGGTGAGTTCCTTTACTTCCTACATACGAGAGTGTTCCGACAAAATCTTTTGGTAATTGCTGCTCGATGGACAGTCCCCATTGAGTGACATAAGTGTCTTTACGATTACGGTCCTGTGCACGCGGAGAAATCTTGCCCGTAGTATCAGCCAGAAACGGATCGATGGGATAGCTCAGGTCAGGGGTGGTTTTGCCGGATAGCGAATATCGGTACACCTCGTTCGAGTCAGGAAGGTTCTGATCATCGAGTTGCCCATCTTCGTGATAGATGCCAAACCCGCTACGAATCACGGTTTTTCCACCAAACATAGCGGGCGCCCACGCGAAAGCTAAGCGGGGGTCCCAATCACCGTAATTGGGATTACCGAAACTGGCGCCGATACCGCAAAATCCTTGAGGGCCGCAGGAATCAAAATCGAACGGATTGGGACGGTTGTGGACTTCGTGAAAGATTCCGAAGAAGCTATAGCGCAATCCCAGGTTCCAGGTAAAGTTCGGCCTCCACTTGAATTCGTCCTGAACGTAGCCAAAGTATTGCGTTTTGCGAAGGCCATTGACGGGGAGAGCGTCCGTAAGATTCGCCGAGTTCACCGTGTTCGCCGCAAAGGCATCGAGCGAAGCGTAGGAGATGGTGCCGTTGGCAGAGTTTCCCTGATCCATCTGAACGCGCCGAATCTCCACGCCGCCCTTAAGCAGATGACGTCCATGCACCCAAGTCGCATCGTCAATGTACACAAACGAGTTTCCTACGCCAGTAGTAAGCCGATTGTTATTCAGGGCAGTAAAGCCGGGAACTGAAAATGCATACGCCTTGCTAGTCTGACTGATGTTCTGGTTGATCGCGGTACTGCGATTGAAGCCGAATTTGATCTGGTTCACCAGAGTTGGAGAAAAGACGTGCAATAACTCAATCGCAACGTTCACGGGTGAAGAGTTGCTGTCGGTTTTTCCATCGAGATATTGTCCCGAACTGGCGAGGGGGACATTGCTCACCGCTTCATCGATATTGACGCGTAGAAACGCGGTCGTGTTTTGAGAAAACCGATGATCGAGCCGAAACATGCCCGAATCTTCGTGCACGATTTGGCTTCCCTCTCCAGTGAAACGATCCACGTCTGCACTTACGGACAACTGGCCTGCCGGGTAAGCATTGATAATTGGCGCGAGTGCCGGTGATTCGGCTAGCGCCCTGGCGCGGAAAGAAGCACTGGGTACGAAACCGGGGAGTGTCTGCCCTAGTACCTGGCGATAACCTTCATAGGCTGCGAAAAAAAACGTCTTGTCATGAACGAGGGCTCCTCCCAATGATCCACCAAATTGATTCAGATGAAATGGAGGCTGGTGCAGGTTCAAGGCGTCGATCGGTTGCCGTGCATCGAAAACGTCGTTGCGGAAAAATTCGAAAGCACCGCCATGGAGTCTGTTCGTTCCGGAAGAGGATGTTACGACCAACTGGCCGCCGGATGTGCCACCGGTTTCCGCGGTTGCGAGCATCGAATCGACACGAAACTCCTGAATGGTCTCTAACGGAATAGCCAGCCGCACGTACGGTTGCTGGGCTTGATTGATAACGTTTGTGGCGTCGATACCATCGTAGGTGAAGTTGTTGTCGTCGCGACCTCGGCCAGCGAAACGGACGGTTCGTTGATTGCTGCCGCCGGTGTCCAACGATCCCGGGCCAAGGGCGGTGAGAGTAGCCCAGTTTCTTCCATTGGAAGCAAGCTCTCGTGTTTCGGTGCGCTCGATGCTTGTGCCCAAAGTGTTGGATGTTTGATTCAAGGCTTGAGCACTGGCTTTGACTTCGATCTCCGATGAACTTCCTGCCAGGAGCAGAGCCGCATTTAACGTGCGAGTTTCACCGAGCTTTTGCGTGACGGCTCTGATTTCCAAGGATCGAAAGCCTTGGCAGGTGACGGTCACGGTATAGGTTCCTACGGGAAGTTCCGGAATCGCGTACGTCCCATTTGCGGATGTCAGTGTGGTGCGCCGGAGGCCAGTAGCATCTTGCACAGCAAGCACTTGAGCTCCAGCTAACCCACGTCCAGTAGGATCCGTCACTGTTCCATTCAGTCCGGATCGATCCAATTGAGCAATGGCATTTGGGCTGAAAGCCAAAATAGTAATGATGACGGCCAGAATTAGATGGAAGCAAGACCAACAGGCTTGCTCCCATGTGCCAGTGTGGCAAAGGGTAATGCTTTGCAAGAGGGAAGCCATGCGAGAAGGGAAGCGGAACCACATATCAGACCTCGAGTACCGGACTAAGAGGAAAACGGAAACGCCAAAGTTACAGATAAAAAGAACAGTGATCTGTTTAGAACCTCCGCCCGGCTCATGAGCCAGGCGGAGGTTCGTCATGATTGTTGTTGTTTGTTCGGATTCAATTACTTATTCCGGGCCGGATGGGCTTGTCGTCCGAGTCCACATGAGAACTCTTCGAGTCCTTTACATCATCATCCTGCCCCGCCGGGATGACTGAGTGGACCGCCGCCGGCATTGGTACTTTCGGTCCTTTAACGGCGTGCCAGATGATTTCGTTCAACTTCGCGGAATCAACACTGTCAGGAGTGTCAAAATTCATCTTTGCCGATTCCACCGCCCACTTATGTAGCGGATCGCTGCTGAGGGCCAAGGTCGTGGCACCTTGACCGCACATGACATCCTTAGTCGCCGCAACTGCAGTGAATACAGCATTGTTGTTGGGAGCGCGATCAAATGGCTCAATAATGGGGTTGGCAATCGCGTCGTACTGATTCATTGGAGGGACATCCAACAGCATTTCCATCGTCCGGAGGATGCTGTCTGTTGTGTAGAAGTGGTGGTCCACATATCCCTGCTTGATATATGGACTGATGACGTAGGCCGTCGAGCGGTGTGCATCGACGTGATCAGGACCATCCTGAGAATCGTCCTCGATCACAAACACAGCGGTGTGCTGCCAAACCGGACTCTTGCTGAGCAACTCGACCAATTGACCGACGGAGTAATCGTTGTCGGCAACTTCGGCCTGAGGCGTGAAGGTGCCGACGGTGTAGCCTTCCGTATGATCGTGCATAAAACGAACGGTCATAAACGCCGGCACGGTACTGCCAGTCGGATCCTGCGCCAGCATCTTCTGGAATTCACGCTTGAATTCTGAGAAACGGCTTGGCATGTTGTAATGCCCATAGGTGGCGATTTTATAGGGGCAACCGTATGTCGCGGGTGCATCGCTGTCGGCATACGCTGCATCGTAGCGACGAAAATCGTAATCGCTGATACCGCTAAGATCCTTGCCAGCGGGTTGTACACCGGTATCGGCGGGATAATTGTCAGGAATCACATCGGTGACGCCAAACGTATAGAAGAAACCGTAGTTCCGATATGACAGGCTCGCAGCGCGTACCGCGTCCCAGATGTGCCCGCTGGGCGGCACATTTACATCGGGGATGGGTGGCAAGCCATTCGGGAAAGTTGGCGAAAGCTGATTACCGTATGGGTCCTTCGCGGGGAATCCGCCCACCGGATATCCATTGTCCTGTCCTTCGAAATCGTAGTTGCGGCCACGGCCACTATAGTTGTAGGGCAGGTTCTTCAAATCGTATTCACTCCCCATCGCCTGCGTGCTCCATGGCCATCCGTCGCCGCTGGCCTCACCGCTGTCATAGAAGTTGTCCAGCAGAACGAACCGCTTCGTCAACGCATGCTGGCTGGGAGTGATGGATTCACCGAACAGGACCAGGCTGGGATCTCCATTCCCTTGCGGGATGTCTCCCAATATCTGGTCGTATGTCCGATTCTCCTTAACGATGTAGATGATGTGCTGGATTCCGCCTGCCTTGAGTCCGATACTGTCGAGATTCTTTGTACTCGAGAGCGCCACACTGTTGTTGGCCAGTACCTGGTTCGTGTAGTGAACAAGCTGGTCATGAGTGGGAACATCGAGAGCAGCGACGGTTCCCTGCATCTCATTCAGGTCGTAACAAGGATTGTCATTGAACTCCCATAACTTGTAACAGGGACTCGGATTCATCGTCTTTACGCCTTTAGCATTCGTCACCAGCAGGCGTTGATTGCTGTCGTCAGCCACAACCGCTGTCGGATACCAGCCAACTGGAATATAGCCTTGCAGCACCAGATTGTTGCCGGCAATAGTGGCGATGGCGACGGCGTTCATATCGGCCAATGCTGCGTATAGCGTACTGCCGTCCTGGCTGATGTACGTCTGCAGAGGTGTGGCGCCGATTGCATTCTCCAGTTCCGGAACTTTGAACGCAAGTGTGTTCACGACCGTGTCATTGCCAGTTGCAACCACGGAGATGGTGTCACTATGCGCGTTCGCTACATAAAGCAACGATTGAGATTGATTGAACGTAAGCCCAACCGGATGCGATCCGGTGTTGATCGTCGCAGTCAATGTGATATTGCCCGGATCCGTGGTATTGAGAACGTAAACTGCACCGTCGCGCTGGCTGCCGACATAGGTTTTGCTTCCATCTGCGAACGTGGCAATCGCCAGCGGAAAATTCGGAGTCCCGCCGTAACTTGAGGAGAAAGCATAGCGGCCGATTTCAGCTCCGGCAGGGTTGTAGATCGCGATACTTGTCGGCTGAGCAAATGTATCGGGATCGTTATTCGCAACATACAGATTGCCCTTATTGTCGACCGCCAGGCCGGAAGGGAAGTCATGTGCCTTCACTGCGAAAGTGTTGGTATTGAGCAACGTGAGATTGCCGTCTTTATCGAGGTTCAAAACGGCAATCGTCTGATTCTCACCCATCGCCGCATAAACGGTGTAATCGGGGCCATTGCCCGGAGCAAAAGCGACTCCGTGATAAAGGCCGTAGGTGTTGCTCACCGGTTGCTGACCAAAATCCACCTGGGAAATGATCGCTCCTGTTTTGACATCTACCGATGACAACCACTGGTTGAATCCCATGTCGCTGATGATGGCGAACTTCCCATTCGGCGACTTGATCATATTCATTGGCAGATTGCCAACTTCCGTGTTCACACCAACCGGGGAAATTCGTTTCCCCGTCACCAATTGCTGCGTTGCCGCGAACAATGCACTCGATAGAACGATGGTGCATAGACCAGCCACGGTCAGACTGGCGAACAGACTGCGACGCCGGGAGAGTCGCTCGACTACGTTGTGCATACCTTCTCCTTTTTTCTGTTTGGGTTAAGGGGATGAGTCGAATGAGCGCGTCGGGAATATAGCCTCACCGGGGCTGGATAGTAGGGAGCATTGTTTAAGTGGAAATGACTGGATGGTTAAAAGAAATGCAGGTCTAAGAAATTGTTGGAAAATTTACTGACCACACGCCACATTTACAGATGATTAATAGTTTTAGGCGGCAGCTCTAAGTGAGATTCTTACGGCGAGAGGCAGGATCAACAAGAAACGCCAGAGAATGGACGCTTGCACCGGTGTGTGCCTCGCAGCAACATTGCAGGAGGCGACACATCCGGCGCTAAGCAAAGTTACTTATTCAACTTCACTGAACCTGGAGACTTCCCGTTAGGGACACATTGTCCGATGACGGTCCCACGAACACTTCGTAGTCACCCGGTGCGAAGTTCCAAGCGTTCTTCGCTTCGTCAAATATCTGCAGCGGCCGTTGATCGATCGCAACCGTGACTGTCTGCGATTCGCCAGGGCCGAGCGTTATGCGCTTCCACCCAACCAGTCGCTTGAAAGCTTCGTCTGCGCCTTTCGGGAGCTTGGCGTAGACTTCCGCGGTTTCAATACCTGCCCGCTGACCAGTATTCTTGACGGTGAAGCTTACGGTTTTTGCTGCTGAATCGACGCTTAGACCGGAATAGGCATAGGTCGTGTAGGACAGGCCGAAGCCAAACGGGAACAGCGGCTGCTTGTTCTCCGTTTCGTACCACTTATATCCGACTCGCGGACCTTCATCGTAAGGAACGGGGTACTTTCCATTTGGTTTCACTAAGTCTGGTGACCCTCCCTGCTCCTCTTTCGGGATCAGAGGAATTTCCGGACGCGGCAGATCCTTCTCGCTCTTAGGGAACGATAGCGCAAGCTTGCCCGATGGATTCACATCACCCACCAGTACATTCGCCAGTGCCTTGTGTCCCGCGCTTCCCGCGTACCATGCCTCAACCACGCCCGAGACTTTGTCGATCCACGGCATGGTAACTGCGGTACCGGTTTCAAGGACAACGATCGTGTGCGGGTTCGCTGCTGCGACCTGCTCGATCAACGCATCCTGATTGTCGGGAAGCGACAGGCTAGGCAGGTCCATCCCTTCGGCGATCCACTGGTACGCGAAGACAATCGCGAGATCAGAAGTCTTGGCGAGATTCGCTGCGGAGTTCGCGTCTGTACCGGCATCGAACTCGATTTTTGTGTTTGGCAGCTTCTCCCGCAATGCTTTCAAAGGAGAAGTCGGAAACCAGATGTGATCCTGCCAGTGAGTTGCACCCTTGCCAGGAGGCATAATCGCATTGCCACCCGGCGGATCAACCTGCGCCGATCCTCCGCCAGAAATCATGCCCACGTCAGCGTGTCCTCCGATGATGGCAATACTGTGGACCTTCGACGGGTCGATCGGCAGCACCGATTGGCTGTTCTTCAAAAGAACAATGCTTTTCTCTTCCACTTGCTGCGCGACATCAAGTCCCTTCTCGACATCGACCACACCCTTCTGCGGCGGGTCGTCAACGATGCCCGAAAGAAACATTGCATACAGCACCCTACGTGCATGGTCGTCAATTTCCGACATCGGCACCTTTCCGGATTTGACCGCGTTCCGTAGTTTCGGACCGAAGAAATCAGCCATGGGCTGTTCCTGGTCAAGACCGGCCGCCGATGCTTTTTCCGTGCTGTGGGTTCCGCCCCAGTCGGACATGACATAACCTTTGAAGCCCCATTCCTTCTTGAGGACATCGCGTAAGGTGTACGAGTTCTCGCAACCGAAGTCCCCATTGATCCGGTTGTAGGAACACATTACCGCGCCGGGATTCGCGATCGAGATCGCGATATGAAACGCCAGCAGATCGGATTCCTGCATCGCGCGTTTGGAAATGATGGCGTTGGCGCCCACACGTCCCGTTTCCTGATCGTTCATGACGTAGTGCTTAATATCGCCGATAACATGCTGCGCCTGTTCGCACTTCATCATGTTGCCAACGAGTGTTCCGGCCAGAAGCGGATCTTCACCGGCGTATTCGAATGTGCGGCCATTGCGTGGTTCACGCGCGAGGTTTACACCGCCCCCGAGCGTCACATTGAATCCCTGCGCTCGAAGCTCGCGGCCAATCACCTCTCCGTACTCGCACGCGGATTGCGGCTCCCAGCTCGAAGCGGCTCCCAGGTTCGAAGGCAGGGCGGTTGAATAACGTCCATTCGCACCGCTGTCCCTTACTCCGTAAGCCGCGTCTGAAATAACCAGGCCAGGAATGCCGAGGCGCTTTACACCCTCGACGTATCCTGCGCCACCGTTCGAAAGTGGAGTGAGCGGCATCTGCCAATTGTCGGCGTGTGCCATCCCATTCCCATGCAGCAATGCCAGCTTCTCATCGAGCGTCATCTGCTTCAGCACCAAATCGGCACGTTGTTCCGGAGAGAGTTTGGTATTCATCCACGGATGCTCAGTTTCCTGAGCAACCATTGCGCTGGCTCCAAAGATTCCTATGGCCGCAATGAGAAAGAGAAACAGGGAGTAACTACGTTTGTAGTTCTGCATTTGTCTCCATCCTGCTTAGCGTTTGGGGGACACGAAGTCTGGTCATAACCATTTACAGTCTTGAACTCATTCGTTACCGCTGGAATCATGACCGCCGAGCAGTGTACATGGAATTGGCAAATTAGAAAACCGATTTTGTTAAGTTAGTAAATCGATTTACTCTCCGCGACTTCTCCGGTTATGGAGAAGAGAGCATGTAGTCTTGTAGTTGATTTCATCGGAAGCGGGCCGCAAGTAGCGGGCCGATTTTGTTACTCAGCGCGGCTTTGGTTGGTCATTGAGAGAGCGGCATTCAGATTCTACATTTCCCCATATTCCCAAAACGAGATCAACTCGCATACCTCATTCTTTCTGCTTGACATCCTCCGCGAGCGGACGCTTAATGGCCACCTGTCGTTTTCAGTATTAGATCGTTTCAGTACAGGGAAAAAGGCCAGAATTCTCAGTCGGAGGGTTGGATGCATCAACGCGTTTCCCTTGCTCTCTTGCTTTGTTTCTGTTTCGTATTGCCTGTCGCCGGCCAAAAGTTCACCGGCACGATCCGGGGTAACGTCACTGATACGAGCGGCGCAGTAGTGCCTGGCGCTGAAGTTTCCATCAAGAGCGAGGGCACTGGAGAAGTCCGCACTGTCACCAGCAACGCCCAGGGCGAATACGTTGCTCCCGAACTCTTAGCGGGGAACTACACCATCACGATTAAAAAAGCGAACTTCAAGGAGTGGATTAGCCGCGGCTTGGAGTTACACGTGTCCAGTATTGCAGTGGCGGATGCCGTGTTGCAGGTGGGCAATATCAATGAGCAGGTCACAGTAGAAGCAAATGCCGTCCAGGTGGACACCAGTTCAGGCTCAGTTGGAAACGTTGTCGAGGGTAACGAGGTCCGCGAATTGCCCCTGAATGGACGCAGCTTCGTACAACTGACACAACTGATGCCGGGTGTGTCTCCGCAGGCAGCTTTCGACAGCAAGAACAAAGGTCTGATGGCTGGTGTTGACTTCTCCGTCAACGGTAATAACACCACCGGCAATCTGTTCCTCGTTGATGGCGTGAACGACAACGACATCGGATCGAATCGAACGATTCTGGTTTACCCATCCGTGGATTCCATCCAGGAATTCAAGATTCTGCGCAACAGCTACGGTCCGGAATACGGCCAAGCGATGGGAGCGGTTGTGAACATCGTTACTCGGGGTGGAACAAACCAGTTTCATGGCGCCGCGTACTATTTTGGGCGCAATGACGCATTGAATGCGTCCGATTATTTCAACAATCTCTATGGTCTTCCGAAGGACAAGTTGCGCCGCAATGACTGGGGCTACAACCTAGGTGGGCCGATCGTAAAGAACAAGTTGTTCTTCTTCTGGTCGGAGGAATGGAATCACGAACTGCGCGGCAAGGCTCGTTCTGCGAACGTGCCGACCCTGGCGGAAAAGAATGGGGACTTCTCCACGTTGCGTACTGCTAGCGATGGCAGCCTTTGTGAGAATGTGCCGACCGATCCGGCTACGGGAGCTGCGTTGACGAATGTTCCAGCAACGTCGCCGGCCGGGGCTGCCATTGTGCAGCTTTTCCCGGATCCGAACATTGCACCGGGCCAGGTCAATCCGTCGAATTGCAACAACTGGGCAGTAACAATGACTTCGCCAATCTACTGGCGCCAGGAAAGCATCCGGATGGACTATCAACTCGGCAGCGGGTGGACCCTATTTGGCCGATACACGCAAGACCACTGGTCGCAGCCGTTTCCCAGCACGCTGGGCTTCTGGGGAGATGATTCCTATCCGTCGGTGGAGTCCAGTTGGATCCAACCCGGATACCAGGCCACGATAAGGTTAACGAAAGTACTTGGCAATACTGCGGTCAATGATTTCCAGATATCTTATGCGGCCAATCGCATCACCGCTGACCGCGCTGGAACAAACCCTGGACTCAATGACCAAATTGCGCAGGTCTTCACTCCTGACTTTCCTTTATCCGACAAGCAGTCGGGTGCTCAGATGGGATATCCGGTGTTTTGGGGCGGCCTCGGCAACGGCGCTGATTCTCAAGATCTCTGGACGCAGGCGCCGTGGCACAACAACGAACAACTGTATGTCCTGAAAGATGATTTCTCGAAGGTGCATGGAGATCACACCTTCAAGGTTGGATTTCTTTTCAGCAACAATCAGAAGAACGAACTTGCGAACGGCACCTCGGAAGAAAACACGCAGTTTGGAGGCGTGATTTCTGATCCCGGCGACCCGGCGGGCACAACCGGCAATGGCACGTTCGACGCGCTGTGGGCCGGCAGGATGTGGCAGGCCACCGAACTGCAGACAAATCCCTATTCTCAAACTCGCTGGCACGACTTCGAGTTCTATTACGGCGATAACTGGAAGGTTACGCACCGTTTTACGCTGGATTACGGCTTCCGATGGTCGTTCCTGCGGCAGCCATACCATGCGAAGGACATGATCGCAACCTTCGAGCCCAGTGCGTACGATCCGACGTTAGGATCCGATCCATGCAATGGATTGTTGTTGGTTCCGGGCACGCACTTCTGTCAGGATGCCGGTTTTCTCGGCGGTGTCTATGGACCGAACCGGGCTCTGAAGGAAAACAACAACCACGCCATTGCCCCGCGTCTCGGTATGGCATGGGATGTCTTCGGCGATGGAAAAACCGCTCTTCGCGCCGGTGTCGGACAGTTCTATCAGCGCGAGCGCCTAAACCACACCTTGACTATGGCCGGCAATTCGCCGTTTGCGCTGCAAGTTTCCAACTACACGCGCACACTCGACAGCGGTCCGACATTTACAGGCGGCACGGGCGCTCCTACCTTCGGCATTGATCCCGGGAATATCTTGCCCAACACGTGGCAATGGAACCTCACAGTAGAACGTGAGCTCTTGCGAGACACGAAGCTGGAGGTGGCCTATGTCGGCAACCGAGGGCTACATCTGATTCGATACACCGACATCAACACCGTACCAGCTAACATGCGCCTGGACTATGCTCTCAATCAAGACGACAGTCTTCGTCCCTATGGAGCCGGAGGATTTGCAGGAATCGGCTATGCGCAATGGGAGGGTGGTTCGAACTATCATTCGCTACAGACACTGTTCCGTACACGGATGAAAGGACTCGACGCGCAGTTCGCCTATACATTCTCCAAATCGCTTTCCGATACCGACATTACGAACAGCGGAAACCTGGCGCAGACAACTGTGCTGGAAGATCCAACGAATCCACGCCGGAATTACGGACCGAGCTTTATCAATCGCCCCCACACGTTCGTAGGAAACATCGTCTACAACGTACCCGAGCTAAAGGGGCACAATTCGTTCGTAAAAGCAGCATTAGGCGGATGGGAATTGGCGACGATACTCGACTACGCGAGCGGCACTCCGTTAACCGTGTTTGCCAACTCGCCGCAGATCGAAGGAGCGCCCGGTGGTTTGACAGGAACTGCAGTCGGTCAGGGAGAAAGTCGTCCGAATCGAGTGTTTGGCCAGTCGTGTCGCGCGCCTGCCGGTTCGCCTAAATTCCAGTGGCTGAACCCAGCCGGTTGGACAATCGACAACTTCCAACTGGGTACGTTTGGTAATGCCTCGGTGGGCGAGTGCTCGGGACCCGGCATCGCCAACACCGACTTCTCTCTTTATAAGAACTTCAGGCTAACTGAGCGCGTAAACCTCCAGTTCCGCATGGAGTTCTTCAATCTGTTCAACAAGACGCAGTTCAGAGGAAATTCGGCGGATATCACTGGAATCGACAGCAACATCGCAGATGCGGGTGTCGCCTGCAATGCTACCAACGTCGGTGATGCCGGCAGTGTCTGTTACGGCCATGCGGTCAACACGGTTGGTTGGAGCTTTGGAGCGAATTCGCAGGACGGTGTTGCTTACGGCCACCAGACGTTCGGGCAGGCCTCGGCAGACAAAGGCCCACGCGAAATACAGTACGCTCTGAAGATCACCTTCTAGGCCAATTCGCAGGCAGGGTGAGGCTTGACTCAAATCGAACTTCACCCTTTATTCTTCTACCTCATGGGTCCACCCTGCAGTACGCCAGAAGGCGCACGGAGTCATGCACGCAGCTATCTAAGGTCTTTCTGTGTGCTGGCGATTTCGACCCTTGTTGTTTGTGGTTCCAGCGCGCAAACCTCGTATCCGGCTGAGAATCGATCTAGTCCACGGAACCAGCAAGAAGCGTTCTACAGCCACTTCGAAGCCGCACGTTCCTTGCAGAGCAAAGGAGATCTGGAAAAAGCGGCGGTGGAATACAAGGTATTCCTGGTGCGGACACTGCGCCGGATCGCGAGCTTGCATGCTCATTACGGCAGGTATGAGCAAGCGCAAAAACTGCTGGAAGCAGGACTAACCTTGGCTCCTGATAATACCGATCTGCTCCTCGATTTCGCAGCCATGCGGCTGGAGCAAAGCAACTTTTCCGCAGCGAAGTCGTTGGCGGAAAAAGCACTTAAGACCAAACCCGATAATCCCCGAGCGGAATACTTAATCGGAAATACGCTCTGCCAACAAGGAGACTATAAGAGCGCAAAACAGCATCTCGAGGCCGCAGTGGTTGCGGCGCCGAACTTCGAAACCGGTTACTTACTCGGGCTTACCTACCTGAAGCTCAATGATCTGGAACACGCACAGTTGCTCTTTGATGAAATGATCAAAGGGCTGGGCGATAGTGCAAGAATTCACGTATATCTTGGCAGGGCCTATCGCAACGGCGGCTACGTCGACCGGGCAGTCGAGGAACTGAAGAAGGCAGTGGCCAAGGACCCTAATGAGTCCCAGGTCCACTACTTTTTCGGGTTGGCCTATCTCGGACGCGATAGCAACGCCGGATTCTCAGAAGCGGCGGCAGAATTTAGAGCCGAGTTGCAACGAAATCCCAATGACACCCGCAGTCATTATCTGCTGGGTTACATTCTCCTAAAGCAGCGCGACCTTAAAGAGGCCGAGACCGAACTGCTCCGTGCCAACGCGCTGGATCCGAAAAATCCTGATTCCCTGATCTATCTTGGCCAGTTGTATGTCGAAACAAACCGTCTAGATGACGCTGAGAAAGCTCTCCGCAGTGCGATAACCCTGACTGATGACATTTCGCGTAACAATTATCAAATCAGCCGTGCTCACTACCTGCTGGGTCGCATGCTGGTCGATAACGGCCAAAAAGAGGAAGGGAAGCAGGAACTGCGGACAGCCTCCGAACTGAGCAACCGGTCCATCCAATTAGAGCGGCAGCGAATTTCGGGAGATTCGCCCAATATTGCTGCCGACGTGGTTTCAGCGCGCCAGGAGGAAACTCAGGTTATTTCTTCCGAAGACTTGAAACGTGCGGAAGTTTACATCGACGAGCTCAGGCCCGCGGTAGCTGACAGTTACAACAATTTAGGTGTAATCGCGGCCAGCAAGAAAGACTTTCGAACGGCGGTTGAGTACTTTCGCAGCGTTGCCTTGTGGGAGCCAGGACTGGCAACACTTGAGCGCAATCTCGGCATGGCAGCGTTCTATGCCAATGAGTTTGATATCGCAGTGCCGCCGTTGTCTCGTCATTTGCGACTGCACTCGGATGACCTTCGAGTCCGTGCTGCCCTGGCTCTTAGCCTTTTCGCATTACAAAAATACGACCAGGTTTTGAACTATCTACGGCCGGTAGAGTCTGAGGTGAATGCTGATCCGGGATTGTCATACGCCTTTGCCGTATCGCTGGTGAAGACCGGCGATTACAAGCAGGGAATCAGCCGATTGCGAGAACTGGAAAAGGTCAAGACCGATTCCCCGGACTTGCACATGCTGCTGGGAGATGCTTTGGCAGAGCAGAACGACTGGGCCGCAGCGTTGCAGGAGTATCGGCAGGCAGTAGCAATCGATCCGAAGCAGTCGCGAGCGCATTTTCTTGCGGGGCTTGCATCAATTCGGCAGGGGAGCCCGGCGGAGGGAGTCAAAGAAATGCGCGAGGCGCTTCGATTGAATCCCTCGGATGCTGCCACCAAATTTAACCTGGCTTACGCGTTAAGTGAGACGAACAACAAGCAGGAGGCGAAGGACCTTCTGCAGCAGGTGTTACAGCAGGATCCGAACCACGCAGACGCCTATTATGAATTGGGCAAACTGCTGCTCGAACGCGGCGATGCTAAAGGTGCAATCACTAACTTTGAGGCCAGCACGAAGCTCAAGCCCGATGCCGATTACATCCATTACCAACTCGCAATGGCGTACCGTCGAGATTCACGCATGGACGATGCGCGGCGGGAATTGAAGGTGTATCAGGATCTAAAAGCCCGTCATCGAGGACGGACGCCACCAACGTTATAGGCTGTACATTCGGCCGGCCAACTCAGGCTTATTTCGGCGCTGTAGCGTTGATGAAGTTTGCGATGTCACGTTTCAGCTTCTGTAATTCCGTTTGCTTCATGTAGACCATGTGACCGGCCTCGTAGGTCGCGAACGAAATGTTCTTCCGATACTCGCCGCTGAGATCCATGTGATCCATTGTGTACGTGGATGCAAAGTAAGGAGTGGCAAGATCGTAGTAGCCCTCCATCACAAGAACCTTCAGGTAGGGATCTTTGACCATTGCAGATCGCAAGTCAGGTGCAGTATCCGGCATGCCTTCGATCGCTTTGCCCCAATCCCAGTTTTGATTGGCTTCATACGAGAGGACGACATATGGCATGTCCGTCTTGTACTTAAGTTCGCGACGGATGTAGTCGTAAAACGCAGAAGTGAATGGAGGTGTACCCGCCGATCCGCTGGGGTCGTAGAAGGGGGTGTCGAGATAGCCTTGTGGATCGGGGGCAGCATACCGGCCGTCCAGGCGTCCGACGCGAAGCTTCTTATCAGCGAGCAACCGGTGCGTAAACCACCGTACATCGATGCGGAGATTGGCTTCGTCCACATCAGCTTTGCTCAAACCTGTGTAACGCGCAATCTGTTCCGCAGTGGTGGAGCGCTCCTGCGGAGTTAGCGTGTCACCCTTGCGGAGTGCTGCCATGTAGTCCGTGAGCGCCCACTTCTCAACCTCGGCGCGGGTTTTTGCAAGGTCCTGCATAAGCTCCGGCGCAAGCTTTTTGTGGTATGCGGCGATCATCGTGTACGTCGGCAGCGTCAGCGCGAATGCCTCGTCGTTTCCAACCGTTGTTTCGACCGTGTTAAATCGCAGGATGGATGAGAGCAGTACGATTCCGTTGAACGAAATACCCTTATCCTGCAGGTAACCGCTGATTCCGGCTGAACGCGTTGTGCCGTAACTCTCGCCCAGCAGGTATAGCGGAGACGACCATCGTTCGTTCCGCGTGATGTACAACCGGATGAACTCGCTGAACGATTGAACATCACCTTTGACGTTCCAAAATTTTTTGCCGCGGTTAGTGTCAGCCGGTCGTGACCATCCGGTGCCGATCGCATCTACCAGCACAAGGTCAGTGCGATCCAGAGGAGTGTTGGCATTATCTTCCAGTCGATAGGGCGCTGGAGGCATCCAGCCCTCCGCATCCATGATGACTTTGCGTGGTCCAACGGCGCCCATGTGCAGCCAGATCGACGCAGAGCCAGGGCCGCCGTTAAACGCAAAAGTTAAAGGACGAGTGGCCGCATCAGCTCCATCCAGCGTGTAGGCAACGTAGAACATCTCGGCATCGATGGTGCCGCCATCATCTTTAATCGGCAGACGCCCGACAGTTGCCGTATAGCGAAGGAGCTTTCCGCCAACAGTGATCTGGTGATGAGTGATTACAGGCGGAACCTCCGACATGTCGTATTTAATATTTTGCTGTGGCTTTTCCGGCTCCGCGCCGGATGGAGGCTTTGTTTCCTGCTTTTCGCCAGGTTTCATTGATGGAGCCTGCGGCCCGGGTTCGGCCGCATTTTCCGTCGGATTTGGTTCGGCGCTCGACGGTTTTTGCTCCTTATTGCCAGGAGAAGTTTTCTGAACGCGTTCTGCGGGTGGTTTGGTTTCTTGCGCTGCAGCGTTGAAAGCAATGGCAACAATCAAAAGTAGACGAACGAACCGGCGCATGTAGTCTCCATGAATGGATATCCGAACCAGCATCACTTTAGAATTAACGCTTGCTGTACGACTCGGTCCATTAAAGAACGAGAATTGTAACTGACAGCGCCGAAAATAAGGCATACCGCCGATGGGAGTGGGATGAAACGCTTCGTAAGCTGGATGAGTGAGCAAAGCGGCGAAAATCACTGTGTTGTTGGCATTGATTGCGGCGCTGTTGTCGGTCGCCTTTCAGATTGTGGTGGTTCCGACGCCATCCATGGAGGGCACGGTCCTCGTCGGAGATCACCTGCTGATTGATCGGTTTGCGTACGGCCCAGAGGTTCCGGTTGTCCACTGGCGTTTGCCACGACTGAAGAGTCCTCAGCGTGGCGACGTTGTTTCTTTTCATCCGCCATGGCGGGGAAGCGAAGTTTACCTGAAACGTGTAATTGCCGTGGGTGGAGATCGTGTTCAGTGGCACAACGGAATGCTGTACGTAAACGGAGAGGCTATTCCAGGCACCTTGTCCGGAGCAAAGAACTCACCTGAGTCGATCATTCCTGCCGGACGCATCTACCTGCTCGGTGATAACCGCCGGAACTCGGAGGATAGCCGTGTGTGGGGAACGGTGCCGGAGACGAATGTCATCGGTGAGCCGGTCATGGTGATGTGGTCAATCGCAAGTCCAACAGATAGATGGTTGCACGCACAGCTTACGGTCTATTTCGATCATCCTCTTGCGCACTTGCGGTGGAGCAGACTTTTCCGGCTGGTACAGTAATGCAAAAGCCCCATCCACAGGGAATGGGGCTTTGTTTCCCGCTACAAAGCGAGCGTTATTAATTGTGCCGGCGGCGAGCGGCTGATTCCTTTTCGCCCTTTACTTGCAGTTCATTGACAACCTGCTGCACGCCTGGGATGTTTTTGGCGACGTCATTCATCTGCTGCCGCTGGCGGGCAGTGTCAACATCACCCTTGAGAGTAAGAACGCCATTATTGGCATCGTAGCGGATGTGTTGGTTGTCCCAGTTGTGAGCCGCGATAGCTGCCTTCATGTGGTCTTCGATCGCGTCGTCAGTCGCTTTGTCCGCGCTCTTCGCCTGTCCTTCGGCGCCCTGCGGGCGAACTCCTACTTGATTGGAAACGACCATGCCGTTGGCAGCACCTTGAGCGATCTGCGCTACTTTGGCCTTGTCATCGTCGGTCGGAACATCGCCCGTGAGGGTAATCACGCCCTTGTCACGGTCCTGGTCAACATTAATATTGTTGTATCCGGCTGCCTTAAGCGCATCCTGTACAGCTGGTTTGGCATCGGGGGTATTGGCCCTTTGTTGCGAGCACGCAAGGGCGAAGGCCAGCGTTAACAACACAATCGCAATGGCAATCTGTTTCTTCATATTGAAGAGCCTCCTGGGAATCTCGAGTGGCACGAGATGCTACGATGCGGGCTTCCTAACCGGGGTTCGACAGTGTCAAAGGGAACTGTCAAGAAGAGTGCTGATCTGGGCAGAGCCGCTGCGATGGGTAAATTCGTGGCACAATAGAAGCCATGGACCAGCGACTAAGAAGTGCGCCCGAGGAAGACCTGGATCTCTCTCCACCACCTGGACTGACGGATGGGTTATTTCGTTCCCTGGTGGGAAATTTTCGTGATAGGTTCTTTCCTGAGAAGCTGCCGCCCCTGGTTTTGACCTCGCGTCCTCTAGACGTGGGGCTGCTGCTTGGCGACCGTATTTCTGCTCCCTGGTTCAGGACGATCTTCCGCAATATCAGCGATGTTGTGTCACCCGAGGATCTGCCGCCTCTTCAACTAGAATCCATTCCTATTGACGTAGGTGAGTTGATCGGGGATGATCTGCAGCATGGTTGGTGGACCTCACTTCTACGGAATCTGGCGGATCGTGTCGCACCCGAGCGGTTGCCAACTCTACATCTGTCGTCCGCGCCGGTTCATCCTATTGAGGCATCGACCGAACTGTTCACGCCGCTTTGGTCGACTTTGATCGAAGGTCCGAAGATCTACGATCCAGCGGAGCCCAGAGATTCTCGTCCCGGCGTCTTCAATCTTGGTAACGGTGATGTTACACCTGAGGAAATACCCGAAATCACTCTGGAAGTGCGATTGGTCACCGAGCAAATGAAAAAAGATATTCGCCGGGGACATATCCGCGAGGCGCTATGGGTGTCCTGCGCTGTGGCTGAAGTAGCCTTCTTGGTTATCTACTTCATGCGCTGATGAGATATCTGCTTGTCTTTAATGCGTGCTTAACAAGAAAGACGCAGCCGCAAGTTCAGGCAATATTCCGCCGATCACGGTCAATCACAATAAAGTCGAACTGACGCAGAGCTTCTACGTCATGCTTTTCCGCAAGTTCCATGACTCTCTCCATCAGAGTGTCGGCCTGGACCTTGTCCATGTTGCGAGTCACTGCCCAAAAACGTTGCGGAACTAACCAGAGGCGTACGTCTTGGCTGGAAGTTGTCATAATTGGATTCCTGTCACCATTAGGCTATCATCCGGGCGAATAACTGCAATCCGGTACCCGGGAAAAATTGTGTAAAAGCTATGGAAATAGGCCCATTCTGGCAAGAATCGGGCAATTTTTAACATGGCGTTAACATTTCGTCCTCGAAAGAGTTACTCAACAGAGCTCATGCTGACGAATACACTATAAGGAATGGGGACCAGCCTCTCACATCCGAGTCGCCGCGCGAATGCGAATTCCGCGGTCCACAAGCCGTCAGGCGACGGTCAGCCTCAGGCCGCGCAGCAACAAGCGGATCTCAAAGATCCCGCCCTTTATGTAAATCGAGAGTTAAGCCTGCTTGCATTTCAACGACGTGTATTGGAAGAAGCACAGGATGAAACGAATCCGTTACTGGAGAGGGTGAAGTTCCTCTCGATCGTCGGATCGAATCTCGATGAGTTTTTCATGGTGCGAGTTGCCGGATTGAAACGGCAGGTCGAGGCCGGCAGTACGGAGGTGGGTCCGGATGGGATGTCTCCAGCCGATCAACTGGAAGCTATTCGTACCGAAGTCACCGCGTTAATGACAAACGCGGCGCGCTGCTTCCGGCGTCAACTCGCCCCTGCTCTGGAAGAAGCCGGCATCTACATCCGTACTTTTGGCTCTTTAAGCGAAGCCCAGCAGAATCGCGCCAGAAAGTATTTTGAGAGTTCGGTCTTCCCGGTGCTCACGCCGCTGGCGTTTGATCCTGGCCGCCCGTTTCCTCATATCTCAAATCTGTCTGTAAATCTCGCGGTAATTATTCGCGATTCCAATGGTGACCAGCACTTTGCCCGCGTGAAGGTACCGGAAGGCCTTCCGCAATTGATTCGCGTCGATGCACCCCAAACAATTGCTACTGCTCGGCGCAAAGCTCAACGGCAAACGTTCATTTGGCTCGAGGATCTTGTCTGCGCCAATCTCGATGCGCTGTTTCCGGGCATGAGGGTTCTGGAGGCTCATCCTTTTCACGTCACACGCGACGCCGACATCGAAATCCAGGAACTGGAAGCCGGCGATCTTCTGGAAACCACGGAAGAAGGATTGCGCCAGCGCCGTTTCGGTGATGTCGTGCGCTTGCAGGTAGATCTGGAGATGCCGCCGTCGATGTTACGCATCCTGATCAATAACCTGGAAGTTACACGAGCTGACGTGTATCGAATGCGCGGCCCACTACGATTGAGCCGGATGATGAGCTTGGCTAATCTCGATCGCGCCGACCTGAAAGATCCTGCATTTGTTCCCAGTGTTCCGAAGGCGCTCGACTTCGACCCCGAAGAGGAAAGTATTTTCACAGCAATCCGCCGGCGGGACGTACTGTTGCATCACCCGTTCAATTCCTTTCAGCCTGTCATTGATTTCCTGAACAAGGCGGCGGAAGACGATGATGTTCTCACTATAAAGATGACGCTCTATCGTGTGGGACGTAACTCTCCCGTGGTGAAAGCCCTGCTCGAAGCAATGGAGAATGAAAAGCAGGTCGCCAGCGTGGTGGAGTTGAAGGCCCGATTCGATGAGGGCAGCAATATCGAGTGGGCGAAAGCGCTAGAACGTCAAGGTGTGCACGTCGTTTATGGGCTTGTTGGCCTGAAGGTGCATTCGAAGATCGCGCTGGTAATCCGTAAAGAAGGTGACCAGATCCGCCGTTACGTCCATCTCGGGACCGGCAACTACAACCCGGTAACGGCGCATCTGTACACCGACATCGGCCTGTTCACCACAGACGACGACATCGGCGCGGACGCTACCGATCTTTTCAATTACCTGACCGGTTACTCGGCGAAGAACGATTTCCGGAAGCTGCTGGTCGCGCCGATCAATATGCGGCAGCGGTTCCTGGAGTTGATCGAGCGCGAGATCGAGCATCACAGGCGCAATGGCGGCGGCCACATGATCCTGAAGATGAACGCTCTCGTGGACGCCGAAATGATTCGTACGCTCTACCGCGCTTCGATGGCAGGCGTGAAGGTTGACCTGCTAGTTCGCGGTATATGCTGTCTTCGTCCGGGAATTGCAGGCATCAGCGAAAACATCCGGGTGATCAGCATCGTCGGCCGCTTCCTGGAACATAGCCGCATCTATTACTTCCGGAATGGCGAAGAGGAACAGATCTACGTTGGCAGCGCAGACCTGATGCCGCGAAATCTCAACCGTCGCGTGGAAGTGATTTTTCCGATCGAAGAAGCCAGAGTGATCCGTTTTCTCAAAGAAGAGGTTCTCGATCTTTATCTACAAGACAATGTAAAAGCTCGAGAGATGCGGCCTGACGGAAGTTACTTCAGGCGGCCGTTGGCACGAGGCGAGGCTCGTATTAACGTTCAGGAAGTCTTGCTGGAGCGTAACCGGGTCGTTTCCGAGCATTAACCAGAATTTCACATCATTGCAACATTGCATAAAAGCTGGTGCAGTATAAAGTAGATAGGCAGTATCGGGCCGGAACCAAGAAGGGCTACAGGCAGAGTTGGTCGAAGCGGGCGCTATCTTGGTGTATTGGCCTGCTAAAGGAGTTGCGAGTGCCTGTCGCCGATAGTAAGCAGTTTGGAAGACCGACCAGTAACCGCTTTCTTTCTCCATCCAGGCGGGCAGTTTCTCCTCGTTCGCATGTCGCTGCAATCTGCTATCGCCGATCCCATGAGGGAATTCAATTTCTGTTAGTCCGCACACGTGCCGGACGGTGGACATTCCCCAAAGGGCGTGTGGATGGCGACCCAAGCCGTGCTGCCGCGGCTGCTCGCGAGGCCTATGAGGAAGCCGGCGTCTTCGGTCGTGTGGAAGAGCAGCCGATCGGTCGATACCTGCATACCAAGCAGGATCATTTCCACTTCGGCGAGCACGAAGTGGATGCACATCTCTGCGAAGTGATTCACCTCGTCCCTCCAGAGGAGGTGCATCGCGATCCCACTTGGTTTGATCCCGAGAAAGCAAAACGGCGCCTTTGCGAGAACCGCAAACCGAAGTATGCCAACGAGATCACCCGCATTGTTGATCGAGCACTTGAGCACATACACCGGCGCCCGATTCGGCACTAACATCGACTGCCAAAACCTAAAATAACTGACCTCTTTCTACTCATTCCCGTTCGCTCTCTTCTACAATTAAGTTTCCGAAGAACTATGGAGCAAGCAGCCAAGCCCGAGCGCGGGCTTCGTCATTGGATGGAGCGCGTCGTCAAGGAGGCGGAGAAAGCCGGCAACGGTTTTGAGGCCGATCCGGTACATGATCTGCGTGTGGCCATCCGCCGGTGCCGTTCCATGGCGGACGGTTTCCGTATGCTCGATCCGCATCCGGCCTGGAAGAAGATGCGGAAATCGGCGAAAGCGCTCTTTTCGGCTCTTGGCGATCTCCGCGACGTGCAAGTGCAGATGGAGTGGGTGCAGAAGCTCGGTGTGGAAATCGATCCGGTTCGCGATAAGTTGATAACGCATTTTCAGGAGAGGGAACAGTTCCTCAAGAACAACGCAAGTGCCGCATTGAGCACTTTCGATACCCAACAGTGGCTGGCATGGGCTGACGATCTGGATCCCAGGGTTGAGCAGGTTTCCATAGGCGGAGATGCGTTCCAGGTGATCGCGCTTGAGCGCTGGATCGAAGCGCATCGCCTGCACGGCGTGGCTATGAAGAACCGAACTGCCGTATCGCTGCACGCGTTACGCATCGGCATCAAGAAATTCCGCTACATCGTTGAAAACTTCTTGCCCGAGCTGCACGAAGCCTGGATCAAAGACCTGAAGTCTATGCAGGATGTTCTGGGTGAAATTCACGATCTGGATGTACTGGCGGCAACCGCAAGACAGATTCGCGCCTATGCAAACCCTGAGCAGAGAGCCAAATGGCAGAACAGGATCGTCACCGAACGAAGTACAAGGCTTGATAAGTATCGGGCAAAGATGCTCGGTCGCGACTCGCTCTGGACCATCTGGCGTAACCGGCTTCCGCAGGGAGAAGGTTTAAAGCAGGCGATCCTGAAGAAATTTGAGATATGGGCGTTCCTGCGCGAAGACGATCACCTGCACACCGAGAACGTGCTGCACACCAGCCTTAAGCTATATGACTCACTGATTAGTGAACGCCTGCTACCGCAGATTGATTTCGAAGGTGTATCGCAACGCGACCTGTTAACGATCGCCGTACTCGGACATGAGGCCGGACGGCTGGGAAACGGGAAACATTATAAAGTTGTCGTTAAGATTTTCGAACGTCTCGATGTTCCTCCCGGATGGTCGGAACTCCATCTACGAATAGCAGGACTGGTCGCGCGATATCACAAGGGAGCGCCGCCGGCAGATACTCATGCCGTCTATCGCAGCTTGGCCAAATCAGCGAAGAATGTGGTGAATCGGCTAGCGGGTATTATTCGCCTGGCGGATGCGGTGGTGTGTCAGCGTAACGGCGCCGGAGGAGAAATCGAGGTCAATACCCAGAACGGCGCGATTGTCGTCAGCGCCGTTGGACTGCCGGAAAGAACAAGAGAAGCCGAGCGAATCGCCGCAGCCCGCCATTTGCTGGAGAGCGTATCGGGTGTTCCCATCTTGGTCAGAGCAAGCCTAAGAACAGCAAAATTCCATAGATTTGAAAATTGACAATGAAAACTGAAAAAGGAAAATCGAAGAAGGCGTCGCACGCACGGGTGGCAATCCTCGGTGCAGGCAAAATCGGGACTATTCTCATGCAAGCAATGCTGCAGAAAGGGTTACTGTCTAAGGCGCTCATTCATGCCACTGTGCAGCATGCAGAAAAAGCAGAGTCGCTTAATAACGACCTTGGGATCGAGGTCGGCACCGACAACGCGGAGGCTGTGCGTCAGTCACAGATCGTGTTCGTCTGCGTAAAACCGCAGACGGTAGCCCAGGTGATGGAAGAGATCGCCTCCGTTACCACGCCCGATAAAATCGTAATCTCCGTGGCGGCGTCCGTTCCTACTGATTATATGGAGAAGCGGCTGAAGGGGGAGATTCCGGTGATCCGTGCTATGCCTAACACTCCCGCTATGCTCGGCGCTGGTATGACCGCAATTTGCGGCGGGAAGTATGCTTCTGCCGAAGATGTAGAACTCGCGCGCAGTTTGTTTGAGACGGTTGGTCGTACCGTTGTAGTCGATGAGAAGCACATGGACGCGATCACTGGCCTCTCGGCAAGCGGTCCGGCGTTCATCTACATCATTCTTGAATCCCTCGCGGAAGCGGGAGTCAAGGTTGGCCTGCCTCGGAATCTCGCAACGCAGTTGGCAGCACAAACGGCTCTGGGAGCCTCTCGGATGGTGCTGGAAACCGGCCATCATCCGGCATTGCTGAAGGACGCCGTCACGACTCCGGCCGGATGCACGATTGACGGAATTCTGGAACTCGAGGAAGGGAAGCTACGCGTGACGCTGATCAAAGCAGTAGTAAAGGCGGCACAGCGGGCGAGGGAGTTGGTGTTTAATTAACAGGTCACTGACAATCAAACTCGTTCAGATATAATCCTCAACTTAACTTCCCCATGGACTTCGATCAACTCGTAACCTTTCTCGAAGTCGTAAAGCTCGGCAATTTCTCGCGCGCCGGGCAAAAAGTCCTGCGCTCGCAATCGGCCGTAAGCGCGCAAATCCGGCAGATTGAAGAAGAATATGGCGAGCGCCTGCTAGATCGCTCAGGCAAGACAGTACGCCTGACGCCCGCCGGCGAAGTTTTCTTTGAATATGTACAGCGCATGATGACGCTGTATCACGAATCGAAGCGAGCGGTCGCGGACCAGGGTAATCAGCCCCGCGGCGTTTTAGCGGTAGGCGCGAACGAAGCTACGTGCCTTTATGTACTGCCAGACGTCTTCGCGAGATATTCAAAGCTTTATCCCGACGTGCAGATCAGCATTTACCGCAACTTCAGCCGCAAGATTCTTGAGCGCGTAAACGACGGTTCCATCGATGTGGGAGTGGTAACGCTACCGGTAAAATCGCCCGGGCTGAAGGTGCGGGCGATTCATCGTGACCGGCTGATGCTGATGGTCGATGCGAAAAATCCGTTGGCAAAGATGAAGTCGGTTTCGGTAGCCGTGGCGGCTGAACAACCACAACTCTATCCGAAGACGGGATACACGCGGCAATTGCTCGAACGGCTGTTTCGGCCCTACCAGAGCCAGTTGAAGATCCGCATGGAACTGCCGAGCGTGGGGATGATCAAAAGCTTTGTAACGGCAGGCCTGGGCGTATCGCTGATCAGTTCGCGATATGCTGCCGACGAAGTAAGAGCAGGAACCGCCAAACTGGTCGAAATCGAAGATCAGGATCTGTGGCGCGAACTCGGAGTGGTTTATCAAAGCAACCGCACGCTGCCGCGGTCGGCTAAAGCCTTCGTGGATTTGATCCTGCACGAAGCAGGGAAGGCGAATTAAAGCCTTACCTGCTATCCTTCCATTTCGCTCGATTAACACCACAATAAGGGAACTCAAGGGTGAGGATAAATCGCTTTTCTGTCGCGATACGCATCAACGTCGTAGTGCTCTTTGGTAGTTTTCTCGCAGCGCAAACAGTGCCTTCTCAATTCCTGCAGGCCTTGCAGTGGAGACTCATTGGTCCGTTCCGCGGTGGCCGCACTGTTGCAGCCGTGGGTGTACCAGGAGATCCGAATGTGTTTTACACCGGTTCTGTGGGCGGCGGAGTTTGGAAATCGGTTGATGCTGGTGTGACCTGGAGTCCCATCTTTGATGGCCAGCCAATCGCATCGATTGGTGCGATTGCAGTAGCTCCTTCCAATCAGAACGTTGTGTATGTGGGAACCGGCGAGTCTGATATCCGTTCGACTCTCTCGTCGGGCGACGGTGTATATAAGTCCAGCGATGCCGGGAAGACCTGGAAAAATATCGGGTTACGAGATTCTCGGCAGATTAGTAAGGTAGTTATCGATCCGACAAATGCTGACATAGTGTACGTGGCAGCTTTGGGGCATGCCTATGGTCCGAATGACGAGAGAGGTGTGTTCAAGTCCACCGACGGCGGTGCCACCTGGAAGCGAGTGCTCGATAAAGGGCCGGAGATTGGCGCGTCCGACCTCGCTATTGCTACCGCCAAGCCGAATGTGCTTTTTGCTGGACTGTGGCGGACGCGACGTCCGCCGTGGAGTACCTATGCTCCGCTGGATGGACCCGGAAGCGGTCTGTATCGCAGCAGCGACGGCGGTACGACGTGGACGGAGTTGAAGGGCAACGGACTGCCCGGAGGCCAGTGGGGCCGGGTTGGAGTTGATGTATCGTCTGACGGGCGGCGTGTATATGCGCTCATCGATACAAAGCCCGGTGCTGGACTGTATCGCTCGGACGATGGCGGCGATTCATGGGTGCTCGCGAATAGCGATTCGCGACTTACGAGTCGTGCATGGTACTTCGACTGGGTCACCGTCGATCCTTCCAATCCCAACGTGGTCTATATTCCCAACGTTGCGCTTTATCGGTCAGAAGATGCGGGGAAGACCATTACCATTGTGCGCGGAGCGCCTGGGGGCGACGATTATCACTCGCTCTGGGTGGACCCGAAAAATCCCCAGCATCTGGCACTGGCAACCGATCAGGGCACGAGCATTTCACTGAACCGCGGAGTGACATGGAGTTCCTGGTACAACCAGCCCATGGCGCAGATGTATCGCATTACGACCGATAACAGCTTTCCCTATTGGGTGTTCGGATCGCAGCAGGACAGCGGCAGTATCGCCATACGTAGCCGAAGTGATCACGGTATCCTCTCCAACCAGGATATGGTCAATATTGGTGGCGGTGAAAGCGCTGCGTTGGCGGTCGATCCGGCTGATCCCAACATCATTTACGCGACCGGGGCGTACGGGTCAGCCAGCCGGTACGACTGGCATACCTCATTAAGCCAGGATATCAGCCCATGGCCAATGCCGACGTGGGGCACCGACATTGCCGACCGTAAGTACCGTGCCCCCTGGACTCCGCCCATGATCTTTTCGTCGGCGGACAAAAAGACGCTCTATATGGGCACGCAGTTTGTGATGAAAACAACGGATGGTGGCCTGCACTGGCAGCAGATCAGCCCAGACCTGACCGGCGCACAGGTACCGTCCTCCAGTAAAGGTGTAACGCCGACGATCGAGAACGCGAAGGAGCTTGGGTATGGTGTGGTGTACACCATCGCTCCTTCTCCGCTCAAAGCCGATGTCGTATGGGCTGGCAGCGACACGGGTCTCATCTACGTGACTACCGACGGAGGCAAAAACTGGCGGAATGTTACGCCCCCAGGCCTAAGCGACTGGAGCAAGATTTCGACGATCGAAGCATCTCGGTTTGACCCAGGTATTGCATATGCGGCTGTCGATCGTCATCGGCTCGACGATCAACGTCCGTACTTTTACCGTACGCGCGATTTTGGCAAGACGTGGCAGCCGATCACGATCGGCATTAGCGATTCGGCGTTCGCGCGCGTGATACGCGAGGACGTGCGCCGTAAGGGACTGCTGTTCGCAGGAACCGAACTCGGAGTTTACGTTTCCTTCGACGATGGAGATCACTGGCAGCCGCTGCAGTTGAATCTGCCTGTCGCCCCGGTGCACGATCTCACTATCCACGATGACGATCTCATCGTTGCCACGCATGGCCGTTCCATCTGGATCATGGATGACATTGCCCCGTTGCGCGAGTTGAATCCTAATGTCCCGAATGTGAAATTCTTCGCGCCGGCAGATGCTTACCGCGTCGACAACGATCCTTTTCTTGGTACGCCTCTTCCTCCGGAAGAACCGCAA
>CAYWSM010000430.1:0-9166 GCA_964460935.1 uncultured Terriglobales bacterium | reverse complement strand
GTAATGGCTGCGGCCATGATGAACGTACCGGCTTCGATGCGGTCGGGAATGATGCGGTGCTTGGCTCCGTGAAGCTTGGCGACGCCTTTGACCTTGATCGTCGAAGTGCCGTGACCTTCGATGTGAGCGCCCATCTTGATGAGCAGCTCGGCGAGATCGGCGACTTCGGGCTCTCGGGCGCAGTTCTCCATAATGGTTTCGCCATCTGCGAGTGTGGCGGCCATCAGCAGATCTTCGGTGCCGGTGACGGTGATCTTGTCGAAGACGATGTGCCCGCCTTTGAGGCGATCGGTGCGTGCTTCGACATATCCGTGCTCGTTGGAGATGGTGGCGCCGAGTCGCTCCAATCCTTTGATGTGCAGATCGATGGGACGAGCGCCAATGGCGCAGCCTCCGGGCATGGAGACACGGGCGCGTCCGAACTTGGCGACCAGTGGTCCCAAAACCAGCGTAGAGGCGCGCATGGTCTTCACCAGATCGTACGAAGCTTCGGGCGAAGTGACCGTGCCGCAGTTGATGGTGGTGCGGTGGTGCGCGCGTCCGTAGCCGAGTTCGACTTCGGCGCCCATGGCGGCAAGCAGGTTGCGTTCGGTGATAATGTCGCGTACCTGCGGAATGTTCTCCAGAATGACCGGCTCGTCGGTCAGAAGAGCCGCGGCCATAGCCGGAAGGGCGGCGTTCTTTGCGCCGCTCACGCGAATGGTGCCGAGAAGTGGGTTGCCGCCGCGAATGACAAACTTGTCCATGAAACTGCTGTCCTCAAACAGTGATTGTCCCTTGCCGAATGTCCATTGTCTATTGGACGAAAGACTATTCACTGAAGATTTCATTGTAGTTGAATCGCGTCGGTAAACAGGGCCGGGAAAGGCCTTAGTTTGAGGGTTCAAGACGCGTTTCGCAAGCAGGATTCAGAGACGCCGGAGGCTCATCTAAGGTCTATTGCATTGCGCAGGTGGCCGTTGGCTTTCTTCAGTCGCTTAGCCGCTTGTTTGGCGGTCAGGTTGGCTTTCAGCATCAGGATGGCGGCTGGGACGTGATTGTCGGCGGCTTCGAGAGCAGCGACAGCTTCATCTCGATCAGCGCCGGTGGCTTTCTGCACGATTCCAATGCCGCGCTCGACCAGCTTTGCATTCTTCAGATGGACATTCACCATTAGGTTGCCGTAAACATAGCCCAGACGGGTCATGGCTCCGGTGGTGATCATGTTACAGACGAGCTTCTGCGCGGTGCCGGCTTTCAGGCGCGTGGATCCGGCGACGACTTCGGGACCTACATTGACCTCGATGGGGACCTCAACCGCCGAGGCGAGAGGCGAGCCGGTATTGCAGACGATGCAGGCAGTGCGAGCGCCCTTCTTGCGGGCGTATTCGCAGGCTCCGATGGTGTAGGGCGTTCGTCCGCTGGCGGCCAATCCAATGACGACATCTTTCTTTCCGGGCTTGAGCTTGGCAATATCCTTCCGGCCGAGATTGGAGGAGTCCTCGTTAGCTTCGACGGCCTGGCCAAGCGCTTTGGGACCTCCGGCGATGACATACCGGACGGTCTTCGGATCGGTGTTGAAGGTCGGGGGGCATTCGGAGGCGTCGAGGGCGCCGATGCGTCCGCTGGTCCCGGCGCCGACGTAGATAAGACGGCCTTTTCTGGCAATGGCGTCGGCGACAAGGTCGATCACTTTAGCGATTTGCGGAAGGGCTTGAGCGACGGCCTGAGGGACCTTCGCGTCCTCGGCGTTCATGATTCGGGCGATTTCGAGCGAGGACTTGGTGTCGAGATCGGCGGAGGCGGTGTTGGTCTGCTCGGTGCCGAGGCGTTGGATGTTGTCAGTCATCAACACCTATTTCAACACAGAGGCACAGAGACACAGAGGGAGAAAAGTAGATTTCCTATATCGATGACGGAGGCGGAAGTGGATGCGCCCTAGAACTGTTTCGCCGCTATAACGATTCAATTATCGCGTCGTGGAAACGCGGCCGGATTTCCTTGATCACCTGATTCTTGGCGTCGGGCCAGGTGCGGTTGGTAAGCAGGACGACCGCCAGTGAACGGGTCGGATCGATCCAGAGGGAAGTGCCGGTGTAGCCGAGGTGGCCGTACGACTGCGGTGAAAAGTACTGGCCGGAACTTGACGGTGGAGTGGGGCGGTCCCAGCCGAGCGCGCGCGTGGTGCCTCTTTGTTGACGCGTGAATTCGGTGATGGTTTTGGGCTTCAACAGCGACACCGGCCCTTTGGCTTCGCCAAAGGACCGGGCACCCAACCAAAGCGAAGCGAACTCGGCGACCTCGGCGGCGGTAGAAAAGACGCCGGCGTGACCGGCCACACCGCCCATCGCCCAGGCGTTCTCATCGTTGACCTCGCCTTGAATTACCTTCTTGCGGAAGTCGCGGCCGTCACGTGTGGGAGCGATGCGGTTGCTCCAATCCCGCGGTGGGCAGAAGCGGGTGTGCTGGAGTCCGAGCGGGTCGAAGATCTCGCGCTGACAGAAGCTATCCAGCGGCTCTCCGGCGAGATGTTCGAGGATGTCACCGAGGATGATGAAGCCGATGTCGCTGTATTCGGTTCGAGTGCCGGGGTCCGCTTCGAGCGGAGTCGTGTAAGCGGCTTCGAGGACTTTGTCGCGCGTATTGGCATTTTCGAAAAACCGCACGTAGGCCGGCAGGCCCGAAGTGTGAGTGAGCAACTGCCGAATGGTTACGTCGTAACGGCGGATGTCATGTGTGCCGAAGCGCGGTTCGAGATCGGCGACGCAGTCGTCGGGGGAGAATTTGCCACGCTCATAGAGGATAGCCGCAGCCGTAGTGGTGGCGACGACCTTGGAAACCGAGGCGAGGTCGAAGATGGTGTCCGGCGTTACGGCGGGAGAGTCCGACTCGAAAGTGTACCGGCCAAAAGATCGTAGTGCGATAAGATTGCCGCTCTGGAGCACGGCCACGGACGCCGCAGGGAAGGCGCGATCACAGATGGCTTCTTCCAATACGCGGAAGGCGGCCGCGAAGCGCGAATCCTGATCGGCGGTGTGATCGTTGAGCAAGGGATTGGTATAGCACAGCCCGGTACTGAAGTGTTGGGAGATTCAAGGCGTCCACTTGTAATTACAACGCGAGGTCGTTTACATTCGGCTCCAAGCCGGTTCAAACAATGTCTTTTCCTAAACTTCGAACCTTCCTTGTTCTTTTCTTAGTTTTCTCCCTTCTCGACACTACTGGATTTGCGGCTGCAAGAAAGAAACGCGCATCGGCTCCGCATGCGAAAGAGCCTGCGGGATTCGGGCAGTTCAGGGCCCTCGATGCGCTGATGAAGGATGCCGTCGAGCAGCAGATTCCGCCGGGAGCGGTGGTGCTGATCGGGCACAACGGCAAGGTGGTTTACCGCAAGGCATTCGGGTACCGCAGCCTGGAGCCGGCGCGTGAGCCGATGACGCTGGACACAGTCTTCGACATGGCATCGCTGACGAAGTGCCTGGCCACGGCGACGTCGATCACGCGGATGTTAGAGCTCGGGCAGATCCGGCTGAACGATCCAGTATCGAAGTACTTACCCGAGTTTGCGCAGAACGGCAAAGAAGACATTACGATCCGGCAACTGGTAACGCACTATTCAGGACTGGCGCCAGACCTCGATCTCAAGCAGTCGTGGCAGGGATATGACACGGCGATCAAGATGGCGATGGCGGAGAAGCTGGACAATCCGCCCGGAGCGAAATTCGTCTATAGCGATATTAACTTCATCGTTCTGGGAGAGTTGGTACACAAAATTTCCGGGATGATGCTCGATCAGTACGCGAAGGTGCACATCTACCAGCCGTTGAAGATGACGCATACGACGTTCAACCCGCCGGAGAGCTGGCGGACCAAAATCGAGTCAACGCAATACGACGAACGCGGAGTGATGCTGCGGGGGGTTGTGCATGATCCGACAGCGCGGCGCATGGGTGGAGTGGCGGGGCACGCGGGACTGTTCTCGACCGCCGATGACGTCGCGAAATTCGCACAGGCAATGCTCGATGGCGGCAAGCCGATCCTATCGGAACTCAGCGTTGAGAAGATGACGACGCCGCAACAGCCGCCCATCGCGCTGTCGCTGCGCGGGATCGGGTGGGATATCGATTCACCATTTGCGTCGAATCGCGGCGAGCTCTTGCCGGTGGGGTCATATGGGCATACGGGGTTCACGGGGACGTCGTTATGGATCGATCCGACGACGGATACATACATCATTATTTTGGCAAACGGGGTGCATCCGAATGGCGGAAAGCCGGGTTTGGTCGCGCTTAGAGGGCGTGTAGCGACGGCCGTTGCGGCAGCCCTGCATCTGACCGTAGACGAAAAAGAGAAGCTCAGAGAAGCGAACATCACTGGATATAACGAGACTGTATCAGCGGCGCGGCGGGTACTGGTTCGTAACGGACAGGTTAAGACGGGCATCGATGTGCTGGAAGGAAGTAACTTTTCGCAACTCGGGGCTTCAGAGAGTCGCAAGCTGCGCGTGGGGATCATCACCAACCAAACGGGTCTGGATTCGAATGGAAAGCGGACGATCGACGTGCTGGCGAACGCACCAAATGTAGAGCTGAAGGCGATCTTCAGCCCGGAGCACGGGATATTCGGCACGCTCGACACGACTGATATTTCAAACTCTAAGGACGCAGCAACAGGTGTTCCCGTTTATAGCGCGTATGGCGAAACGGCGGCACAGCGGCATCCTTCGCCGGATGTGATGAAGCAACTGGATGCGATCGTGTACGACATTCAGGACGCCGGCGTGCGCTGGTATACGTATGAGGCGACGCTCGGATACTTCATGGAGTCGGCGGCGCAAGCGGGAATCCCGATTTACGTGCTGGACCGGCCGGACCCGATTAACGGAAATTTCGTGCAGGGCGCGGTGTCCGATTCGAACCGGTCAACATTCGTCGATTATCATCCGGTTCCGATCCGCTCGGGGATGACCGTCGGCGAACTGGCGCAGCTCTATAACGCCGAGCGGCACATTAACGCCAAGCTTACAGTGATCAAGATGGAAGGCTGGCAGCGCGGAGACTGGTTCGATTCGACAGGACTGACGTGGGTGAATCCGTCGCCGAATCTGCGGAGTTTGACGGAAGCGACGCTCTATCCGGGGGTGGCGCTGGTCGAGGGGACGAATGTTTCGGTCGGGCGCGGGACGGATACGCCATTCGAGGTGCTCGGCGCGCCGTGGATCAAGCCGAAGGAATTGTCGGACTACCTGAATGCACGGATGATCCAGGGCGTGCGGTTTGTACCGATCACATTCAAGCCGACAGGGAGTATCTATAAGGATTTGTCATGCGGGGGAGTAAACATCATCGTTACAGACCGGAACTTCCTCGACGCAACCGAAGTGGGCATGGAGTTGGCGTCGGCGCTGCTGAAGCTGTATCCGAACGACTACAAATTCGACAAGGCGATTGAGTTGCTGGGGAACCAGGAGATCTTTAATCGCCTGAAGACTGGCGAGGATCCGCGGCGCATTCAGCAGGAAGTACAGGAGCAGGTGAACAGCTTCGTCGAAGTAAGGAAGAAGTACCTTTTGTACTAGGAGTCAGTAGTCAGATAACTGTTCGTGGTAGCCGGGGCATTTACCATAACAACAATGACCAGAGCTGGACGGTGAACAACTCGGTGGAGGTATTGGCCGCAGAGCTGGCCAAGACCGTTGTGGAAACATGGGCGGGAGCAATTCCGGATTCTGGAACAAAGTAGATCACCGGAACTATTTGTTGCAGAACGGTTCTATACTCATACCGCAGGCCATACGCCAGCTCTCTTAACGCATCCAGTTGTTACGCGGAGGATCCATGAGACGTTGGTTTTCACTACTGCTGCTCTTGCCAGTGACGCTGGCGTTTGCCCAGCAGCCGAATACTCCGGCAAGCCACGATACGTCCACCGCGGACGCCTCCATGTCCTCCGATGCGGAGACCTCTGCAACGCCGGGCAAAATCATTGTGCCGTCAGGAACGCAGATCCCGCTGGTGTTGAAGCAGGCGATCTCGACGAAGAATGCGAAAGTCGGCGATGCCGTGTATGCGGAGACGAATTTTCCCATCACGATGAATGACCGTGTGGTCATTCCTGCCGGGACGTATGTTCAGGGGCGCATCACGGAAGTGAAGCGAGCTGGCCGCGTGAAAGGGAAAGCGGAAATCCTGATGCACTTTACGACCCTGGTATTTCCGACGGGGTACACGACGCTGCTGCCAGGTGCGGTAGAGAATCTGCCGGGCGCCGAGAAGACCCACATGAAGGGTGAAGAAGGCAAGGTGCAACAGGATTCCACCAAGGGCAAAGATGCGACCACCGTGGCACAGACCGCGGCTAGCGGAGCGCTGATCGGGGGTCTGGCGGGTCAGGACGCCAAGGGAGTTGGTATTGGTGGACTAGCCGGCGCCGCGGCTGGATTAGGATATGCACTGCTGTCACGAGGCCCCGATGTGATGCTGCCGGCAGGAACCTCGATACAGATGGTTTTGCAACGCTCACTCGAATTGCAGGAAGCAAAACTCGTGCGCTAAAGCTAATTCAAAGTGTGAACCGCAAAGGCCGGATGATCCGGCCTTTTTTCATGCTGCTTCCGGTGATGTACACTCCGAACGATGGCTAGAATCGCCAACCTGGAATGCACAAAATGCGGCGAGCGCTTGACCGCAGAGCAGCCACGGACGTTGTGTCCGAAAGATGCGGGTTCACTCTATGTGCGGTACGACTTAGTGCCGTTGCACGGGAAGGTTACGCGCGAATCGATCGCGGCGGGTCCAAAGTCGATGTGGCGCTATGCGGCGGTTCTGCCAGACGTGGAACCGGTCACACTCGGCGAAGGTTTTACGCCGCTGCTACCCAGCCGGCATGATCCGAACGTCTATATAAAAGATGAGGGCCTGAATCCCACGGGTTCGTTCAAGGCCCGCGGATTGTGCTCCGCGGTCACGATGGCGAAGGCGTATGGCATCCGGAAGGTGGCAATTCCATCTGCCGGGAATGCTGCCGGGGCGATGGCTGCTTACGCAGCAGCAGCGGGTATTGAAGCGCACATCTTCATGCCCAAAGATGTGCCGCAGGCAAACGCGATCGAATGTGAAGCGTTCGGCGCAAAGGTCACGCTGGTCGATGGCCTGATCTCCGATTGCGCACGGATGGTCGGCGAGCGAAAGCAAGCTGAAGGATGGTTCGATGTTTCGACGCTGAAAGAACCGTTCCGTGTCGAAGGCAAGAAGACGATGGGATATGAGATCGTCGAGCAACTCGGCTGGAAGATGCCGAATGCTGTGATCTATCCCACGGGCGGCGGCGTGGGGCTGATCGGGATGTGGAAGGCATTCGAGGAGATGGAATGCCTTGGGCTGATGGGAAGCGAACGTCCGAAGATGATCTCAGTGCAGGCCGCCGGATGCGCCCCTGTGGTGAAAGCATGGGAAGAGCAGAAGCCTGTTTCCGAGATGTGGCAGGGGGCCGAGACCATCGCGTCGGGACTGCGCGTGCCGAAAGCGTATGCCGATTACGTCATCCTCGACATCCTAAAGAAGAGTGGCGGTACCGCAGTGTCGGTTACCGACGACGAGATGATGGACGCCCTGTTCGAGTGGGCGTCCGACGAGGGAGTATTTGCAGCGCCGGAAGGTGCGGCTTCGTTGTTCGCCTACCGCAAGCTGCGGGCAAGCGGATTCCTGAAAGAGAGCGACACGGTTGTGCTGTTCAATACCGGATCGGGATACAAGTATGTTGACGTAATTGCCGAGTACATGGGGAAGAAATCGGCGTCGGCAAATAACGGGATGGCACGGCCAAAGCGGCGGCAGGTGGCGGGGATCATTACGCCGTTCTGATGTGGGATCGCTAAATGCAGATCCCTCGGCGACTCACGTCGCCTCGTGATGACAAACGAATATGACTAAACGGCTTTATTACCACGACACATTTCTGCACGAGTTCGAAGGCAACGTTACTGGTGTCAACACTGGTGACAAACCGGCGGTTACCCTCGACCAGACGGCATTCTATCCGACCAGCGGCGGCCAGGTGTTCGACACCGGAGTCCTGCGGGGCGACAGCGGCGACGTCCGCGTGGATCAGGTCGAAGAGACTGAGAACGGCGAGGTGGTGCACTACATCAATCCCGCCGACATTGCGAACATTCGGCCAGGGATGAAAGTGCGCGGTGTCATCGACACGTTTCGCCGCCGCGATCACATGCAGCAGCATTCCGGCCAGCATGTGCTTTCGGCGGCGTTTGAGCGGCTCTACAAAATGCCGACGGTGTCGTTCCACATGGGAGCCGAGACGTGCGCGGTCGATCTGGCAACAAACGCGCTAATTGACGAACAGCTTAAAGAGGCTGAGACGCTGGCGAATCAAATCGTGTTTGAGAACCGCCAGGTTGGAATTCGGTTTGTTGGACTGGACGAGGCAAAACAGCTCGGCTTGCGCAAGCTGCCTGATGTAGGCAAAGACGAACTGCGGCTGATCGACATCGCTGATTTCGATCTCTGCGCCTGTGGCGGCACGCATGTGCAATCCACAGCACAAATCGGACTGATCCTGGTACGTAAATTCGAGAAGGTGAAGCAAGGATTCCGCGTAGAGTTTGTTTGTGGCGATCGGGCTTTGCGAATCGCGCGCAAGGATTTCGAAACGTTGACGCAATCCGCGGCCTTGTTTTCGTCCAGCCTGTACGAAGTTCCGTCGAATATCAAGAAGTCGCTGGACGACATCAAGGCTGCTCAGAAGCAGCAGCATAAGTTGCTTGAGGAATTGGCTGAGTTCTGGGCAGAAAAGCTGTTCGCTGCCACCGAGAACAAAGGAAATTTTAAGATCGTGAAACAGGTATTCGCGGATCGCGACCTCGCGTTCGTGAAACTCACCGCACAACGGCTGTCGAAGAGGTCTGGAGTCGTTACTCTTCTGGGTACGACCGCGGGTCAGCCTGCGTTGGTCTTCGCACGCTCTGCCGATGTTGATACGGACGTATCGGCGCTGATGAAGGAAGTGATGGCATCCGTGGGCGGGCGCGGCGGTGGAAGCAAGGATCTGGCGCAGGGCGGAGTGCCGGACGCGACGAAAGTTCCTGAGCTGCTCGACCAGATGGCTACCAAGTTCGAAGGCTGATCTTTCATCTGAGGAACGCCGCACAGCTACAATATCTCCACATGGA
>CAYWSM010000429.1:0-2613 GCA_964460935.1 uncultured Terriglobales bacterium | reverse complement strand
GCGGCGGTACACGCTAGCTTCCAGGGAACGGCAGCCGCATTCAAAGATTCACTGAGTAGCCAGTGGATACTGATCTTAGCGGCGTTAGCGACGGTGTACATCGTGCTCGGGATACTGTACGAGAGCTTCATCCACCCGATCACGATTTTATCGACGCTGCCTTCAGCGGGCGTGGGCGCTCTATTGGCTCTCATGCTGTTCCACACGGAACTGAGCGTGATTGCAATGATCGGAATCATTCTGCTGATTGGCATCGTGAAGAAGAACGCCATCATGATGGTGGACTTTGCCCTGGCGGCGGAACGCAATGAGGGCAAGAGTCCGGAAGAGTCTATCTACGAGGCATGTATTCTGCGCTTTCGCCCGATCATGATGACCACAGCCGCGGCGTTGTTGGGCGCGCTCCCTTTGGCCATAAGCCATAACACCGGCGCGGAACTGCGGCGTCCGTTGGGCATCGCGATTGTCGGCGGACTGATTGTGAGCCAAGCTCTCACCCTGTACACGACGCCTGTTATTTATTTGTATCTTGATCGGCTGCAGATCCGGTTGCGCAGCCGCAAATATAGCCGCTTCAAACTGGGCAAACTCAGCGATTCGCCGGCGGGGGATTAGCGGAGTTCCAGTTTTATCGTGATTCGCCGCACGCTTCGCCTCTCACGCGCGGCGACAGTCGCAAAAATTGCCAATCCAGCAAGTATCGCGTACAGTATGCGCGCCTAAACACCACTTTTGAGGACTTGTCAGCGGAGCAAGTATGACCGCTCACAGTTCGCTGAAGGTGACTTTGAATTTGGACCCAGGGACGGAATCATGGCAGAGACAGCAGGCGTGAGCACAGCCTCGTTGGGCAGCAGCAAGGTGGGTTACAACCGATTCCTTTTGCTGGTGGCGGGACTCGGCGGTTTGTTGTACGGAGTGGACGTTGGGATCATTGCCGGCGCACTACCATACCTCGAGTCCACGTCGGGGTTGAATGCAGGCCAATTGTCGATTGTGGTGGCCGCCGTCCTGCTCGGCAGTGTTTTCTCGACGTTGTTCGCTGGACTTCTTGCCGACTGGATGGGGCGCAAGCCTTTGATGATTCTCAGTGGCTTGCTGTTTGTGGCGAGCATCCCGGTGATTGCGCTGTCGCACGGCTACGGGCCGCTGGTCCTCGGACGTTTACTGCAGGGTATTAGTGCCGGCTTGATCGGGGTCGTGGTTCCTCTTTATTTAGCCGAATGCCTGGCAGCTTCCAGTCGCGGGAAAGGGACTGGCGTGTTTCAGTGGATGCTGACCCTGGGGATCGTTTCTGCCGCATTGGTCGCGATGTATTTCAGCATCCGCGTAGACGAGGTGGCGAAACTCGGCGATTCGGCAACGCTGTTCGCGTTCAAAGACAGCGCTTGGCGCAGCATCTTCTGGGTATCCCTGCCACCCGGGATTCTGTTCGTTCTTGGAAGTTTTGCGGTAGCGGAATCCCCACGGTGGTTATTCCGCCGTGGCAGAAGGGAAGCAGCTCTGAATGCGCTGCTGCGATCGCGTTCTGCGGAACAGGCTGATTCTGAGTTGCGCGAAATGGAGGAAATATCCGCAACGGAGAAAGCCAAGAATTCCACCGGAACAAAAGTAAAGGAATCGCTCCTCCGCAGGAAATATGTCGTCCCATTCATCCTGGCGTGCGTGATTCTAGCCTGCAATCAAACGACAGGAATCAATTCCATCATCGGATACAACACCAATATTCTTTTGCAAAGCGGCCTGTCAGACCTGCAAGCGCACTGGGGATATGTGATTTTCACGATCATGAATTTCCTGTTCACGATTGGCGGCGTGCTGCTGGTCGATCGCAAGGGAAGAAAGTTCCTTTTGACCCTGGGTACTACCGGGATCATCGTTTCGCTCATCTGCACCGGCTTGTTATTCCGCAAGACGGAAACACATCGAGTGGACGTTGGAAGCGCAGTCCAGGCAATGGTTGGTCCTGACCAGAAGCTTTCGCTTCGTTACGACCCACAAGCTGCGAAAGCGTTGCTGGCGAATTACGGCGGTGCGGGCCGAGAACTGAGTGAGAAGCCAACATCGCTGAGCGTGATTTATTCGTTCGGAGATTTCCATGCGGCGTCGAAGGTCGTGCGCTCCGACGATTTAGCAGCCAAGCCGGTGGAGATTGAGCGTGAAGGTACGATACCTGCAAACAAGGTCGTAGCTTTCTTCTCCAATCCGCTGGGCGATCTTGATGCAGCGCGAACTGCGCCACTCAAGATAGATAACGCACTGATCACCCCTGTTCCGAGTCGGCAAAACGGATGGCTTGTAGCGATAACTCTCTATGCCTTCATAGCCTTCTTCGCTATCGGCCCCGGAGTAGTTGTATGGCTGGCGTTGTCGGAACTGATGCCGACGCGTATCCGGTCGAATGGCATGAGCATCGCGCTGCTGATTAACCAGGGATTTTCCACAGGCATTGCGGCAATCTTCTTACCCACGGTGGGAAAGTACGGGTACGGCGTGATGTTTTTTGCATTCGCCGCATGTACGGTGGTGTACTTCATTGCAGCCGTCTTCTTCCTGCCAGAAACGAAAGGTAAAACCTTGGAAGAGATAGAAGCACACTTTGAGGGGGCAAGG
>CAYWSM010000428.1:0-3777 GCA_964460935.1 uncultured Terriglobales bacterium | reverse complement strand
CCCATGCCTGTGTCGATCGACGGCTTGGGGAGCGGCGTCAGCGTTCCGCTGGCATCGCGGTCGAACTGCATGAACACCAGGTTCCATATCTCGACGTAGCGTCCACAATCGCAGCCAAACTCGCAGTTGGTGTGGCCTTCGGAGCTGGCGGTCGGACCCATGTCGTAGTGGATTTCCGAGCATGGACCGCACGGCCCCGTGTCGCCCATCTGCCAGAAATTGTCCTTCAGTCCAAACTCGTAAATGCGTTCCTTCGGAACGCCCTGGTCGTCGTGCCAATAGCCATATGCTTCTTCGTCGCGGGCGACGCCGTTTTCGCCCTTGAAGATCGTGACGTAGAGCTTGTCTTTCGGTATGCCGTACCACTGCGGCGACGTGATCAATTCCCACGCAAACCGGACTGCGTCCTTCTTGAAGTAGTTGCCGAACGAGAAGTTCCCCAGCATCTCGAAGAACGTATGGTGCCGATTGGTAAACCCGACGTTCTCCAGATCGTTATGCTTGCCGCCCGCGCGCACGCACTTCTGCGAAGTAGTAGCGCGGTTGTAGTCGCGCTTTTCGAGGCCGAGAAAGACATCCTTAAATTGATTCATTCCGGCGTTTGTGAACAGCAACGTCGGATCGTTCGCCGGGACGAGCGAAGACGAATGGACCTCTTTGTGTCCGTTCTGGATGAAGTAGTCGAGGAACTTGCGGCGAATTTCGGAACCGGTCATTAGCTAGATTTTAGCAGTACAAAAACAAAAACATGAGAACGAGGACTATTTGTGTGCGCTGCGTTCCGCCATCAGTCGTTTAGCAATGCGATCGCGGGTAATCTGCAGGACCTTCCTGATATCGGCGAAGGTGGTGGCCGGATCGTTGTTGTAGTCCATCAGTCGATGGTGGTAGCTCTTCACGTGCGGCGCAATATCATCGATAACAAAGCGTAGCTCCTGCATTGCAGCGCCACGATGTTGAAAACCCCCGGTTACCTCCTGCGTCGCCCTTTCCATCGTACAGTACAGGCTGAACGTTTTCGCGTCAGCAGGACACTTGCGTGTGTCGTGACGGTCCCATTGCGCCGGAGACGTGAGAATGCTTTGGGCACGTTCAATAACCCTGAGATCGGCTTCGGTGACGGGCGGATGTGCGTCGGGATCGTCGGCCTCCCGGTTCTTCTGTGCGGGCAGCAGAGTAGAGAGCATGAGCACGGCCAACGCAAACAAGAGCTTCTTGGTACGCATTCCGGGACTCCCACTCCATTGGAAACTTGACGTCAGATTTGTTCCGCCTCTGCCTCAAGGCGGGTGAAGACTTCATCCTCGATATTCCATTTCTTGAGGATCGCGAAAATCGTCTTTGTCCCAAATCCCGCGCGTACCAGCGCTCGAAAGATCCGGGCGGTTTCTTTTTCGTTCGTCGGCTGTTTTAGTCGTTTGCGCCGCAGGTAATCTCGTGCGAGTGTCTCTTCGTTGGTATCCGCGTACGTTGCCGCGACTGTCTTCTCGATGATTTCGTCGTGAACACCACGCTGCTTCAGATCCTGGATCACGCGACGACGCCCGAAGCTGTTGTTTTCCTTTCGCAGCGATGAGTATGACGAAGCGTATTGCGTATCGTTCAGGTATTTCTGATCTTTGAGTTTGGCGATCACGACTTCGATCAGCAGACGTCCGTGCTCCGAATCTTCCACCTTGTCACGCAACAGGCGTTTGAGTTCCACGACGGTTCGCATGCGACGGCCAAGCGCACCGACTGCGTATTCGTAGAGCGAGGTTTCATCGGAGAGCAGTCGCTTGCTGCGGGCGAACGGCATGTGCTCACCTTAGCGCAGTGGTTATGCGGAAGCAAGGTCAACCGCTAAGACGAAAACGATCACAAAGCGTTTGGGTAGAACCCAAATTTTTGTGATCCTTCGTGTCCTTGGTGGTTGCTACCGCCCGAAACTCGCTCCCATGCTGCCTTGCATTTCTTCGCGAGCCGATTCCGACGTGCTCGAAATGCCCTGCACGCGCAGCTTAAAGTCGTCGGCGTTAGTGGCATTCTCCATCGCGGTTTCGTACGAGATCAATCCTTGTGAGAACAGGTCGTACAACGACTGATCGAACGTCTGCATGCCGTATTGCGATGTTCCGGCAGCCAAAGCTTCACGAATTGATCGTGTTTTTTCTGGCGTGATAATGCACTCGCGAACGTAGGCGGTCGAAACCAGCACTTCCACGGCCGGAACACGGCCTCCGCCATCGGCGCGGCGAACCAGTCGCTGGCTGATGACCGAGCGGAGCGTAGCGGCAAGCTGCATGCGTACTTGCTTCTGTTCCGGAGGCGGGAATACCGCGATGATGCGGTTGATGGTTTCCACCGCATCGAGAGTGTGCAAAGTCGAGAACACCATGTGTCCGGTTTCCGCCGCGTGCAGCGCGGTCGAAATGGTTTCCAGGTCGCGCATTTCGCCGACGAGGATGACATCCGGGTCCTGGCGCAAGCTGGCGCGTAATGCCGATCCGAACGATGGCGTATCGACTTCGACTTCGCGCTGGTTAACGAATCCTTTTTTGTCGCGATGCAGGAATTCGATCGGGTCTTCGATGGTGATGATGTGCTCGGCGCGTGTGGAGTTGATGCGATCGATCATCGCGGCCAGCGTCGTCGATTTACCGGAACCGGTGACACCGGTGACAAGAACAAGTCCGCGCGCTTCGTCGCAGATGCGATCCACAATCCGCGGCAGATAGAGTTCATCGATCGGCTTGATCTTGGTCGGAATCACGCGAAGCACCAATCCGACGTTTCCGCGCTGCTGGAAGACGTTTACGCGGAAGCGTCCCAGACCGGCGACTCCGTACGCCATGTCGAGCTCGGCGTTTTCCTTGAACTTCTGTTTTTGCCGGTTCGACATCATGCTGAACGCCATGTTCAGCATGTCTTCGGCGGTCACGCGCGGTTGGTCGGTCAGCGGTACCAGTTCACCATCAATACGGATGTGAGGATAATTGCCGACTTTGAGGTGTAAGTCTGACGCTTTCCGCTCCATTGCTGTGCGGAGCAGATCATCGATTTGCATGGCCATATATCGTTCCGCGATCTCGCTAAAGTGGGGCCGAAAGTATCACGGAGAGAGCAGGATAAGCAATCAGGAGGTATACCGAAAAGTTACTAAAGAGAAGGTGCAGCGCGAACGAGCGTTCGCGCTGCGATTTTTATGCTTGCCAAGGCTCATCGGCGCTGCCGCCGTAGATGCTCGGGCACTTCGATCCCATCGGCCGCAGATAGCTCGCCAGCCATCCGCGATGATGAATCGTGTGTACTTTGGCGAACTCCAGGTACATGAAGGCTGGGAAGTTGAATGCGCCAAAGAAATCGATAGGCGTCAGCAGTTGCTTCGGCGTCATCGCATGTATTTTCTCGACCGCCTTCGGCAGATTTTCCGCGTACCACTTGGCGATCTCGGCGATCGTCTTCGGCGGATTCTTCTGCACTTCTTCCTCTTCTTCCATGGTCATGAATCTCAAATTTGCGATTCCGTACAGCATGCCAACTTCGACGGACGCGATGTGCCACGCGAGTTCTTCCGCACTCTTGGCCTTCGGATCGGGTTTCCAGTGTTTCTTGTCTTCGGGGATGGCTTCGATGACTTTCTTTGTCGCTTGTATCTCGCGCTCGAAACCGGCAACGGCGAAGTCACGGGTGGTGACAGCAAATTCCTCGGTGATCTGGGGTAGGGTTGCAGTTGCTGACATGAGGATCTCCTCTCAGGCTGGAATGGGAGATAAGTGTAGCGAATCCACGACTCAA
>CAYWSM010000427.1:0-14693 GCA_964460935.1 uncultured Terriglobales bacterium | reverse complement strand
TCGCAGTATGAACCTGCACGAGCCCTCGAGCCGCTTCCGTGTGGATACAACGGTTCGAAAGGCAAATCCTGCCGACTACGATGGATTGCTGATTCCGGGCGGGTTCATCAGTCCTGACACCCTGCGGCAGTCGCAGGAAGCTCTAGAATTTGTTCGGGAATTTGATCGTGCCCGGAAGCCAATCGCCAGCCTGTGTCACGGCCCATGGGTACTCGGATCGGCAGGATTGCTCGAAGGGCGAGCACTTACAAGCTGGCCAGGAATCCGAGACGACATGGTGAATGCAGGCGCACACTGGCTCGACAAAGAACTCGTCCATGACGGGAACCTGATGACCAGCCGCGGTCCACAGGACATGGTGCCGTTCGTGCGCGGGATACTCAAGCACTTCGCCAATGGAGCTTCTATGGAGAGACATACACGTATGGTGAGGTCATCGCGCCAACGGGGCGAGCCCGTAAAAGGCTTAACTCAAGCCATGAAGTGGCTTCCGCGGCCTTCCCTCAGGGGAGCTTTGATCGGCGGAGCTGCTGTGGCTGGGATTCTAGCTTATAAGAATCGAGAGAGGTTCCGCAGAGGGGCCCAGGGAGAGGTCCGCTGGGTGGCGTAAGTTTAACAGTACCCGCCACCAGATCACATCTGATCCGAGCCGATACAACCCGAGCAGCCGTTTTTGCCCTCTCATGGGTAGATTCGTTTCATGGCGGAATGAATCCGGTACGTCAAAATGCGACAATTTGTTGCGTCTTTCGTACAACGGACAGCTACTCCGCCGCATCTCAATATACTGGCTCGGACCATTGACAACAGCGAAAAAACTAGTAGCTCCAGGGCTCTCCGAAGCCGAGGCGATTGATCGGGCCAAAGCCGGCGACTCCGAGTCGTTCGAGTTGCTTTACGGCTTGCACAAACGGCGGGTGTACTCGCTGTGCCTGCGTATGACCGGCAACACGGCGGAAGCCGAGGATCTGACGCAGGAAGCGTTTCTGCAACTTTACAGGAAGATTTCTACCTTCCGGGGTGAGTCGGCATTTTCAACCTGGCTGCACCGGCTGGCAGTCAACGTGGTGCTGATGCACCTGCGCAAAAAGGGCCTTCCGGAGGTTTCGTTGGAAGAGACGATGGAACCACAGCAGGAAGACGGTCCAAAGAAGGATATCGGCGCGCGCGACAATGTGTTGGCCGGATCGATCGACCGGGTTAATCTTGAGCGGGCGATTGAAAGTTTACCGCCGGGGTACCGCATAATTTTCGTGCTTCATGACATCGAAGGTTATGAGCACAACGAAATTGCCGAAATGATGGGTTGTTCGATCGGCAATAGCAAATCACAGTTGCATAAGGCGAGAATGAAGTTACGCGATCTCCTGAAAACGAGCAGAGCCGAAAAGGTCGCCAGAAGATAGGGAGACCAGCGGGGAGATACGGGGAGAGGAAGTCATGACCTGCGCAGAATTCCAGAAAGTTCTGCCTTACATCATCGAATCTGGGGGCAATGCGGAAGAAGAGGCACATCTTGCCTCTTGCTCTGTTTGCTCGGACCTGGTTCAGGATTTGCGATACATCGCGGAGCAGGCAAAGCTTCTGCTACCGATGCGCGATCCGAGTCCAGAGGTCTGGGAGAACATACAGGGTTCCCTCGAGCGCGAAGGTTTGGTAAAGCCGGCTCGCGCAAGGGGGCGACTTCTAGGATTCATCCGCAAACGCAGTTGGCCATGGGTGACAGCCGGGTTGGCAGCGCTTCTGGTTGGGCTAGCATTCGCCAGGCGTTGAAGAAAAACTAGTGCAAGCATCGAGTTATCGGATAAGTTGTAATCAGGTAATCTGATTCAAGTTCCCTACTCGAGAACTCGCGCTGACGACGCCTAACAAAACGAGATCTGAGAATGGTCCGGGAACAACCCGGGCCATTTTTCTTGTCGGCTTCATGGGAGCCGGTAAGACCACAGTCGGAGCTGCTCTGGCACGACGTCTGGGATGGAAGTTCGTCGATCTTGACGACGTGATCGTGGCGCGCGTGGGCAAGACCGTTCCGCAGATCTTTTCCGAGCAGGGCGAAGCACGCTTTCGCGAGCATGAGACCGCCGCGCTGAGCGAGGTGATCGAGCATCGCACGGCCAAAGCACGAACGGTCGTGGCCCTTGGTGGAGGATGCTTTGTCCAGCCGCGCAATTTAGAGTTGATTCGCAGCTCGAAACATCCGACAGTATTCCTCGACGCCGATCTTCCCGAACTAAGAAAACGATGCGCAGGGCAGGCGGGCACCCGTCCTCTGTTCCGTGATGAGAACCAATTTCGCCAATTGTATGAGGCCCGGCGAAGCGGTTACATGGAAGCAGACCTGCGTGTCGACACGGTGGAAAAGACGGTCGACGAGATCGTGAACGAAGTGCTTTCGCGATTGGATTTGCTTAAATGATTTCAGTGAATAAGTTCCGCGTTGTCCCTTCCCTGCTTTTATTCGTTCTATTGACCTCCCTGTTCGGTGCCGCTCGTTCTTCAAAGAAGCCGGCGGCGAACATGATTGATTCAGGCACCTTTGTCGTTTACATGAAGGGCAAAAAGGTCGCGAGCGAGAAATTCGAGATCTCGCAAACGCCCGATCTAAGTGTCATTAAATCGGAACTGCGGATCGAGGATCCAAAGGCGGAGCAGAAAGCTGAACTTCAACTTTCGCCCAGTGGAAACCTGATTCGATACGAATGGAACGAGAACGGCAAGGGTCAGGCCGTGGTCGAACCAAAAGACGAGTTTCTTGTCGAGCACGTAACCCTGACAGAAAATTCAAAAACCGCTGAACAGCCGTTTTTATTGCCATTATCGACGCTGATCATGGACGACGGATTCTTCAGCCAGCGAGAACTGCTGTTATGGCGATATCTGGCGTCCAAGTGCCACCCGAAGCAGGGAGAAACAGGCTGCCAACTAGAACCGGAAAAGTTCGGGGTTATTATCCCCAGACAACAGACCTCAGCACAGGTCACGGTCGAATTCAAAGGCTCACAGAAGGTGAATATCAAAGGCACCGATATGGACCTGCAAAGATTCGAACTCAGCGGGGAAGGCTACGAGTGGACGGTGTGGATCGATACGGCCTATAAGATCCAGAAGATCGTGGCGGATACCGACGATACGGAAATCTACCGCGAATAATGAATATTAGTGCGTGATTGAGACGGCCGGGAGCGTTGCTCCCGGTGTTTGTTTATAGACCACTCCGAAATCGAATCCGCTTCGAGCGCCTACGTCGTGCAGCGTGAGCAGGCGGGCAAGATCGTCGCGGCAACTGTTAAGCAGATTCAGATCCTCCGATGTGAACGCTCCTGCCTTCTTCTGATATAGACCCAAGACACCAATCGTGACGCCGCCGATTTGCAATGGCACCGATAGAGCTGATGAAAGTTCTACGGGCTCGTTGACATAGCCGTCTTCGACGAGCGGATTTCCGTTCACGATCGAATTGCCGGTTTCAGCAACCCAGCCAATGAGGCCTTGGCCTTTGCGAATCTGTAATCGCGCCAGGGACCGTGCATTCTCGCCCAGCACAAAGCATGGTGCCAACTTCTCGCCGCAAGCTGAAAACAGGACGAACGAATCGAACATGATGGCATGACGGAGGCGAATCGCAGATGTAGAAGCAGCTTCGCCAAACCCGACGTTCTGATCCTGTTTGGAAATTCCCGCCAGTGCTAACACCCGCTTCTCGGTATCACCACTGTCTTTGAGAGCGGCAATCGGTTCGGCAAATCCCGCTGCGGGCGCGGCTCCCCGTGTAATTTTGGCATCGACGCTGAGCTTCGGCTTTTCCTCCGCCTGCTGTGAGTGCGCCATGATTTCAAGTTCCCTGTAGCGGGCTTTCAATGCTGCAACCACGCGCGGATCGAAATGCTTGCCGGCATCGGCCTCCACGCGGGCCATCGCCTCATCGAGAGGCAACGCCTTCCGGTACTGGCGATCGGATGCCAGAGCATCGAGACAATCCACTGCGGCAAGAATGCGCGAACCGATCGGGATGGCTTCGCCAGAGAGACCGTCTGGATAGCCTGTGCCGTCCCATTTCTCGTGGTGCGAGCGAACGATCGGCGCGACCGGATAGGGAAAGTGAACCTGCTCCAGGATCTCCGCACCGACAACCGGATGTACTTTCATCTTTTCAAATTCGTCCGGCGTGAGTTTTCCTGGCTTGGAAATGATGTGCTCAGGAACAGCGAGTTTGCCAATATCGTGCAGAACCGCCGCCGCCTTTAGAGCTTGCATCTCGGAGTCGCTTAGACCCAGATCCTTGCCTATTTCAAGCGCATACACCCGCACGCGCTGAAGATGATCGCCCGTGGTATGGTCCTTCGCTTCGATGGCGAGCGCCAGTGCTTCAATGGTCCGAAGGTGAATGCGCGCAACCTCTTCGAGATGCTGGTTCTTCTCTTCCCACTTGCCTATATAAAGCCGGTACGAATAGTAGATGGCATACATCGCGGGCATGAGCAGGATGGATATCTCCCATCCGGCCACGCGACTGAAAACTTGCATGATACCGGCGACAGCAGCGCCGATTAGGTAATAAGGGAAGGTCCACGCGTAGGTTTCTGTCCATTTCGAGAATGCTGATCTGCGCTCCGACAACGCCACTACCGTCGCGACCGGCCATGTATTGAACAGGAAGTACACGATGGATGACAGCAGCAGCGCGACGAGAGCATTTCCGTGAAGTCCCCGGACCAGAAGTTTGTATGCCCAGTAAGCGGTAGTGATTGCGAGTGTAATCTGTGACAGGTTGAAGCCGAAATGCACGAACCTCAGTCGCTGGGTCGCCTTCCAGTAGCACTGGACCAGCGCCGCTGTCACACCCAACAACAACGCCTCCGGCAAGCTCAAATTGCAGAATGCCAGCAGAAAGAAAATGAAATTAACAGAAACGGTAGCTTCGAACCCAGGAAGGATAACTTTCAATCCTGAAGCGACGGCTGTCAGCACGAGGTAGCATGCGAACTGTACCAGGTCGGTAGAGCGCCACGGGTACATGCCGGCGCCAAGGCAAAGAACACCGAGTGCGCACACCAGTGTTACAAACATTCTTACTTTCTGCTGTACCCCGGCCATACTCTCCCCCGTTGTGCCATATCGTCGAACAGAAGCTAACTTTCGGGTAGAGGACTTTAGTAACGATGGCGTGGGCGGTGAATGGGACAAAACGTCGCAGCGTGACAGGCTGTCATATTCCGTGCCCATGACTACATTCGCTAAGTCCTGTTTTCGAAACACTTAGCGCGAGCCTGAATTGGCCCATCACCTGCTACCCCAAGAGCACTGCCCAGTGTGGGCTTTAGTGGGTGAGGAATGAAAAAGGTTCTTGCGTTACTAGTGCTGTGTGGGCTTTTGTTGGGCGCAACTCTGGCCTGGGCCGATGATTCGAAGATTTCACCCGACCTGCGCGGCTATAAGTCCAGCTCGCAGGTACAGGTGATCGTGCAATATGCCCCGGGTACCAACACAAGTTGCAACGGCCTGTTTGGAATTCTTGGATGCGTAGTCGGCGACGTTCTGAAACTCGGCGGAACAGTGCTCAATTCCCTGCCCTTGGTTAATGGACTCGTTGCCACACTGGACGCAAAGGGAATTCTCGCGCTGTCCAACCAATCGAATGTTGTTTACATAAGCAAAGATCGCCCGGTGAATCTGCTCATGGACTCGCCGGGTCCGGCGGTGAATGCTGCGGCGGCATGGAAGTCGAATTACACCGGGTCTGGCATTGGTGTCGCGCTTATCGACAGCGGCGTCAACAATCATAAGGACCTGAACGGAACAGGCTGGCTCAGCTTTTCGCGTGTTGTCTACAACCAGTCATTTCTTCCTACATGGAGTTCCGCAGATCAATATGGCCATGGGACACATATCGCGGGTCTCATCGCTGGAAATGGAGCCAGTTCGACGGGCAGCCAGTATTCCCGCACGTTCAAAGGCATTGCTCCCAATGCAAATGTCCTCAATCTTCGCGTGCTCGACGCGAACGGTGCTGGTACCGATAGCTCGGTGATCGCGGCAATCCAGACGGCGATCGCACTTAAGCCGTTCTACAACATTCGGGTCATCAATTTGTCCCTGGGACGCGGCGTCTACGAGAGCTACAAGCTCGATCCGCTCTGTCAGGCGGTAGAGCGGGCGTGGAAAGCAGGAATCGTCGTGGTCGTGGCGGCCGGAAACAATGGGCGCTACCTGCCCACCAATGGCTATGGAACGATCAACTCGCCAGGCAACGATCCTTACGTGATCACCGTAGGCGCGATGAAGACGATGGACACGCTGACTCGCTCCGACGATCAGATTGCCAGCTACAGCTCGAAGGGTCCGACGCTTATCGACCACATTGCCAAGCCGGATCTTGTGGCTCCCGGAAACCTCTTGGTTTCGACCGAGACACCTGGAGTTACCCTGCAGCAGTGGGAGCCAGAAAACCTCGTTCCTTACAGTTTCTACATGTATGGAGGAAGTTCGGCATCTTCGACGTCGTATTTCACGTTGAGCGGAACCAGCATGGCAACTGGCGTAGTGAGCGGCATCGTCGCCGACTTGTTGCAGGCACATCCGACGCTCACGCCCGATCAGGTAAAGGCACGGCTGATGAAGTCCGCCAGCAAGACATTTCCGAAATCGAGCAGCGTATATGACCCGGCGACTGGCAACACCTACGTTGATTATTACGATGTATTCACCGTCGGAGCTGGGTATGTAGACCTCGCAGCCGCGCTGGCAAACGGTGATCTGGCCAAGGGCTCGGCTCTATCGCCGACGGCGGTGCTGAATTCCAGCGGCAACGTCTATCTCACGCGCGACACGTCATCGACTTGGGGAACATCCTCGGCATGGACGCCAGTGGCGGTTTACGGACCGGCAGAATTCACTTCTGGTGGTACATCGGTGATGTGGGGAGCGACCGGTCCTGGCGGCTCTTCCGTGATGTGGGGCGCCACCAACGACGGTGGCACCAGCGTGATGTGGGGCGCTACGAGCGACGCTGGGACAAGCGTCATGTGGGGAGCAGGAACAACCGATGGCTCCTCAGTCATGTGGGGCGCCAGTGGACCTCCGGATGGAGAAAATTAGAGAACACTCGAGGTAAATTGGGAGCGGATTTGCCTTCCGCTCCCATATTTTGTTTCCTGCCAATTACACGCTGTCACAAATGTTGCCAGGACGCTCCGTACCATTCGCTCCCTACATCCTTTCGTCATTCCCAAGGAGCAAAAGTTGTGAGTACAATCACGCCGATATTCCATGTCCACGCATTCCCAACATGAGCATACTCCCGCCGTAAGGAGCCTCCGCTCCGACATCATGTTTACAATCGGCATTCTTCTCCTGCTCGGGCTCATGTGGGTGGCGAAAGATGTATTGCTGCTGATTTACGTCAGCGCGCTGTTTGCGGTGGTGCTGAACCCGGCCATCGAGGCCGTGCGGCGCGTGCATATCGGCCACTGGTGGCCAAGTCGGCCAACGGCAATTCTGATCATCATTGTGATCGCGGGGTTGGCAATCACACTGTTCCTGATTTTTGCTCTTCCACCCGTCATCAATGATTTCGACACAATCTCAACGAATTTTCCCAAGCGCCTTGGGGAGTTGATACAGAAATTACATCGCGTTCCTTCTCTTGGAAAACTCAACCCGGGGTCTCTGCAGGATTATTTTGAAACAGCGGTGGGTGGTGCCTTCGGACTGTTTAAGGGAGTAGCGGATTTCTTGTTCGCACTCTTCAGTTGGATCATCCTGACCGCGTATTTCATCCTCGACGGACAACGGACCTTCTACTGGGTGCTTTCCTTCTTCCCCGAGCCACAGCGGGGACGCTTGCGTTCCACGATGATGCGGGCAGAGCGAAAGATCCGGCACTGGCTGATAGGACAAGCGGCACTGATGGGGATACTGGGAGTAAGCGCCAGCGTTGCGTTCCGGTTGATGCACGTCAAATACTCGTTGCTACTCGGCGTTTTGGCCGGTCTGCTGAACATCGTTCCCTTCGCCGGACCGTTCACATCATTCATGCTGAGCAGCACGGTGGCGGCCATGGATTCTTGGAGCAAACTTCTTGGCGTTGTAGGGTTCTATTTCCTGTATCAGCAGATCGAGAATGCCATCCTTATTCCTCGCATCATGAAATACAGCGTCGATTTGCCGGCGCTTTCGGTGATCATTTCGCTGATCATCGGTGGCGCTCTCGCGGGAGTCTTGGGAGCATTAATTGCTGTGCCGACCGCCGGGATAATTGGCGTCGTGCTCGATGAATACGTCGTTCGCTTCCGCAGCCATGGTCGGCGAGTCGAGATCGAGCAACCCGCCAAAATGGCTGTTCCTTAGCAAGTCTCCTTTCAGAGTACCTACATCTAATCGTTCATGGATCGCCGGCGGAATGATGCGCTGTGGATGTTGGGCATAGTACTTCTTCTGGTCCTCTGTTACGTACTAAGAGAACCTTTGCTGCTGATCTACGTTAGCGTGATCTTCGCAGTCATCTTCCGGCCCTTAGTAGAGAAGATATCTCACCTCCGGATCGGGAGTTGGTCACCGGGTCCGGGAGTTTCCATTCTTATACTGATCGGAGCGGTCCTGCTCGGACTTGGTGTATTTACTGCGCTGGCGGTGCCACCAATCATCAGCGATGCCAACAGCCTTTCGCACGATCTCCCCAAGCGAGTCCGCCAAATGACCGATTACCTGCGCAACATTCCGCTGGGAGACAGAATCGCCTCGGAATTGAATGCAGCCACACTGGAACGCTATTTCTCCTCGATTCTGCAAAGCGCACTTAAGATTTTCCACGGGATCGCTGGCGGAATTTCGGTCCTGATCACGCTGATCATCATGACGGCGTATTTCATTCTGGATGGAACCCGCGCATTTCAATGGTCTCTCGAGTTGGCGCCGGTTGAGGATGTGCAGCGTTTGCGTCGGACGCTAGTAAACGCAGCAAGCCGCGCCCAACGCTGGCTGGGTGGACAGTTGCTGCTGATGTTGATTCTCGGCACCGCAAGCACAGTCACGTTTGGATTGCTGCACATCAGGTACTTCTATGTACTCGGCGTATTTGCAGGGATTGCAAACTTTATTCCTATTCTTGGACCTATTGCCACGGTGATCCTGGCATCTCTGGTTGCCGTGCTGGATTCCTGGACGAAAGTGCTGGGAGTAATCATCTTCTACGCTGTCTATCAACAGGTAGAGAATTCATATCTGTCGCCGAGAATCATGCGATCGACGGTGGGCCTTCCGCCAATCGCAGTGATTGTCGCCCTGCTCATTGGTGGAGAACTGGCAGGATTATTGGGAGCGATTGTGGCGGTGCCAACAGCGGCAATCATTGCGACGGTTGTGCACGAGTATCTGATCCGACCGCACGAGGAGGAACGTGAAGGCTCCGAGGTGCGCAGGATAGCGTGATTCCTTTCCATGCGATCAATTTTTTCGCACGAAGTAAGTGAAAACCCGCAGCACTGCGGATGATAGAATCGCATCATCGGTTTCTAACAGATGAGTTCAGGAAAGCTCCCAGTAGGCATACTCGGCGCGACTGGCGTCGTCGGACAGCGATTCATTCAGTTGCTGGAACATCATCCGTGGTTTGAGGTAGCGTGGTTGGCCGCCTCGGATCGCTCGGCTGGCTTGCCATATGGCGAAGCCGCCAAATGGCGCTTGCGGACACCCATTCCGGAGCGCGTGGCGAAGATGCAAGTCTCACCGGCTACGCCGGATGGCGCTCCTAAAACGATCTTTGCCGCACTCGACGCCGGCATCGCGCGCGAACTGGAACCCGCATTCGCGTCAGCGGGATGCGCCGTGGTGTCGAACTCCTCGGCGTTTCGCATGCAGGAAGATGTACCGCTGGTGATCCCCGAAGTGAACCCGGATCACGTTCGCGTGCTCGAGCAGCAGAAGTGGTATCGCGATTCCAAAGGTTTCATCGTCACCAATCCCAATTGCTCGGCAATTGGCCTGGTAATAGCGCTCGCGCCGCTGCAACAAAACTTCGGCCTGGAGAAGGTTTTCGTCGTCACCATGCAGGCGGTTAGCGGTGCGGGATATCCAGGGGTGGCATCGCTCGACATCCTCGGCAACGTAATCCCTTACATCAAGAATGAAGAAGAGAAGATGGAAGAGGAGACGCTGAAGCTCCTCGGCAACGTAAACGGGAATGGCTTCAAGATGGCCGACATCCGCATGAGCGCGCACTGCAATCGCGTCGCGGTGGAGGATGGCCACACCGAGTCAGTGTCGGTTGCGCTTGGCAAGAAAGCGAATGCCGACGAGATCCTCCGGGCCTGGAGGGAATACAAATCGGTGCCGCAGGAGAAGAATCTACCGTCGGCGCCAAAGCAGGCGATCCATTATGATGGCGCGCCGGATCGTCCGCAGCCGCGTTTCGATGTAGATCGTGGCGCGGGTATGACGACCAGCGTCGGACGTCTGCGTGCGTGCAATCTGTTCGACTGGAAGTTCACAGTGCTCTCGCACAACACCATCCGCGGGGCTGCTGGCGCCGCGCTGCTCAATGGCGAACTGCTGAAATGCATGGGATATCTCGACTAGGATAATCGCCGCAATGATCGTGATGAAATTCGGCGGTACCTCGGTGGAGAGTGCTGCGGCGATTGACCGCGTGGCCAAGATTGTTGCCGGACGTGCCCATGAAAGTCCGGTGGTCGTCGTCAGCGCGATGTCGAAGATCACCGACCAGCTCGTGGCGATGTCAAAAGCCGCGGGAGCAGGCGACAAAGACAAAGCACTCGATCTCTCGCGCACCGCGCGGGAACGCCACTACCAAACGGTCAGCGAACTTCTTCACCACGAGAGCTTCACCCCCCTGCACGAAGAACTCGAACGCGACTTCAACGGCTTGGATGAGCTACTGCGCGGGATCTCCGCCGTTGGCGAACTGACACCACGCACGACTGACAACGTCCTCTCGTTCGGCGAGCGCGTGAACGCCAAGATCGTTGCTGCTGGATTCGAGGCGCGTGGGATTAGGTCGAAGATGGTCGATTCCCGTCAGGTCGTGATCACCGACAGCCAGCACACCAAGGCCGTGCCGCAATTTGATGAAATCGACTTTCGCCTCAAGGAGTTCGTTAAACCGGCACTGGATCAGGGTTTTGTCCCGGTCATGGGCGGATTCATCGGATCGACCAAAGATGGTGTATCGACAACGATCGGGCGCGGAGGTTCAGATTTCTCGGCCGCCATCGTTGGGGCCGGGCTCGACGCAGAGCGAATCGAGATCTGGACGGACGTGGATGGTATGAAGACCACCGATCCGAACATGTGTCCGACGGCGCTGCGCATCAAGAACATTGGTTTCGAAGAGGCTGCGGAATTAGCCTACTTCGGAGCAAAGGTGCTGCATCCGGCGACGCTAGTGCCGGCAGTGAAAAAGAACATCCCTGTACTGATTCTCAACTCGCGCAATCCTTCCAACGAGGGAACGGTAATCACGGCGCGTGCTCCGCATTGCCGCAATCCGTTCAAGGCAATCGCGGCGAAAAAGCGGATCACCATCATCGATATTGTCGCGACCCGCATGCTGGGAGCCCATGGGTTCCTGCGCTCGGTGTTCGAAATATTCGATCGCCACAAATGCGCTGTGGATGTTGTCTCCACGTCGGAAGTCAGTGTGTCGCTGACAGTCGATTCGAATGAGGCCATCCCGGCGATCGCCACTGACCTGCAGAATCTTGGCGACGTTCAATACGAGGGGCGGAAGGCAATTGTTTGCCTGGTAGGAGAAAATATTCGCGAGACGCCTGGGATCGCCGGCAAGGTCTTTGGCGCCATGTCGGATATTAATATACGGATGATTTCGCAGGGCGCTTCGGAAATTAATCTCACATTCGTGATTGAGGAAGACGATGTACCGCAAGCGGTAAAAAGGCTGCACGACATCTTCTTCAGCGATCCGGACCCGGAAGTATTCGCATTCGCATGAACCTGCTTATACTCGGCAAAGGCAAGACGGGCACGCTAGTCGCGGAAATCGCGCAGGAGCGCGGCCATCGAGTGCGTGCGGTCTCCTCTGCCGAAAATGTCGCGGGTGAAGCTCTTACCAGGGAAGCGCTGCACGGCATCGATGCGGTGATCGACTTCACTACCCCGCAGGTGGTGCTGGACAATATTGCGCACTGTGTTCGCGCGGGAACCGCGATGGTAGTTGGCACCACGGGATGGTACGACAGAATCCCGCAGGTGCGGCAATTCGTAACAGAGTCGAACACAGGCTTTGTTTTCGGCGCTAATTTCTCGATTGGCGTAAATGTCTTCTTCGAGGTAGCGCGCGCGGTTGCGCCCGCTCTGAATCTGGGATATACGGGACACATCGTCGAACGCCATCACGCCCAGAAAAAGGACAAGCCTTCGGGAACGGCGGTAGCGATCAATAACGCTCTTGAGTCGAATTCGGGCAAGAAGCTAGACATCGAGTCGATTCGCGAAGGTAACGTTGTTGGCGATCACGAGATCCGGATCGAATCGCCGAATGACGTGATCACACTTTCGCATTCGGCACGTTCGCGTCGTGGTTTCGCCGAAGGCGCAGTTCGTGCGGCGGAGTGGCTTCGGGGCCGGACAGGGTTTTATGATTTCAAAGATGTGTGGCGAGAGCTGAAGTAGAGGTGGACAGCATGTTGAAGCTTCGTGGATGTGGAACAGCGCTGGTGACTCCGTTCAAATCGGATGGATCCATTGACGATCGTGCGCTGCGGGCGCTGGTCGAGTGGCAGGTCGAGTCGAAAATCGACTTTCTCGTTCCCTGCGGTACCACCGGCGAGACGCCAACACTTTCGCACGACGAATGGCTGCACGTCATCGATACGACCATCGAAGTCGTCAACGGACGCGTACCGATCGTTGCTGGCGCGACCTCAAACTCCACAAGCGATGCCGTAGCCAAAGCTAAGGAAGTTGCAAAGCGCAAAGGCGTAGACGCGATTCTGACCGCATCCCCCTACTACAACAAGCCCACGCAGGAAGGCCAGTATCAGCACTTCAAAGCGGTCGCCGAAGCGGTCGACAAGCCGCTGGTACTTTATAACGTGCCGGGACGCACGGCCGCGAACATTGAACCGGCTACGCTGGCGCGATTGGCGGAGATCAAGAATATCGTCGCGGTAAAAGAAGCCAGCGGCAGCATCACGCAGATCGCCGAGGTTTGCAGCATCGTTCCCGAAGGCTTCGCCGTTCTTTCAGGCGATGATGCCGTAACACTGCCGGTAATCTCGCTGGGCGGCGTGGGCATCATTTCAGTTGTGTCGAATGAAATTCCACGCGAGATGGCGGAAATGACACGAGCGGCGCTGGCGAACGATTGGGCAAAGGCCCGCAGCCTGCAGCACAAATACCTGCTATTGATGCAGGCCAATTTCCTGGAGTCGAACCCGATTCCGGTAAAAGCCGTTCTGGCTATGATGGGCCGCATTGAAGAGAACTACCGTCTTCCAATGGTTCCGGCAAAGAAAGAAACGAAAGCCAAACTGGAGAAGATTGCCGCCGAAGTTGGATTGCTTAAACCTGTCGTGGCTTAAGGATTACGCTGCACGATTGTGTAATCCGTGAGTCGATATCGACATCACTCTTTCGTACAGCGCCTCGTAGTCGCCGGCCATCCGTGCCGCCGAGTGATTCGTCTCGATGTGAACCCGGCAAGCGTGAGAGTTGATCTCGGAAGTTCTCCACACTGCCTCGGTCATCCCATCGACGTCATCCACCACAAATCCTGTTACTCCATCGATTACGACCTCGGGAATCGCTCCCCGACGCAAACCAATGACCGGCGTGCCGCAGGCCATCGCTTCCATCGATACGAGCGACGAGGTCTCATCCACCAAGCTCGGGACCAGCAATGCTCGCGCGTTCGCCAGCAATTTGGTTTTCTTGTCGAGCGTTGGGGTCTCGAAGAATGAGATACGTGGCCGCTTACGTCCGAGATGGGGCCGTATGCGCTCGTTGTAATAACGCAAGTGGTAGCTAAACGGATACACCTCGCCAATCAAAACGAGAGGAATGCCGGTGCGCTCGGCAACCTCAATGGCAAGATGCGGGCCTTTTTCTTCGCAGATTCGGCCCATCCAGAGCAGATAATCCTCTTTTTGCGATTTGAGCGGAAATTCCTGAACGTGAATGCCGTTTGCCACCGTCTGGAGGACATTCGGAACGCCGTCGAAAGTACAGCGCTGCGACTCGGAGACGCAGTTAAAGTACACATTGCCGGGTACGTTACTGAAAGCATCGCCAGGATAGAAGTACCGAGGCAAGTGCAATGTCGCCAGTACCGGCACATTGCACTCGTCGGCACGACGCCAGAAGCTTCCGCTCTTGTCGTGGATCAGATCGAACGCCGGCTGTGATCCGCTGGTACGATGAATCAACTCAAGCACTCGTGCTTCGTGTTCGGCGTTGCGCGGCTCGAAGCTATCAGGCTGCTTCGCCTCGTCCCCGGTGGCAAAAACCGCACCGCTGGCGCGTGACCCGGAGCACGCTGCAACCGTCGTGATGTAACGGCGAGCAGCCATCTCATGTTCGAGTATGGAAAGCATCTGCTCGGCACCGCCACAGCTTTCGTTGCTCACCGGCAATAATGGGTAAGCCACATACAAAATCCGGCGCACGCTGCGTTCAGTCGAGATCACTAGGCCGCGGTTCCCCATTTGTGTTTTCGG
>CAYWSM010000426.1:0-2404 GCA_964460935.1 uncultured Terriglobales bacterium | reverse complement strand
CGAGTGGATGATGGCCGTGATCGCCTACAACCTCACCCGCATGGCGCGTAACTAAACCGTCCGCCGCGGCCCGAATATCGCGCTACTACCGGCGGTCAACATCAAAAACTTCATCCCTGCGGAGTTACGACACAGACACCTTCGGGACGCAGTGCTGTTGTCGTCGGACTGATGTCCTCCTAGGATGACCTGAACGAAGCGACGTTATCCGACATCCGTCCTAATCACTGCAAGAGCGCTCTGTTACACCGTTCCGCCTCTAGAGTGCCGCGAGCGCAGATAATGTTTTGGTCCAAGAGCAGGAGGTAAGAGATGAGGAATGCGGTGATGCTCAGTGTTCTCGCATGTGCGATGTTGAGTGCTCAGGAACAGCCAACTCCGAAGACTACCATCGCTATACGGCCACCTACGGAGATGCAAGTCGGCAAGTCTTTTGAGCACCGGCCCATGTGGCTGGATGGATTGAAGTGTATTCACTGCTCCTTCAAGAACCTAACATCCTCTATGCCGGGGGCGAATACGACTTGCGCGACGTTACATTCAGCGGCGTGATCCGGTTCGAGTGGTTCGGAGCAGCAGAAAATTACGATGTATTTGCGGGGCAAGATCACCTCATCAACACCGGTCTCCATGGATGAAATCAGGTTCTCAAATCCGCGCACGCTGTCGCTACAAGATGCAGGAAACACCAAGTTCATGGGCAAGCGTGAATCGAATGTTGTTGTGTTTCCAAAATAGATGGTGTTCCACTTTCACCCTGCGCTAAAGCGGCGGGCTACTCTCATTCATTCCTTCGGGACTGAAAGCACAAATCCTTCGTCGGACTGACGTCCTCCTCAGGACGACCTGAACGAGCAACGTATCTAGAGCGCAGACTCTCACCTGTTACCGCCGCGGACATCTTGTGCCAGACCTTCTGCGTCAGAGGTCGAAAAAGCACCAACTTTTTCCACACTGTGCACGTACGCGGAATAGACTGCACGCCACCCAGTCAAAGAGAGAACCAAGGAGGTCTCGAATGCGCATATTGAAAGCTTCAGGATTGGCGTTGTTGCTGATGTGCTTCTCCATCGGCATGAGCGCCAGGCAAACCGCAGCGCAGCAGGGCGCGGATCAGGCCCAGCAAAGCGCTAATCAGGCACAGAGCGCGGCCGACCAGGCTCAACAGAGCGCGAACCAGGCACAAAGCTCCGCTTCGAATGCTGCCGATCAAGCTCAGGGCGGAGTTTCGGGCGCGGTCTCAGGCGCCGGCAACAAGGTGAAAGAGGGCGCACAAACCGGATACAACAAAGCGAAAGAAGGCGTGAAATCCGTGTTTGGCGGCAACGACCAAAACCAGAACCAGCAAAATGGAAATGCCGCAGCCGGTAACGCCGGAGCTGATCAGAATGCAACCGGCACTCAGAGCAGCAGCACAACGGGTACGAACAATGCGGGTACGGCAGGTGGACAGAATCTTCCGCAGACCGCTTCCCCGTTGCCATTGCTTGGCCTGTTGGGGCTGGGCAGCTTGAGTTTCGGTCTCTGGAAATCTCGCTACCTGGGAAAGTAAGCGCAGCAAAAAGTAACGAGTAAGTTAGAAAAGGCCTTTGTGTATTGCGAAGGTCTTCTTTTTTTGCGCAAGATCCTTCGTTGGACTAACGTCCTCCTCAGGATGGCCCTGAACGATCTAACACCCTCAACCTGAACAATCGCAAATCGCAAAAGGCAGACCCGCCGAGGGAGCTATTTCATGAACTGGAAATCGGCGAGACCATCCCAGATGAGCTGGACGGCGATGGCCAGGATGATGAATCCGAAGATGCGATTGATGGCTCCAGCGGCCGTGGGGCCGAGACGTGCTACCAGCGGACCGCCAAGACGCAAAAACAGGAATACCACCACGCCGAGCGCAGCGATGCCACAGATCATTCCGACATAGCTCAGGAGGTGGTTGGTGGTGGATGCCAATCCCATCACCACTCCAATCGAACCGGGGCCGGAGAGCATCGGCATCGCCATGGGCGTGAGGGAGATGTCCTGCTTGTGGGCGGCTTCATCGCCTTCGGCTGGCGTGACGCGTCCGGTGCCGGTGACCATATTCCAGGCCGAGTGGGCGACGATAAGACCGCCGGCGATCCGCAGGACCGGAAGACTAAGTCCGAAGAAATTGAGAACGAAGCGACCGAGCGCCAAGAACGTAACGAGGATAGCGAAGACGTAGAAACCGGTCTTCAGGGCCGCCCGACTGCGATCACTGGGCGTGTAGCTGGCGGTAAGGGCGTAGAAGAACGGAACGCCGCCAAGCGGGTTCACAATAGGAAACAGCGCCAGGAAGGTGCCGATGGCGGCAGTTGGCAGATCGCGAAGAACGAGTCGGTGCATCGGTAACCTTAAGGAAAATACTCTACACTGCGGACAAAGT
>CAYWSM010000425.1:0-4758 GCA_964460935.1 uncultured Terriglobales bacterium | reverse complement strand
CCGAGTTGCGTCCGCACTTCTTTCAGGCGCGCTTCCAACTCGCTTTCCGGAATCGGTTGTAAGAGGTATCCGCGCATCTGCTGCTGCAGCAACTCCTGATCGACCAACCGATTGAAAATATCCTTCTGCTCGGTGTCGCTGTACGATTCCGGCAAACGGCTGGCCAGCAACGCTTCACAGCGCCATGCTTCCTCCCACTCGCTGAGCAGCACCGGCGTGTTGTCCACGATCGCGATGATCCGGTCGACGATGTCCGCCGCGCGCGCCGGCAACAACATCACGCACACGATCATCGCGAAGACAAATACGCGTTTCATCAGAACGTTTGCCCAATACTGAAGAAGAAGTTCAGCCGGCGCGTTTCTGCCGGCGTGTACGTGGTCACACCATTGGTGGTAACGGCGATCGGATAAGAAGTCGGATTCAGGTTGTAACCGAAATCGACTCGCACAGGACCGATCGGCGTGTGGTAGCGGATCCCCGTCCCTATTGCATTGCTCATGTATGAAAAATTGCACTGCGTCGGATCGGTGCGGCACTGATTTGAATGAGGCTGGTACAGCCGAAACAGACCGTGTGCCATTTCGGTCGTATCCGAAAAGACGTTGCCTATGTCATGGAAGAAGACAAAGCCCAGATTGTCTCCAATGAATGGCATTGCCACGGGTGGCGTCCTCAACTCGAGGCTGTTGACGAATAACGCGTCTCCACCCAGCGGACTTCCGGTCTGCAGGTCACGCGGACCAGCCTGGTTCAAAGCGAAGCCCCGCAGAGCACTCGATCCGCCAGCGAGGAATCGTTCCGGCAATGGGATCACCGTATTCGCAAATGGCTCGGCGATCCCGATGCGTGTATTGCGGGCAAAAACCCACATCGAGCTTTCGCCCGCTACTGTTTTCCGTTTGAACGGATGATACGTAGAGTTCTGTATCAGGAAACGAGCGAAGCTTGCTTGCGATCCGAAATATTTTGACGCAACCCCGGCATCGAAGCTCGTGAAGTTTCCGTTGTGCGTGTCGATCAGGTTGTCGCGCTTGTCGCGCAACCATGTGAAGCTGGGAATTCCTACGCGCACCGGAGCCGAGTAAACGGGGATCTGGTCCGGCGATACCACCACGTTACTTGCTTTCACACGACGATAGGTGAAACGGTACAAAAACTGGCTCACCTTGCTGTACGTCTGCTGTAACTGTAGCGATCCTTCCAGTCTTTCCGATGTGAAGGTCGTAACGTTGATCGAATTGTCGTAGAAGCCGGTAAGGCTGAATGTCCAATTTGGCTTGTCGAACCATCTCTTTATTTCATCGTTGAATAAAGCCCGCTGTTCCAGACGGCCGACAGATCCCTGGAAAGTAAGCGTGTGGGCTTCACCGCGAAAATTGATCCGGCTTACGCCAAACGAAACGCGTGGGCTTACTCCATAACGCCCCTGGCTGCACGCGACCGAATTCTGTCCTTGCTCGGCGAGTCTCTGGCAATCCGACGCGCTCGGCTGTCCGGTGCTGGCTTCCAGGCCGAATCCGTAGTTGAAGGTCCAGCGTCGCGCTTCCTGCAGTTGCAGCAACACATCTTTGTATTTGGCGTTGCCGTCCGGGTTCTGCACGCCCATCTTGACTTCGTTGAAGACGCCCAGGTCATACAGGTTCGCCTGCGTCTTCGACATCAGGCTTTGGCTCAAGGGATTGCCCGATTCGATCGCGAGCTGCCGGTCAACTACATAAGGCCTCGTGTAGTTGAGGTTCGAGGTGATTACGCGATCGACGAAGAACTGCTGTCCTTCATGTATCACGTAAGTTATATCCATACTGTTGGGCTGGCTCGGGCTCGGTTGTACCTTGGTGTCGAATTGCACTCCCGGAAAGCCCTGGTCGAAATAAAGGTTCAACACCAGGTCGCGGTCGTTGTCGAGGTTGGCTTCTGAATAAGGCTGTCCTTCCACGGTATTGATCAATCCCAGAATTCTGTCCGTGTCGAATGCCTTGTTACCCTCAATGGTGACATGCCCAACCCGCGTTTGCGGACCTTCGTCGATACGATACAGAACTGACATATCTCCCGGCAGACCGCGGTAGTTATTGTCCACTACGCCTTCAACCTTCACCTGCAAGAATCCGCTGGACCGGTATAGAGCAGTCAGATTCGCAATGTCGTCGCTCATCATCGCCTGGCTGAAGCGTCCATGCGATAACCCTGAGAACAGATTCCGAAAGCGTCCTTGCGTCATGGCGTAGGTCTTCGACTGCACCTGGATGCGTTCCTGCAGTTCCGAAGCCTCGAAATAGGGAGGCAGTTTCGACGCGGCAATGTACTGCCCGGGCTTGATGTCGAAGTCCACTTTCATGACGTCGTGTTTCTCGCCGCGATCAACGTCATAAATGACGTTTAAGTGATCCTGGTTCTCAGTGAAATCCTGATTAAAGTTCACCTTGGCGTCGAAATAGCCCTGGGTCTGCAGGTAATCGCGGATGTTGCGGCGTCCCTCGTTCAGCAGATCGTTATCTACGGCGTGTTCTTCGTAAACCGGAACCAGCTTCTTCAGTTTGCCGCGGCCAAGATCGGCGCCTTCAATGCGCACATCCACCGTAGGCCCGCGCTCGATCCTCACAACGAAATCGAGCAGGTTGGTATCCGGATGGTATTTACGATCTATAAAGGCTATCTGCGACTCCAGCCGGTTTTGTTTCATGTATAGCTTGCGCAGGCGTTGCAAAGCCTTCGTGAGACGGTCCTGGTTTACCGTGTGGCCCGGTTCCATATCGGCGATCTTTGCAATTTCGGCAGGCGTGTGCCCCGAATCCCCAAGCACCTCAAAATTTCCAATATGTGCCGGCTCATTCGGAGTGATAGTGAAGAGAACGGAAGCGACGTGCGTAGTTTCATCGAGCTTCTCCGATTCATCGATCCTGGCACGGTAGAAACCATTCGCCTGCAGCACCGTCTGCATCCTTTGGATCGCCTGCTCGATCTTCCCTTTCGTCAGCACCTCGCCGATTTCGAGTTTCGAGGCATCCACTAGTTGGCTATTCGTGGGACGTTGCTTGGACGGGGCGCCGTGGGATGTGACCGAGCCGATGAAGTAATTCGGACTCACCGCAAAGACCAGCGTCACTTCTTTGGGATTCTGAGACTGAGACTCAGCCTCAACCTGAACGTTGGAGAACCGCCCTGTCGCGTACAGAGCCTGCACGGTTCGCCTGACCTTCAGGCGGTCTAGAGGCTCGCCGGCTTTTTGCTCCATGAGATCGCGCAATTGCTCGATCACGCGTGAGTCTTCCTGCACGCCTCGGAGCCGGATGGATTCGACGCGCAGCCCCTGAAACACATTCAAATTGCGGAGAGCAGGCAGGTTCGGCACGGCTGGCTCTGTTGATTGGTTCGCCTGAGTCTTCGCGGCGGGAACTGGCATGGCCAGAGTTCCCAGACAAACCATCAGCAGCGCTGCCGAAAGTGCGATGCCTCTCGCTAAAGTGGAATGATTGCGCACGCGTTACGTGGCCGTCGTACCTGGCTTCAAGGAATTTACACTCCCATATGCAGCATCACAATGTAAGTGGCTCATTCCATTCAGGAACCCGGAACGCAGTCCGATGTTCTCCCTTCCAAGTATGCTATCCACTTGCTCTATCTGCCGAGTGCTGAAAGTGAATCCTATAATAATGGTTGTTGCTGCTTTCGAAGAATGACTATCACTGCTCAGGAACGTTACTCGCGACAAGTGCTCTTTCGTGCAATCGGTCCCGAAGGTCAAGCACGTTTGGCGCAATCTCGAGTTGCGCTCGTCGGTTGCGGCGCAACTGGTTCTGCGCTGGCCGGATTGCTGGCCCGGGCCGGTGTGGGTTTTCTTCGTATCATCGATCGCGACTACGTCGAACCCAGCAACCTGCAACGACAGACCCTGTTCGACGAAGCCGATGCCGAAGAGTCGTTCCCCAAGGCGATCGCCGCCACCCGAAAAATCAAGGCATTCAACTCAGAAGTGCAGGTCGAAGCTCAGGTCGCTGACCTCACACCCGTGAACGTTTCCGAGTTGCTCTCGGGTGTCCATCTCGTTATGGACGGCACCGATAACTTCGAGACCCGCTATTTGATCAATGATCACGCCGTCAACGCCAGTTTGCCCTGGATCTACACCGCCGCAGTCGGCAGCTATGGCGTAGCGATGAACATTCTTCCCGGGGAAACAGCCTGCCTAGCTTGCATCTTTCCCAATTCACCTACCGGCATGGTTGAGACCTGCGACACATCGGGAATCCTGAACAGCGCGGTTAACCTGATGGCTTCGATATCGGCCACAGAAGCACTAAAGCTGTTGGTTGGCGCACGGGCGAAGTTGCGACGTACTCTGCTTTCTTACGACGTCTGGACGAACGAGCACGCCGAGGTATCAACGGTTCGCCCGCGCGAAGGTTGCCGTTGCTGCGACCGACGCAAGTTCATCCACCTGGCAGGCGAAAGCCGCCCGCACATCACGCTTTGCGGCCGCAACTCGGTTCAGATCCATGAGCGCCAGCGTCCCATAGATTTCCAGGAACTCACGGAGCGTCTTTCGCCTCACGGGCAAGTTCGGCACAACGATTTCGTCCTCAAGTTTTGGCGCGAGCCCTACGAGATGACGCTCTTCCCCGACGGCCGCGTGATCATCAAAGGAACCACCGATACCGCGGTCGCGCGCAGTCTTTATGCACGCTTTGTAGGCAGCTAAGTAGCTGTCGAGAATTCCTGGCGCATGGTGGCATCCCCGATTACAGAGCGGTAATC
>CAYWSM010000424.1:0-15151 GCA_964460935.1 uncultured Terriglobales bacterium | reverse complement strand
TAGAAGAACGGAACGCCGCCAAGCGGGTTCACAATAGGAAACAGCGCCAGGAAGGTGCCGATGGCGGCAGTTGGCAGATCGCGAAGAACGAGTCGGTGCATCGGTAACCTTAAGGAAAATACTCTACACTGCGGACAAAGTTCGTCCGAAGCGCAAAATGCAGCGGTGGCAATGGCTTATGCATTTGTGAATAGTGGAATACCAAATCCCGGAGCGGCAACATACGTTGTATTCAGGACTTACTGATTCCGATAGCAAAATTCCAAAAACAGGATTCGCCTGTTCATAAAGCTGATACGATTATGTAAGTCACAGGAACTAAGTGGGTTAGCAAAAGGGTAGTGGCAGGAAAACTGGCATATCGGTTGCAAGAGCCAGAAGTGGCGAACACTTCGGGAATAAGGGAGAGGTCCGCCACGACAAGCCATCGCCCGATGACAAAAGACATCCAAGCCCGTTTTCTTGCAGTGGTGCTGTTCATGGTGACGGCGGCCGCGGCAGTTTTCGCGTGGTACAACTTCCGGGTCGAAGGCAGATTCGAGGTCCCATCGGACGGCGTCTGGTGGGTAGAGAGAGACGGGAGTCTCATCGCTCAACGGGTGGATGCCGAGGGTCCCGGGGCCCGTGGCGGTATCAAAAAGGGCGATATTGTAACCGCTGTCAACGATGTTGCAGTCCATAACATCGGCGGAGTCACGCGCCAGCTCTTCCGCACAGGGATTTACCAGAAAGCCAACTACTCCCTGATCAGGAACAATGTTTCGCTGAATGTGGGGGTAATCCTCGGGTCGGTTGATAAGTCCCTGAACTCGGGCCTGCGGCTGATTGCGCTGATTTATCTGGGAATCGGACTGTACGTTCTGCTACGAAGGTGGACTGCCCCAAGGGCGACGCACTTCTACCTGTTCTGCCTGTTCTCGTTCATCTTTTATTCGTTCCATTACACCGGGAAGCTGAACCTGTTTGACTGGATCATTCTGTGGTCGAACATCGTGGCCGAGATTTTCCAGCCAGCATTGTTCCTGCATTTCGTACTGACGTTCCCAGAGCCGAAGCGGATTATCCGAGAGCGGAGATGGCTGGCTCCGATCCTGTATGTACCCGGGCTTGTGCTGATAGCGCTGCACGCAGTGACGGTCGCATGGTTGGAGCCGAGCGAAATTCTGCGCTTCACGCTCGACCGCGTGGAGATGAGTTACCTGGCGGCGTACTTCGTCGGAGCGGTGGCGGTTCTATGGCATAGCTATCGCCGTGCGGAAACTCCAATCCTGCGGCAGCAAATGAAGTGGGTGACGCGCGGAACGACACTGGCCGTCATTCCCTTCACGCTCTTTTACGTCATTCCGTACATGCAGGGCAGCGCACCGACGACGCTGATGAAGATCTCGGTGCTCTGCCTGGTATTCCTGCCGCTGACGTTTGGCTACGCCATCTTCCGCTACCGGTTGATGGACGTTGACCTGATCTTTAAGCGCGGTATGGCCTATACACTGGCTGCTGCGGCGATTGCGGGCGTTTACTTCGGCGTGGTCGGACTTGCGGCCGAAATCGTACACAAGAATCTGCCGAGCGCCGGTCCGGCGGGGTTGGTGGCTGCGATCATCGTCACGGCGCTGCTGGCCGATCCGATGAAGAACTGGTTCCAAGAAAAGCTGGATCGCTTCTTCTATCGCAAGCGTTACGACTACCGCCGGACGCTAATCGAGTTTGGCCGCGACCTGAGCTCGCAGATGGATGTCGATCGGATGCTGAGCTCGGTCGTGGATCGACTGTCGCGCACATTACTCGTTGCGCGCATGGCGATCTTCATGATCAAGGACGAAGAGAACCGGTTCGAACTGGCGAAATCGTTTGGAATCACTGATACCGGAAATCTTGACCTCAGCTTCCTGACGGTGCAGCGTCCAGAAGACGCCGCCGGACATTTGTTCTTCGACAACACGCACCAAGTGGTACGAGAGACGCCGGGAGCGCAACACACGATCGGCAAGCTGGATTTGAATTACTTCATTCCCTGTACGGTACAGGGAAAGACGATCGCGGTGCTCGGGTTGGGCAAGACGCAGGATGGGGACTTCCTGTCGAGCGAAGATGTCGAGCTGCTAGAGACGCTCGCGGGGTACATCGGGATCGCGATCCAGAATGCGCGATTGTACGCGTCGCTGCAACAGAAGGTCGTGGAGTACGAGCGGCTTAAGGACTTCAACGAGAACATCGTGGAGTCGATCAGCGTCGGCGTGCTGGCGGTCGATCTGGAAGATCGCGTCGAGTTCTGGAATTCGCAGATGGAAGTGATGTTTGCGACTCCGCGCAGTGAGGCGCTGGCGCGTCCCATCGCGGAGGTCTTCCCGGCGAATTTCGCGCAGGAATTCTATCGGGTGCGGCAGACGCCGGGGATCCACAATCTGTATAAGTTCCGGATGACGACGCCTGCGGGCGATACGCGCGTAACGAATGTCGCTATCGCGCCACTGGTGACGAAGCAGTTCAATGTAATCGGGCGTCTGATTATCGTGGACGACATCACGGAACGAATCGAGTTGGAATCGCAACTGTCGCAGGCGGAAAAGATGTCGTCGATAGGCCTACTGGCGGCGGGCGTGGCGCACGAGGTGAATACCCCGCTGGCGGTGATTTCGTCGTATACGCAGATGTTGCAGAAACAACTTACGGGCGACGAAAAGAAGGCCTCACTCCTCGATAAGATTACCCGGCAGACGTTCCGTGCATCTGAAATTGTCAATTCGCTGCTGAACTTCTCGCGCACGAGTGGAACAGAGTTCACGGACGTCGATCTGAACAAGATCATTCATGAAACGCTGGCGCTGCTGGAACATCAATTTAAGACATCGCAGGTGAAGGTGCAGCAGGAGCTGATGGACAATCTGCCATTGATCCACGGGAATTCGGGCAAGCTGCAGCAGGTGTTCCTGAATTTGTTCCTGAACGCTAAGGATGCGATGGCGGGTGGCGGTACCTTGCGCGTCAGCACGAAGAATGGCGACGGCGTAAGGGTGATTGTCTGCGATACTGGAAGCGGGATTGCGCAAGAGCATATCCAGAGAATTTACGATCCGTTCTTCACGACGAAGAATGGCGGGCGCGAAGGACGCAAAGGAACAGGATTAGGATTGTCGGTGACTTACGGGATTATCCAGGAACATGCGGGAAAGATTCAGGTGGAGAGCAGGGTCGGTGAGGGGACGACCTTCTATCTCGACTTCCCGCTGATGAGAAAGGCTGTAAATGTCTGAGTCGGCTGTGATAGCACGGCATCCCCACATGATTGAAGGAACCGGAACGGCGTCGATTCTGATCATCGACGATGAGGTGGCCATTCGCGAATCGCTCCAGACGTTGCTGGAGATGGAAGATTACCGCGTCGAGACGGCTGAGACTGGCGAGGAAGGTCTTAACAAGATCGCCGAGCAGCCGTTTGATCTGATTCTGCTGGACTTGGCACTTCCCGACCGCAATGGTCTGGAGATTCTGCACGAGATTCGAGATCGGGATCCTGCACTGGCCGTAATCCTCATCACAGCGTATGGCACCGTGGAGAACGCGGTGCTGGCGATGCAAGGGGGAGCGACCAACTTCGTCCAAAAGCCATGGGATAACGAGAAACTGCTGGCGGATATCCGGGCAGCAGTAGCGCGGCGCAAAGCGGAAGAAGAAAACATCCAGCTCAAGCGCGCGCTCAAGCAGCGTTACAACTTCGAGAACATCATCGGCAAGAGCGAGCCGATGCTGCGAATCTTCGATCTGGTTGGACAAGTGGCGCCGAGCCGGTCAACGGTGTTGTTGCAGGGCGAGAGCGGAACGGGCAAAGAACTGATTGCCAAGGCGATCCACATGAATTCGCCGCGCAAGGATCGTCCATTCGTTCCGGTCAACACCGGCGCTATGCCGACGGATTTGCTGGAGTCCACCCTCTTCGGCCACGTGAAAGGCGCGTTTACGAGCGCCGTGGCGTCGAAAAAGGGCCTGTTTGAGATCGCGGATCGCGGAACGCTATTCCTGGACGAAATTGCCACCATGGGTATGGAGACGCAGGCAAAGATCCTGCGTGTGCTCCAGGACAGGAAGTTTATGCACCTCGGCGGCGTGCAAGAGATCCAGGTGGATGTGCGCATCATTGCCGCCACGAATGTCGATCTGCGGCAGATGGTGAAGGAAGGAAAATTCCGCGAAGACCTGTTTTACCGCCTGAATGTGATCTCTCTCGATTTGCCGCCACTGCGCAGCCGAAAAGAGGATATTCCGCTGCTGGTGGGGCATTTCCTCGAAAAGTTTGCGGCGGAGAACGAACGGCCGGTAGCACAGATTTCGCCGGAGGCGTTGCGCTGCCTGATGGATTATTCATGGCCCGGCAACGTTCGCGAGCTAGAAAATGTAATGGAACGGGCGGTAGTATTGAGCTCGGGGTCGACCATTGGGGTCGATTTGCTGCCGGATAATATCGTAGGACGCACCGCGGGTTTACAATTGCTGGAACATCGGCCTGACGCTTCCCTGTTCGAATTGGTTGAGGAATGCGAACGGCGCCTGATTGTCGATATGCTGGAGAAGTGCAACTGGAACCAGACTGAAGCGGCGGAGAAGTTCCGAATTCCGCTGTCAACGCTGAACCAGAAGATCAAGCGGCTTAATATCGAAATCAGGAAACGGACGCGCGATTAAGAAAATAGATCGTTAACTCGGGCGTCAATGTCCATTTGGCCGATTGTCGAATCTTAAAGGGCACGGTAGAACGAAGAAGATGGCTCATCGCGCACACCGCTTGGACTTTGCCGTACAGGTACGGCCGGGAGAGAATCCGGCCACGATCATCATCTCGATTACGGGGCCTCTGGTACTCGATCATCTAGTTGAGATCCAGGATATCTGTATGTCACGGATAGAGCCGGTGCTGATCTTCGATCTGGCAAAGCTCTCATATCTCGATTCAGCAGCGATCGGTTTCCTGGTGCATGCGTATGTCACGCGAGTGCGGACGGGCAAGACGCTGGCGCTTGCCGGCGTGAATGGGGATGCGATGAAGATCCTGCAACTGGCGCATGTAACTTCCCTGTTCGGGATGTATAAGAACCCGGAAGAAGCGGAAGCCGCATTGCTGTCGCGTCTGCATCCCGCGCGAGCATAAAATCTGCACCTTTTGTTAATTTTCGATTAAATCAACGCTCGAACTCTTGCTGTGACTATAAGGATGACGTTACAAGTGTGAGCAGGAGCGAACGAGCACATGGTAGATACCCGAGACTTCGAGCTGAACGTGCGCCCGGGGAGCGTCGCCGACTCAACTGTAATTGCGGCCAAAGGCCCCATGGTCCTCGAACATCTATTCCGGTTCCAGGATGCGTGGCGCAATGACCAATCTGCGATTCTTGTCTTTGACCTCACGGAAGTAAGTTATATGGACTCGTCGATGATCGGGTCGCTGGTAAACGCGCACGTACACCGTTCCAGGAATGGGCGCAAATTGGCACTGGCTGCGGTTCCCGATCGAGTGAAGCAGTTTCTGTCGGTTACCAACGTGGACAAGCTATTTCAGTTTTACGCCACCGTTTCCGAAGCGGAGGCCGCACTAACACACGATAGCGTGCAGGCTCGATAATCCTGCACGCAGTTTCCCGCCGCACTTCATCCTTCGTGGTTCCTATCTTGTTCTGTTATAGTGCCTTGCAGCCAATCCAGCAGTCCGGCAACCCCGAACCATGGAATTTCGTTCGCCGACAGATATTGTCAAAGAGTATCTCCAAGCCGTTCAGGACTATTCCCTCCTTTCTGCGCAGTCGATTGCGAACATCTTCCGACGTCCCCGGTATCTCAATGAAACCCTGATGCAGGCCGATGTGATGGGAGTGGGATCGTTGCCGGTCGTGATCATGACGGGCTTTTCGATCGGCGCGTCACTGGCTCTGCAAAGCTCGAATACGCTGCAACGGTTTGGATCTCTATCACTGACGGGACAACTCGTCAGCCTGTCGATGGTGCGTGAACTAGGACCCCTGCTGACTGGGATGATGGTCGCGGGCCGGAACTCATCCGGCATGGCCAGCGAACTCGGGTCGATGAAAGTTACCGAGCAGATCGATGCCATGCGAGCCTTGGGAACCGATCCTAGTAAGAAGCTGGTAACTCCCCGAGTGATCTCCAGCATCTTCATGCTATTCATACTAACGATTATTGGAGACTTGGTGGGGCTGTGTGGAGGTTGGACAATTGCTCGCCTGGTGCTGGGTCTCGACAGTAATCAGTACTGGTCAACGGCGTGGCAGTCCCTGCAGTTTGCTGATGTATTCATGGGCCTGTTCAAACCTTTGCTGTTCGGTTTCATCATATCGACGATTGGCTGCTATTTCGGAATGTTCGCCAAAGGCGGTACTCAGGGTGTAGGTCGAGCAACTACGCAAGCTGTGGTTGTCGCCGACGTGCTGATCGTGGTCGTTGACTTCTTCGTCAGCAAATTCCTGATGGCCATCATGCACGTGCACTGATGTCGCTCCTCACCAATCCGATGCCACAGCCTCCTGCGGGCGAGACCGTCCACAAGACCATCATCTTCGACCACGTCTCGATTGCGTTCGACGAGAACGTGGTGCTCGACGACGTATCGTTCGAGTTGACTCGCGGCGAAACGAAGATGCTGCTGGGAGTCCTCGGTTCGGGGAAAAGCACCATCCTGAAGATGGCGATTGGATTGGTGCGGCCGGATCGCGGAGATATCTACCTGCTCGGTCATCACGTCAACAGCATGAAGGAAGAAGAACTGTTCGACCTGCGACGGCAGGTTGGGATGGTGTTCCAGGAAAGTGCGCTATTTGACTCGTTGACTGTACGAGAGAACGTCGCCTACCGCCTGATTGAGGAAAACGTGCCTCCAGAGGAGATTGAGCAGCGGGTACGCGAGGCGTTACGGTTCGTAGAACTAGAACAGACGGTTGACCAGTTCCCTTCGGAGCTTTCCGGCGGCATGCGACGCCGCGTGGCTATTGCACGCGCAATTATTTCGCATCCGGAAGTGCTTCTATACGATTCACCGACGGCTGGACTTGATCCGGTCACGTCAACAACTATCATCGAACTGCTGGTAAAGCAGCGAGACGTGTACCACACCAGTGCGCTGATGGTGACCCATCGCCTGCCCGACACCTTTACCATGGCTTCGCATTACTTCGATGAGAAGGAAAACAAGATGAAACCGATTCCGCCTGGGAGCCATATCCAGGCGCCATCGAGCTTTCTTATTCTGCGCGATGGCAAGATCATCTTCGACGGGTCAGTTTATAAACTCGTCAACTCACCTGACGAATACATCCGCGAATACATTTCGTAGAAGGTAAATGGAGGCTCATCAATGCTTGGTGGGCGCTGGATCGTAGATGGGGTCGGGTTTCACGTCGTTGCGGGACAGTTTCCAGAAGATTAAGAAAAGGACGAACCCCATCACCGGAAACGCAGCCGTAAGTAATCCAAGAACTAAGTCGTACGACATCTGTGCCTCATCCAGAGGCGCTAACCGTTAAACGTTCGCGCTGATCTGAATGGACGCGATTCTTGCCTTCTGGTTTACACGAATACAAAAGGGACGCCGCGAACGGCGCCCCTTCGAATCGGAAAGACGTCGTCAGGCGAGACGTCCGCCAATACTGCGTTCGGCGCGGAAACGAAGCAGAGCACCGATATTTCCGGCTTTCTGAAACTCTTCGTTGGCGGGAATATGGACAATCTCAATGCCACCACGAAGAGCACGCCCGATCAAGGCATCGGCGATGTTGTCGATCTCGTGCGTTTTCTGCCCGCATACGGCACAGTTGTGTACTATCCGCATGTCAAGGTGCCCGCAATTGCCGCACTCGACCCCCTCGCCGCTGAAGCCTTCGCCCAGCAATAGACTTTGAATTTCGCCCTGTTCGAGAGAACGCAGCACACGGCGCAGGCCCAGAGCTCCACGATTGTTTGCCCGAGCCTCGTCGAGGACCTCAGAGAGGAGTTCGCTGCGGCGTTTCTCACGGTTATGTTGCAGCAGCTTCATCGCCTGCTGTCTGATTTCGTCGAGAGATTGAGTTGCCGGATCCATAACCACGTGTCCGACAAGGCGCTGCTTTACATATGGGTGCAGGTGACGCTCCAAGTGCGTCCATGTGTCTTCGCGGCACCCGATGACAATGCGGTCGCAGTTGTCATATCCATACCGTTCGAGCAACCGATCACCCACACGCTTAAAGTGGTTCATCGCATCGTTCTCGTATCTGCGCTCGACGTGACCGGCATCGTAGCCCTCGAAGCCATAACTACGGCCACGAATCAGTTCATCGGTGATCGAGTCTTTTTCGGTGATGGTGTCGCCGTCCATCTCGAAAAACCGCGCCTTGCTGCGATCAACCAGGCAGACACAGGTTTTCTGCAACGATTCCGACACTGTCGCCATCGGTGTCAGGTGAAAGCGATTATTCAATTGCAGATTGGTGCTGTTGAACGCCCGGGCCGGAACGTCAAATTCGCGCCAGAAATCTTTTGAGGCACACGCAAACACGGCCTTTGCCTTGCCCTGGTTTCCATGTAAGCGCTCAGACAATTCAAGAATACGGCTCAAGTCAGCGCGAACCGATCCGTTCTTTCCGGACCTTTCGGCGTGATGCATCGCTTCCTTGACAAGATCTTTGACGAGAATTGCCTCCTGGCGGTGGGATTTGTCTTGCGGAGTATTCGGCTGGTAATAGAACGTGACCGCATCTCCCTCCGGAGACTGAAAATTGGCCAGTTCGCGGATAGTATCGCGAGTTATCATTCACCCCTCCTTGCCTTGGATATTTTTGTTTGTTAGTTATGCGATCTTGGTGCTCTGAAGAAGCTTGTCCTTCATTGCCCCAGGAGTGGGCAGGTTCTTGCGTAAGTGCTCACGGGCTGTCTTGATCGACTTGCGTACAGCGTCACCCGGCCTGCTGCTGATAGCAGAGATTTCATCCACAGTAAAACCTTCGATTCCATAAAGCAGAAAAGCTTCGCGATCTTCGCGAGTTGTCCCTACGAGTGCGTTCTCGATCATGTGAATCATTTCGTCGGAAGCAACGGACTCCTCCGGTGTCGCGACGCCGCGATTCGGAATCAGGTTCTCTTCCGTGACGGACTCGTCAGGCTGATGGAACTGCATGACCGCCTCATCGCTGTCTTGATTCATAGTCGTATCCCGACGTCCCCACGCAGGCTCCTCCAGATGCACCGAGTTCTCGTCCTCGTCGGTCCGATATGCCAACTCGTGCATGGCACGAAGCGCTAGTCCATAGAGCCAGGGTTCCAGTGCAAGCTTCTCCGGTTTGTCCTCGCGTGAGAGCGCGTTGGCGATTGCCTCAGAAATCACCTCTCTCGATGAAATCTGGTACGGGCGCAACTCTCCATTGTTCTCACGGAAGCGAAGTTCCCGTTCAATGAAGCGCTGCAAACGCGCGAGATTCGCATTCACGTAGCTGGAGATGTCTTCTTCAGAAGCAGAAGGAGGCTGAACTGCCGCCAATGTCTCCTCAAATGGAACCTGTGACACGGGCCGGGTTTTACTCGCTCTACGTCGATGAGGCCATTTGTGGTGCGCGCGCAGACGATCCTTATGTTTCGAGACCTGCTCGATCAAGTCATCGAAAGCGCCTTTGATCGCGCCATCCACAAGTTTGGCCTGCTCACGCGAGGCAAGATCGCCCGACGGCAGCCGCAAATCGAGGCGCACGTCGAAACCCGTGCGAGCCTGATGCTCATCCACAATCGCGTGCAGATGAATGAGATCCGGCCGAAACACCTGCAGGCGCCTGCGGAGTTTTTCTATGTTTTGGTTGATTTGTTTTTCAAGGTCGGGAGATTTAGGGACTTTGTAGCTAATGTGGACATTCATTCGCTGCCCTCAACTGCAGGACATCCATCCTGCCCGCCCACCTTCTGATAAGGGGATTTTACACCTGTTTTGTAAGAAGCAAGGGCCCCGCCTTGGTGTTGCTTCGGCAGAGCTCGATTTCGCCCGCAACTCCCTGCCGGGATTGGACTTCGTATGGTTTCAAAATTGCACAGAATATCCGCTGACACATGGACTTGCACTGGGGTTTGTGCAGGAAAATCACCTCATGATCGGAATGGCGAGCGTTAAGTAGCCGACCGTGAGTAGGACTTAGAGAACGCTGAGCGTCTCGCACATGCGAATTACCGACTGCCGCGTTTGCTCCGCCATCTCCCGGAATTCGATCCCGTAGCTGTACTGCCCAAAGCGGTGGCGCACCACGGCACGCACCTGGATGATCTCGCTCGAATGCGGAATGCTGAACTCCAAGTCAATGATTTCGCCGCCTTCCAGATCGACCGGCACGACAAGCATAATGCCCCCAGCACTGATGTTGCTGGCTCTTCCGAAATGGACAGTCGTACTGCCGAAGTGCTTGCGAACCACCTTGACGCGACAATCCACGTCAAATCGCTCGAATCGTCGGTTCTCGATTCCGCTCGGGTCCAATTGTGTCATATACGATTCCCTGGGATAGCTTTCTTTCAGAGTATCGCGGACAACACGTAAAGTATACCGGTGAGTTATCAGTCTCTTGGCGTTACGATGAACTGCTCAAGTTTCCCATCGGGCATCCAGTAGCTGTTGATCGATACAGAGCGGCTGTCGAGTTTCACACCGTATGACCGGTGGACCATGCCTCCACGCAACGACTCGCTGGTTAACGTGAAATCCTGCACATTCCCGAGCGGACCAAGGCTGCTGGCGTAATCATGCAAACCAGTCTCATCAAAATAAGCGTTGCAGTTGGACGTCAGCAACGAACGGTCAACCTTGCCTTGCTGCAACGACGTGAAGATCTGCTTCGCAATATCGTTCGCTTTTGCGGTCTCACCACCAGTAGGCACAAAGAACGTTCCTGCAATCTTCTCCGCGATCTGCGATGCAGCGCCAATCGCATCCTGGTTGGTCAGCACGGTAACGGCAGCATGATCATCTGGAAACACAATGTTCTGCGAAACGAAACCCGAGACCTCTCCGCTATGAGCAACGTAGCGATGACCACCACGCGTTGCGACATCAACGCCCAGACCGTAATGTGTTCCGGCTCCGTTCGCGAGTAGGACGTCAGTTTCCATTTGCCGGTATGACTGCGGCTTCAGAATCGTCTCATTGATCATCGAGATGTCCCAACGCGCGAGATCTTCGGCGGTCATGGCGAGTTCACCGGCAGCGAACATCCATCCCTTCCCTTCTTTTGGCGCCGGGTGCAATGGTCCGAGCGCATAACGCATGTAACCCGTCGGATCGCTGGGCGGAAGTTTCGCCTGATCCGTGTTGGTGACAGTCTTCATCTGCAGTGGACCAAATACTTTTTCCTGTAGGAAATCGAGTAATGGCTTGCCGGCAACTTTTTCGACGATCACTCCGGCAATCACATAGTTGGTGTTGCTGTACTGCCACTTGGCGCCGGGCTGAAAATCGAGCGGAATCTTGGCCCACTTATCGAGGATATGTTGAACAGTCGTGGGCTGTAACATCTCGGGCATCACGTAATCCTGCGGCCAATAGTCCTGATACCCCGACGTATGCGAGAGCAGTTGACGGATGGTGATGTTGTTCGCTTCGGTCAGGTCCGGAAGCCACTTGGCGACTTTGTCGTCAAGAGAGAGCTTGCCTTGCTCCTGCAATAGAAGGATTGCCGCCGCCGTGAACTGCTTGCTGATGGACCCGATGCTGTACCGCATGTTGGGCTGCGCCGCAGTTTTGTTTTCCAGGTTGGCGTAACCGTAGGCGTGCAAGTAAACAATCTTGCCATCGCGCACCACAGCTACCGATGCGCTGGGAACGCCCGTCTTCTGCAAGACTTCGTTTGCGAAGTTGTCCCACTGAGCATTGGTGGTGTCCTGAGCGAACAGCGGCAAGGCAGCAATAACAAGGAAGGAAACGACGAAGCGAAGCCGAGATAGCAAAGCGGTCCTCCGAATTATGAACCGCTGAGTTTAGCACCTCGGATAGTGCGAAATCCCACACCTGCCGTGAAAGGCGGTGTGGGTCGCAAATTAGACGGCAACCGTGAAGGTTGTCTCGGTGCGGGTGACTGGACGGTAGAGCGTGTCGCGCTCGATTGGTTCGCGACCGGCTTCGGTGATCAGGCGCACGAGTTCCTGGCGGCGCATACCCTGTGGTGTTTCAGCGCCGGCGTCGTGATAGATCTTCTCTTCAATCACGGTGCCGTCGAGGTCGTCCGAACCGAAACGCAAGGAGATCTGCGCGATCTTCGGTGTCATCATCTGCCAGTACGCCTTGATATGCGCAAAATTGTCGAGCACCAGGCGGGACACGGCGATCTGCTTAATGTCGGTGAAGCCCGTCGTCCATGGGAGATGTGAAAGCGGGGTGTTGTCCGGATGGAAGGCCAGAGGGATGAAGGTCTGGAATCCGCTGGTCTGGTCCTGCAAATCGCGAAGCTTCAGCAGGTGGTCAACGCGGTCTGCATCGCTTTCGATGTGGCCGTAGAGCATAGTCGCGTTTGACTTCAATCCCAACTCGTGTGCGATCTTCGCTGTCTCAAGCCACTGCGAGCCGTCGATCTTGTGGTCGCAGATGATGTGGCGCACGCGCTCGGCAAATATCTCGGCGCCGCCGCCGGGGAGCGAATCGACTCCGGCTTCTTTCATCGCCACCAGAGTGTCGCGAATGCTGAGCTTGGCACGCTTCGCAAGGAAGGCTACCTCGACCATCGTAAATGCTTTCAAATGAACCTGTGGAAAGCGTTCCTTCAACCCACGGGTGAGGTCAAGAAAGTATTCGAATGGAAGATCGGGATGCAATCCGCCAACGATGTGGAACTCTGTGACCGCCTCGGAATAGCCGGATGCCGCCGTCTGGAATGCCTCTTCCAAAGCCATCGTGTACGCGCCGGGAGCGTCCTTCTTCCGGCCAAAGGCGCACAGGCGACAGTAAGCGACGCATACGTTGGTCGGATTGATGTGGCGATTGACATTGAAGTACGTCTTGTCGCCGTGCATCCGCTCACGGACGTGGTTCGCCATCCAGCCAATGGCGAGGATGTCCTTCGACTGATAAAGCGCAAGGGCGTCGTCGCCATTCAGGCGCTCGCGGGCGATGATCTTTTCATAGATGGGCTGCAGACGAGCGTCGTCGGTCTGGAAGTCGTGAAGCTGAACAGCTTTTGTCTTAACTGCGGGGCTAGCCGGGGTTTCGGACATATCTGTTTGATGATATCGCAGGGAGTTCAAGGAAGTCACAGGAAGAGGTGATGTGATGGTCAACTCTGAGTTTCGATCTGGTTGGCCATTTCCATCAGCTTGGTGACGGTGTTCCAGTTGCGAGCGGTTCCTGTCTTTTTCATCAGGCGCTCAATGGCCGCAGGAAGCTTGGAACGACCCATGCCATCGGGAAAGTAAATATAAAGTTCTCTCGGATGAGCTTTCAGTTCTTCTGGGCCGACTTTGATGGCTTCCAGTTGTTTCCTGACGTCGGGAGTCAGTTCATCGGTAAAGAAGATCACCGCCAGTTTGGCAGGATCGAGATTCTTACGTTTTGCAAAGGGATTGCGCACAATCACTTCACGCATTTCGGCGGCATTTCGCAGGATCACCGCGGGACGAAAGCCGTGCTGTTTCTCGATGGCGTCCTCGACAAGACGCGCTGTTCTTTCGGGTTTGTGCCCCTTGCATGTGAATACCAGGTTGCCGCTCTGGACATACGTCTGGATGTTTTCAAACTTCAGGCCTTCACAATGCGAGCGCAAGGCGTCCATCTTGATCTTGTTATGGCCGCCGACGTTTACGCCGCGGAGCATGGCTATGATCGCTGACATATCGTGCGAGTATACCCTCGCTGGTTGCATGACAAGCAATCTGGGGCTAGGCTTTTCGTAGTGCTATGTCGCGACGTGCCGACGCCATCGCTTCCCTTCTGATTTGGCCTCTTCTTGCGTTTTCGCAACTCCAGCTCACGCCTGCGGCTGTTCCAAAACAAGAACAAAAGGCAGTTGCAAGCACGGTCGCCACTGCGAAAGCTTTCTCGGTCTCCGGCTCCGGGCAATGGCAGGACACGAATATCACTGTGAATCCAGGAGACAAGGTCATCATCACCGGCGGCGGTTCATTACAGCTTGGCCAACTCCAGAACATCGGACCGGAGGGTCTGGAACGAACGTGGCGCGATGTGATGCAGTCGCTTCCCTTGAACAATGCCGGGAGAGGTGCCCTGATCGCGCGCATTGGAGACAATGCGGCGGTGGTGCCGTTCCTTGTAGGGGCGAAGAAAGAGTTCACGGTGACGCGCCCGGGCAAGTTGTATCTGGGCGTAAACGTCGGAGCCAACGAGTCGTTTGTCGGCAAATACAAGGCGACCGTACAGGTGACGCCCGCAAGCGCCAATGCCGCTAGAACTGTCGAACTGAAGTTCGATGCTGCGTTGCTGGAGAAGATTCCGCGACGAGTTACCGACCAAGCCGGCGGTGCCGGAGACATGGTGAACTTCATCCTGATCGGCTCGCAACAGCAGGTGCTTGATGCCTTCGCCAACGGTGGATGGGTGCAGGCCGATCGCACGAAACAGGAAGCGGTTCTGCATGCAATTCTGTCCACCGTGCAAAAGCAGACCTATCTCGAGATGCCGATGAGCGAGTTGTATCTGTACGGGCGTCCGCAGGACTATGGCATGGCGCGCGCTGAACCGGTCACCGTAGTTCAGACCCGGCACCATCTCCGTATCTGGAAAGCTCCATTCCAGATCAATGGGCAGGACGTTTGGGTCGGCGCTGCGACGCACGATCTAGGATTTGAAAAAGATCAACGGAACGGAAATGTTACACATCATATCGATCCGAACGTGGATGATGAGCGCGATTTCGTGAAGGCGTCGCTGACAGAAGGCGGCGGCGTAGTGGCGAGCACGTATGCGCTCCCCAAAGATCCGGTCCAGCAGGCAAAAACCGCGACCGGCGGAAGCTTTCACTCCGATGGGAGAGTTGTGGTGATGGAACTAAACAAGTAGAACCCATCTCATAAATAGAAGTTGATGGGGAAGAGTTGATTTGCGATGGAGAGCATGCGATAGAGGAGGCAGCTCTGAGCGAAGCCTGCGACCAGCACGGGCATGGATCTTACCGATGCGCAATGGGAAGTGCTGGAG